>JAGWBY010000090.1:875-25532 GCA_021295675.1 Candidatus Latescibacterota bacterium | reverse complement strand
AGCGCAACCGCGAGCGCTACGAGTTTTTGCGCTGGGGGCAGGAGTCGTTCGACAATTTTCGCGTGGTGCCGCCGGCCACTGGCATCGTGCATCAGGTCAACTTGGAATATCTGGCGCAGGTGGTGCAGGAGCAGGACGGCGAGTTCTACCCCGACAGCCTAGTGGGCACGGACAGCCACACGACGATGATCAATGGCCTCGGCGTCCTCGGCTGGGGCGTGGGCGGCATCGAGGCCGAGGCCGTGATGTTGGGGCAACCGATCTACATGCTTTTGCCCGAAGTGGTCGGCGTCAAACTGACGGGTGCCTTGCCCACTGGGACGACGGCGACGGACTTGGTGCTGACAGTGGTGCAGATGCTGCGGGCGTACGGCGTGGTGGGCAAATTCGTCGAGTTTTACGGCCCGGGCTTGAGCGAGCTGAGCTTGGCCGACCGGGCGACCCTCGCCAACATGGCCCCGGAATACGGAGCGACGATGGGCATTTTTCCGGTTGACGAGGAGACGCTGGCGTATTTGGCGCTCACCGGGCGCAAGAAGGCGGTGGTTGAGCGGGTGCGAGCGTACATGGAAGCGCAGGGCATGTTCTACCACGCTGACGCTCCTGATCCCATCTTCAGCGAGCACTTGGCGCTGGATATGGGTACGGTTGAGCCGAGTTTGGCCGGTCCGACGCGGCCGCAGGATCGGGTCGCGCTCAAGGACGTGCCGAGCGCCTTTGCCGATTCGCTAACGGACCGCTTTGAGGTGGAGGACAGCGGCAAAAAGGTCGCCGTCGATTTGGGCGAGCAGGGGGCGGTTGAGTTGGACCACGGTGCCGTGCTCATCGCCGCTATCACCTCTTGTACGAATACCAGCAATCCAAGCGCGATGGTGGGGGCGGGGCTGTTGGCGCGCAACGCAGCCGAGCGGGGTCTTTCGGTCCCGGCCTACGTCAAGACCAGCTTGGCGCCGGGCAGCCGGGTCGTCTCGCGCTACCTCGACGCGGCTGGCCTCACCGAGAGCCTAGAGGCCCTCGGCTTCCACACGGTCGGCTATGGTTGCACGACCTGTATCGGCAACTCGGGTCCCTTGCCCGAAGAAATCTCCACGGCTGTGGCCGACAACGATTTGGTGGTGTGTAGCGTGCTCAGCGGCAACCGCAATTTCGAGGGCCGGGTCCACGCGTTGACGAGGGCCAATTTCCTCGCCCTACGCGCTCGCGGGCCGGGCGACGATTGACTTTGAGCGCGAGCCGCTGGGCCGCGACCAAGCGGGCCGCGAGGTGTTCTTGCGCGACATCTGGCCCTCGCAGGACCAGATTCGCGACGCGGTTGCCCGCTCGCTGACGCCGAAGATGTTCGAGGAAGAATACGGCAATGCGTTCCGTCAGAACGAGACTTGGAACGCCATTCCCGTGCCCGAGGGCACGCGCTACGCTTGGGCCGAGGAGAGCACGTACATTCGCAAGCCGAATTTCTTCGACGGCCTCACCAAGGAAGTCCAGCCGATCCAGCCGATTCAGGGCGCGCGCGTCTTGGCCAAGTTAGGTGACAGTGTGACGACCGACCACATTTCACCGGCTGGTTCAATCGCTGCCGGCAGTCCGGGAGGCGAGTATCTCGCCGATCGCGGCGTCGAGCGCAAGGATTGGAACAGCTATGGCTCTAGGCGCGGCAACCACGAAGTGATGATGAGGGGCACGTTTGCCAATATCCGCATCCGCAACGAACTGGTGTCCGGCGTTGAGGGGGGCTTGACGCGCCATTTGCCTTCGGGCGAGCAGATGACTATCTACGACGCGGCGATGCGCTACATCGAAGAAGGCGTGCCTTCGATCATTATCGCGGGTAAGGAGTACGGATCGGGTTCGAGCCGCGACTGGGCAGCCAAAGGTCCCTTCCTGCAGGGCGTCAAGGCCGCAATCGTCGAGAGCTATGAGCGCATCCACCGCTCGAATCTGATTGGAATGGGCATTCTGCCGCTGCAATTTTCCCCCGGAGACGATCGCCACGCGTTGGGGCTGACCGGCGAGGAGACATACGATATCGAGGGGCTAGACGACGACTTGCAGCCGGGGCAGGTGTTGGAGGTGGTGGCCAAGAGCGCTGCGGGCGAAAAGCGCTTTGCGGTGCTATGCCGGATAGACACCCCCGTGGAGATTAACTACTACCGCAACGGGGGGATCTTACACGCAGTACTCAGGCGGATGGCCGAGTAGGGCCTGCGAGGAGATACAATGAGTTCTTGTGTTGTTAAAGACGTCGTGCGCACCGTGCTACACGTGCCGTTCCACGAGCGCTGCGCCGACACCATGGAAGTCTATGGGCCGGGTTGGTCCATCGTCGAGTTGATCGAGGTGGAGACCGAGGGCGGCGTTGTTGGCATTGGCGAGACGATTCAGGGATATACGTGGGGCCACTCGCGCGAAGCGGAGTTTGCCCGCGTGCGCGGCCGGAATGTTTTCGAGGTGCTGTGGGACGACTCGCTGGGGGCCGGCTTGCAGATGGCGCTGTTCGACGCGGCGGGCAAGCACTTAGGCGTACCCTGCCACCGGCTGATGGGGCCGCAGCATCGCGACGCCTGTCCGGTTTCTTGGTGGGCGCAAAGTATGCCGCCGGCAGCGTGGGCGGCCGAGGCGCGCGCGGCCGAGGCACATGGCTTCACCACTATGAAGGTCAAGGCGCGGCCTTGGTACGACATTGCAGCGCAGTTGCAGGCCGTGAATGAGGCCACTTCTCAGCACTTCAAGCTGGACGCCGACTTCAACACCATGTTGCTGGGGGTTGACCAAGCCGCCCCGCTCATTGGGCGCTTAGAGCGAGACAATGCTTGTCTGGCGATCGTCGAGTCGCCGATTCCGCAGGACGATGTGGAGGGCAACAAGCTCCTGCGGCGCAAGATTCAAAGTCCAATCGCCATGCACATAGGTCAGCCACCGCCCATGACGGCGATCCGCGAGGGCGTGTGCGACGGGTTTGTCATTGGCGGTGGGGTGAGCCGCGTCTTGAGCGACGGCAGCTTGGCGGCGCGGGCGCAAATGCCGTTCTGGTTGCAGATGGTGGGCACTGGCCTGACGGCGACCTTTGCGGCGCACTTGGGGGCAGTGCTAAACCAAGCGCGCTGGCCGGCGATTCCCTGCGTCAACATCTATTCGCACGTTTTGGTGCAGGAGTTTGCCGTGGAGGGTGGGCATCTGCGGGTGCCGGAGGCTCCGGGCTTGGGGGTCGAGTTGGACCGGGATGCTGTGGAACGCCTGCGCGTCGAGCCGGACTTTGCGAAAGAACCGGTGCGCCAAATACACGTCGTGCGCTGGCCCGACGGTCGGGAGTTGTGGGCACCGGGCGGAGGGTATCGGAGCGATTTCACCGCTGGCAAAATCACCGGTTTTTCTCCGGGAATGGACCTTCAAGTGCGGCTCGACGACGGCAGTGAAGAATTTGATCGGGAGTACCGGGAGCGGTTCCCGGAGCGAGCTTAGGACGTTACTTGAGTACGGCGACGGCCGCGCCCATGGTGGTGACGAGGATGCTGGTGCAGGCAATGAGCATGGCCATTAGCCGCGCGTAGCGCGAATCGAGCTGTTTGGCTAAGTCGTCGATGCGTCCGTTGGTCTCGGTGCGCAGATCGTCGATGCGCCCGTTGGTTTGGCCGATGTGTCCGCTTATTTCGGTGCGTAGGTCGTCGATGCGCCCGTTGGTCTGATCGATGCGCTCGTGTATTTGGCGCACATCTTGACGCAGGTCCTGAATATCCTCGCGCAGAAAGCTGAGCGCGAGGGTGGATTCAGTGGGTTGGGTGGGATTGGGCGGCTGTTCGGGCACCAGAAGTTCCTCCATTGGCAAATGTAAGCGATAGCCTCTATAAGCAAAAGGTAGGCCATGCTTGGTAGATGCCCGTTCCCTCTGGTAGCGTTGTGTGCTGTATGCGCCATGTTGTTGCCTTGTGGGAACAACGCTGTTCCTCAGAGGCAACAACACTCCTCACTTTACCAAGGCGGCAATTTGCTTGAACTCCGCCGTCCCCGCCTCCTGTAGCAGTTCAAATAGACACATTTCCACCGCGGTGATTTGCGCGCCAGCGGACGCCATTTTTTGCAGCCCCAGCACCTTGTTTTCGGCTGTGCGCGAGGAGACCGCGTCGGCGACGACTTCGACTTGGTAGCCCGAGTCCAGCAAATCACGGGCAGTCTGATAGACGCAGATGTGGCTTTCGATCCCGGCTAGGAGAATTTGGCGGCGGTCGCTCTGGCGCAGTTGGGTTTGGAAAGTGCAGGTTTTAGCCAGTGGTTCTTGGTCGGAGAGTAGGTCGGCGACCTCGGGAATGGTGGGGCCAAGTCCTTTGGGGTACTGTTCCAGCCATAGAATGGGCAACTTTAGGACCTGCGCGCCCTGGACGAGAATCTGTAGCTGGCGGTAGAGTGCCTCGCGCTCGTGCATCAGCGAGGCCAGCTTGCCCTGAATGTCGATGAGGACGAGCGCGGTGTGGTCGCGGCTGAGCATTAGATGTACCCGGTCGAGCCGTCGGGACGCGTCGGGCTGGAGCGCTCCCAATGGATGTATTCGTTGTCGGCGATGGCTTCTTCGTTGACTTCGACGCCTAGCCCCGGTCGATCCGGTCGCAACTCTAAGTAGCCGTCTTTGGGCAGATAGGGTTCGTCCACCCAGTCGTTCCACTCGGATTCGGTCGGCAGGAGGTATTCGAGGTGCCGAGGCGCAGAAGTGTAGGTTGACCGCAGTTGCCAACGGCCCCATAGGATTGTGCGGGGCGATGCTGATGTAGTGGGCTTCGGCAATGGCGTTGATCTTGCGCATTTCGAGCAGGCCGCCGCAGACGCAGATGTCGGGTTGGATGATGTCGGCACCTTGGTTGGCTATCAGGTTGAGAAACTCGAAGCGGGCGTAGAGGCTCTCGCCGGTAGCCAATGGCACCTGCATTTGCGACTTGAGGCTGGTCCACGCCGGAATGTGCTCGGGGCGCAGCGGCTCTTCGTAGAAAAAGGGGTCGTACGGCGCGAGGGCGTTGGCTAGCTGCAAGGCGCGAATCGGCTCGAAGATCTTGGCGTGCGGATCGAAGGCAAACTCCCAGTCGTCCGGGCAGTTGACGCGCAGTTCTTCAAAATACTTGGTCGCCTCGGCGCAGACTCGGCCCCAGCGGTTGGCGTCGGGATCGAGTTGATAGGGGCTGGTTTTGAAGGCGGTGAAGCCGTATTCCTCGTTCAGACGCCGGGCTTGGTCGGCGGCCTCTTTGCCGTCGCGGCCGCCGATCCCGCGGTACACGCGCACCCGGTCGCGGGTGTGGCCTCCTAGGAGCTGATAGACTGGGACGCCCGCGGCTTTGCCGGAGATGTCCCACAGCGCGTGGTCGATGCCGGAGATAGCCGACAGGCCGATCCCGCCCGGTGGAAAGCGAAACTGCTGGTGCAGCTTCATCATGATGAACTCGATCCGCCGAGGGTCGATGCCCTTGATTAGCTCAAAGCAATAATCGACGGTGGGGCCGACGGCTAGGTCGGGGCCGATGGAGTAGGTCTCGCCCCAGCCGGTGATGCCTTCGTCGGTCTCGACTTTGACCAAGACGCGGGGGCGGTTGCCGAAGCGGGCGATGATGGGGGTGATGGCAGTGATTTTCACGGTAGGTCTCGCTAGTGGAAGAAGAGTGGGTAAGGGGCGTTTTCGGCTTCGCGTTTGATCAGGTTTGTCAGCTCCATTGTGTGGTAGTCGCCCCACATGGCCGCCTCGCCGCAGGGGATTTTGCGGCCTTGGGGCACGTAGTCCCAGCCGTTGGGACGATGGTAGATTGCGTGGAGGGTGATGCCTTGGTGTTGGGGATCGACGGCGAGATACGGTTCCTCTAAGAGGGCGCGGGCAATGGTGAAGGCCGCGGCGCGATAGCGCGTCCCTTTCGCTGCGTCTCCCTTGGACAAGTAATAGTTGCCCAAGCGCAAATACCCTTGACCGCAAATGGCTGCGGCCGAACTGTCGAGCGGCTCGACGTCGTTGTACGGGTCGGAGGGCTGGTCGGTTATCGCGCCAAAAGAGGCGACTCCAGGTGCGCCGGTGTCCCAAAACGGTACGCCGTCGGCAAAGCTGTTGGCGATGTGGAATTCAGCGGTGGCCGAGGCGGCTTTTTCCATGGTTTGCACGAGGTCGGCCTTAGAGCCGAAAGGCTCGACGTCGGTCTCGCTGAGGGCGGCGAAGTACTCTAGCTGCTCGGCGTAGCCCGTAAGCACCCACGACAAACCGCGAGTCCATGTCGAGGGTGCTGGGGCAGCGGTACTGGCCGTCGCGGGTGTTGAAGATGGATTCGTGGACTACGCGACCGGGTGTGTCAAACGCGTCGCGCCCCTCGCCGTAATAGACGTTGAAACGGGCGTTGGTTTGGGCGTGTTCGATTAAGCGGCCGAGCAGGTTGATGCGCTTGTCGCCTTCGCCCATCAGGGCGTGGCCTAGCTGGTGTGCGGTCCCTAAGATGCGCAGCGAGCGCATGGTGTCGGAAAAGAGCGAATGCGGGCCGTTGAAGGAGTGGATAAAGCCCGTGCCGTACGCAGTCTCAGTCCAGCGCGCGGCTTGCACGGCACCGGACAGTTTGATGGCTAGTTCGTAGAAGTCCAGCTCGCGCTGATCGTGCGGAATGCGGCCTTCTAGCATCAGGCGACGCAAGTTGCCATAGGTAGAGAGATTGTTAAAGCCATGGTCGTGGACGCCGACGTGCGAGACGTGCGGTGCCATGTGTGCGATGGTGCGGTCGCGGCCGAGCGCGAGGAAGCGCGCGTCGGCGGTCATGTCGTACTGGAGGATGGCGCAGCCGTATTGGAAGCCTTGGGTCCACTCGGTCCAGCCTCGGGTGGTGTAGCGCCCCTGCTGGGTGAAGACTGGGGTGCCGAGATCCGGATCCCAGGTACTGTCGAGATCGAGGATCTTGGCACCGGTAAGGGTTAAAAAGCGCTGGATTGCTGGAAGGAGCTGTTGGGCGTTCAGGTCTTGGTCTGGTTTCACGGTGGCGGTTCCTTTGGCTTGGGCAGCGAGAAGATAGGAGGGGCGCGGAGGTGGGTCAATGCGGGTTGGTGGGGCGTGGGTCGCTTGCTTATTTTCCCTCGCCGCACAGATGAGGCCAAAGGAGAAGTCACGTGAGCATACCCGATGAAGGCATTGCCTTAAAAGTAGTAGAGACCGAGGGCATTACCCGCCGAAAGTACCCCCTGACGAGGGGCGTCCCCCTACCCCAAGGTGCCGTAGCAGGTGTGGAAAACCTGTCTTTGCAGGACGCACAGGGCCGGGATGTCCCGGTGCAGCTACGGGTTTTGGGCCGCTGGCCGGACGAGAGCGCGAAGTGGGTCTTGGTGGATTTTCAGGCCGATGTGGAAGCGGGGCAGGAGGTCGTGTACATCTTGAGATGTACGGACGAAAAAGCCGCGGCGAGCGTTCAAGGCGTGGAAATCGCCGAGCGGGAAGATCGCTTTGAGGTGTGTACTGGACCCCTGCGCTTTGGCATTGGCAAAAAGGCATTCGCGCTTTTTGATGGGGTAGAACTAGGGCAGCTAGATGAGGGGTCGTTTGTCTCCGAGGTGGAAGTTGCACCTCGGGGCGGCGGCGACGCTTGGGCCAAAATTTCCGAGTCGGAGTTTGCCGGAGGAACGCAGCGGCGGATCTACGCGTCAGAGGGCGTGGAGGAATACGCCGTTGAGATCGAAGAGGCCGGTCCCTTGCGGGCGGTGATTTGCTGCCGAGGGGCCTACGAGTCCACCGCGCCCATGCACCACTACGTCGGCTACCGCCCGCTGCGCTTTGCGACGCGGATTTACGCCTATGCTGGCAAGGCGCAGGTGCGAGTGGTGCACACGGTGATCGTCACCTGCAATCCGCGCGAGACCGAGGTGGATGAGCTGGGTTTGCGCGTCCCGCTCTTGCCCGCAGGCAGCGGAACTTGGCGCGTCGGGGCTGGACGGGTCATGGAGGGGGCTTGGGTTCCCGAGCGCTACGCATTGCTCTCGCAGCGGTCGGACAATCACTTCTCTTGGGAGGAGTACGAGGGCGTTGAACGCGCCACGCGGGCCGAGGGCGAGCGGGCTGCCGGCTGGATTTGCGCTGAGAACGGTTGCGCTGGCGTCGGCGTCGCGCTGCGCTACATGGCCGAGGAATATCCCAAGGCTCTCGGCCTAGGTGCGCAAGGCATCGATGTCTTTTTTTGGCGCGACCCAGAGGGCCAGCGGCTCAGTTGCAAACGCTACGCTGAGGAGGTGGCTTGGCACGAGGGCGAAGGGGTCTATGCCGACGGCACGGGCACGGCGAAGAGCAGCGAGTTTTTCGTCGACTTTTTTCGCGCCGGTTCCGCCGATGGCGAGCGGCTGCAGGGCCTTTTACATCCGCCACAGGTGAGCGTTGAGCCGGATTGGGTAGTGCAGAGCGGGGCGGTCGGCGGCTTGGCAACCGGCGCGGAATTCCCGCGCTCCGACCGCATGTTGACGGGCTTTGTCGCTTGGATGGAAGGGCATATCGAGCGCTATCGCTGGAAGGGGTTTTTCGATTGGGGCGACGTGATGGCCACTTGGGAAGAGAGCGAGGGCGGCTGGCGCTTCAAGGGCCGTTGGGGTTGGTGCAACAGCGAATGGGACCCGCGCCACGCCGTGTGGTTGCAGTACTTGCGCACGGGCGAGGGGCGCTACTACGCACTCGGCGAGGCCATGACCCGGCACTCGCTGGACGTAGATACTTGCCACTATCACCCGTTTCGGCCCTACATGGTCGGCGGCTGTTTCCGCCACAGCATGGATCACTTTGGCGACGAGCCGTGCGCTTCGCATACCTTCATCGACAACTGGGTTGATTACTACTACTTGAGCGGCGACGAGCGGGCGCGGGAGGTCTTGCGCGAGGCCGGGGAATTTTTCCTGCGCTACCGCTGGAGCGAAGACCCGCGCTACAGCTTCAGCTTGCGCTCCATCGGCAATGCGCTGCGGGGCTTGCTCTACCTGTACGAATTGACCGGCGAAGCGCGCTTTATGCGCCGCGCCGAAGAGATGTACGACGCGGTGGCTCGCGGCCAAAACGAGGACGGTAGCTGGCACAAGCGCTTTCAGGTATCTACTGAGGGCAAGCTGTCCGACCAAGGGCCGTACGGCATGGCCACTGAGGGTACGACTCTCGCGGTGGAGATGGGCGCGGCGGTCCCGTTTAGCGACGAAGAATTCCTCGCACTGCGGGGGAGCTTCACTGCATTAAAGCGGGTGTTGCCCTACGAGGAGCAGAAGGGCTATCAGACGCACTATTTGATGGTCGGACTGGAGCGGCTACATAGGATGACTGGGCGCGCGGATGTGGCCGAGGTTTTCGTGCGGGCCGTCGATTGGTTTTGCGGCGGCAAAGGCGTTTTTGACGACGAGTTTGCCCGCGCCCAAAGCTACCACGGCGTGCTCTGCGGCTCGCTGGCGTACGCTTGGCGACTGACCGGGGAGCAGGCTTATCTGGAGGTAGGGCGCGCGGTGCTCGCCGAATTGATTGACCAACAGGACTGGAGCGACCGTCCGGATTATCGGGGTGCGGTAGCTATGCACCCGACCGCGTTGAGTTTGGTGTTCTTTGGTGTGCCGTCGCTACTGGGGGCACTCGCAGAAGCAGGATTGGAGGAGATATAGCAATCCTACATCCATAAAATAATCCGCAGACGGCGCAGATGGACGCAGAATAGTATTCACAAGACGACCCGACTCTCGAATCGTTTAAGTCATTCGGGGTTGCTAAAGGAGAAAGTACCATGCTAGAAAGACCCAATATCATTCTCATTATGACCGACCAACAGCGCTTCGACACAATCGGTGCTTGGGGCTATGACTACGCGATTACGCCGGCCATGGACCGCTTAGCCGCGGAGGGGCTTTCCTTCCGCAATGCCTTTTGCCCGGGCGCGACCTGCATTGCCTCGCGGGCGGCGATCTTCACGGGTATGTACCCGCACAATACCGGCGTGTACAGTTTTGACCACTGGGCTAGTCATCGCAATTGGGTGCAAGACCTCAACGACGCGGGTTATCACTGCGTCAACATCGGCAAGATGCACTTTGCCCCACGCGATGTCGCCGGGGGTTTCCACGAGCGGGTCGTGGTGGAGAATCCCACCAGCAAGAACCTTGACTCGGGCTGGGCGGACGACGATTGGGGCCGCTATCTGCGGATTCACGGCTTGGAGCGGCCCAACGACCGCAATAAGACCGATCCCGATTGGCTACAGAAATATCAAGGCGTCCCTTGGCACTTGGAGGAGCGCTTTCACTCGGATGTCTTTATCGGCGACTCGGCTCTTACTTGGATTCGCGATTACAAGGGCCAACAACCGTTTTTCTTGCAAGTAGGTTTTACCGGCCCGCACGAGCCGTGGGACCCGCTGCCGAGGCATTTGGAGCAGTACGCGGGGCGTCCAATGCCGCCGCGCGTGCTACGCGAGGGCGAGTTAGCGGACAAACCGCCCCAGCACGCGGCGCAAAAAAAGACGCACGCTGAGACCGAGCACGAATCCGCGATCGACATGTACTCGCCCAGCGAAGAGGATATCGCCCACATGCGGAGGCACTACTACGCTAAGATCACCACGGTGGATGAGAAGTTAGGCGAGGTTCTCGATGCGCTTCAGACGCGAGGCTTTTTGGACAATAGCTTGCTTCTTTTCTGCTCTGATCACGGCGAGCTGTTGGGCGATCACGGGCTAGCGTACAAGTGGTTGATGTACGATCCGATAGTACACGTGCCGCTGATTGTGCGCGACAGCCGGCGGACGCAAAAGGGCGATGCGGTCGGCGACTTGGTTTCGTTGATGGATTTGGGGCCGACGATTCTAGAAGCGGCGGGCGTGGAAGTGCCTAGCTACCTGGAGGGGCGTTCGCTGCGGCCGTACTTGGAGGGAGCCGCGGATTGCGCGCCGCGCGAGTGGGTGTTCTGCGAGGACAACTATCAGGTGATGATGCGCGGCCAGCGGCACAAAATGGTCTATTACATCGGCCAAGATCAGGGCGAGCTATACGACTTGGAGCAGGACCCGCACGAGCTGTGGAACCTCTGGGGCCGACCCGAACATCGGGAACTGCAAAGCGAGCTTACGGCCCGTTTGCTGCGATGCGGGCTACCGCCGCCAGCGCAGCCGGCAGTACGCAATGCGCTGGCCGCGCCCGGACGACGCGTTTTTACACGGGGCGCGGGCACAGCAGGTGCCTCGTTCGTTTGACCTCTAAATCACTATGTCCACCGAAGGGGAACGCGTCATCGTATGAGTGCTATTTCGTGTCAATACCGCCGGGAGATGCAGCCAAAGTCAAAGTCTCATTTGACATCTCCCAAAAATAATGTGCCAAACTGCCTTTTTGATCGGGGTCTAATAAATCTTCGACGCTCTTGTTGGGCTCTCCTGCGCGATCCAAAAGAGGATCACTCAGGTTGATAGGAGCTTCCTGATCTTTGAATTTCCCGAACACGATCACGGGGTGAATGATTCCACGGCGGTAGAATGCGTCCCCATCCCCAGCAGCCCCTAAAGCCCCTGCAATCCCCTTGGGAGCACCCTCGAATTCCGGCCGGAATCCACAGACGAAATCTTGAGTCTCAGCACGAGTAGCGTACAACACAACGAGCAATAGCACCAAAAAGTTCATCTTATTCTCCTCCCAACCTGTGGTGAATCTTGAGAGGAGCTACTCCGTCCCCTGATGAGGTGCTTTAATTGCCCCCACGATATAGGCTGGACCGCGGTGTCCTTGTCAGGCAATCCATCGGGATAATAGACCCAGTCAAACCGTATATCCCTTAGTATGCGTACGGGAATAATACCAGTACCTTCTACGAATTCCATGCCGAAGACATACAGGAGCGCGACGCCCCCCTCGCGGCTCCAAACCGCATAGATGCGGCCTTGTGGAGACGCTTGATATGGAGATGGGTAAAAAGAAAAATCGAATCCCACGCGGTCTTTGACCCGGGCATCACCGGGGATACCCTTGGAAATCATAAGACCAAAGTCCATCTTCCCCAGATCGGCTACGCCGGTCTCGGAGGAAAAAAAATAAATAGGTTGGGGATTTTCGCCCTCGAAATTGAAGGGATAAAAAGGCACCAACTCAAAGTCATTAGAAGACTCCGAATGCTTCCCTTCGCTAAAGTCAAATCCTTCACCTGGTCGGACCTGACCGATTTGGCCCAACCCGCTAGACTCGAAAGACTGAGAGGCTGAACGCACCTGTTCATAGATAATCTCTTCCCCAGAAATCGTCGCCGAGATCGGTATAAGTCCATTCCGATAGTAGATGCCGGGATGTGCGCTCCAGTAGTAGATATACACTCTCCCTACTCCATATCCCTTTAGAAAGGCAATTTCTTGAAGAAAAGGGGAGTTATTGATGGAAAAATCGACTCTGGAGCGCTGATACGGAGTATAAATACGACCAACACTGAACTGGTCCGTGCCCGCTCCGATTGGGAATGTACTTACATATTTATGAGGATTACTAGTAGCACCGAAATCATATACTGGGATGTCCTGCTCATCCCAACGAAACACTAAAACCCCCTCGTCGGACAGGCGTACCTTTTTACCCTCCCAAAAGAAACTAGGGAAGGGCGGCCATGTATAATCGGCATCGCTAAAAACAAAGTACTCCAAGCCGTCTATTACTTCTGTGTGTGTAATCTCGATGGTCACTGTTCTCTCTGGAAGTAGTAGGGAATCAGGCGGGAGACTCCACTTGTCCTCAAGTGGAAGAAGCCCCTCGATTCCATGCAAGGCACTAGTATAAACATGCTCGTACGTCCAGCTATTGCCCACCGCCAAAGGAACGTAATCGAGCGGATTGAACTCTATCTCTAATAGGGTCGGCATCGATTTCATGCTCGGCTTGGGCCGGCTGCACCAGCAGGCCGTACAGGATCAATAGAGCCATCAGGTGGTTCAATTGGGCAAACATGCTATGGATCCTCCGGTTAAATGGGGGGAAATTGGATTACGGCGGCCCCGGGGCAAGGTGCTTCAACTGCCCCCACGATATAGGCTGGACCGCGGTGTCCTTGTCAGACAACCCATCGGGATAATAGACCCAGTCAAACTTTATACCCTCTACCACATCGTCGTAGGCAATAAACTTGTAAGTGATGTTACGCAGCCTTTAGTCTTTGGTTTATCTTCTTTGTCATGGATAAAAGCCTGTTAGACCTCTATAGCGATTATCTGTTGAGCTCTTTTGGCGCGACGACCGCCACCGGCCTTTCGTCTTTGTTGGATGGCCAAATCAGCCACGACCAAGTAACGCGCTTTCTGTCCCAAGCCGAGTACACGTCAAAAGAGCTATGGCATCAAGTCAAATCCGTGGTACGCACCATCGAGCGGGAAGACGGGGTGCTCATTTTCGATGACACGATTCAGCAAAAACCGCACACGGATGAAAATGAGTTGATCTGTTGGCACTTCGATCATAGCAAAAACCGCTCCGTCAAAGGCTTGAATCTGCTCAATTGCATCTATCAGGCCGGTGATGTCAGTGTGCCGGTGGCCTATGAGTTCGTGCGTAAACCGATTCTGTTTTGCGATCGGCCAACGCGGCGGGTCAAACGCAAAAGCGCGGTGACCAAAAATCAGTTGCTGCGGCAGATGCTACGCACCTGGCCGATAGTTGGTTTGCGGCCAAGGAAAACCTGTTGTGTATCCGCCAAGACCTCAAGAAACACTTTATCGTCGCCCTCAAATCCAACCGGACGGTCGCCTTGAGCTTACAAGACAAAGCCCACGGCCGCTTCGTGCGCATCGATACGCTGGATTGGTCAGACCCCACGCCGGTAACCGCCTGGATCAAAGGACTGCCTTTTCCCGTCTTGCTGCATCGGCAAGTCTTTACAAACAAAGACGGCAGCACCGGCATTTTGTATCTGGCCTGTAGTGATCTCGACCAACATGAAGACGCCCTTGAGACGATCTATCAAAAACGATGGAAAGTCGAAGTCTTTCACAAAACGCTCAAGTCCCTTGCCGCGTTGGCCAAGTCGCCGACTAAACGGGTTCGTACCCAAAGCAACCACGTCTTTATGGCCATCTATGCGGCCTTCTCGCTAGAGTGGCTGCGCATCAAGCAGCGGATGAATCCGTTTGCCCTCCGATCAAAACTCTATCTCAAGGCCATTCGACACGCCTTTGACGAATTACAAAAGCTAAAGGCTGCGTAACATCACTTAGTAATATCCAGTGATTGCATCCTGAATTACATATCCGGCATCGGCCCACAAATAATGCCCAAACTCGTCCACATATTCGCGTACGGAAAAACGAGTGCCATCTGGCTGCACCAAGACCCGTGTGCCCAATTCTTGGTTGGCCGCCCAAGTCGGCCCAAACGAACAGAGCAGCACGATGGCGATCCAGTTGTAATGTGCCATGATGAATCCTTTCGTTTGATTCCGCGAAAGAGGAGAGGGAGGACCTCACGGAGCATTGGGGGCGGGGCGTCTCATCCTCTGTTTTAGCTGCCCCCACGATGTATCCTCTATGCCAGTATTTATGACACCCCCCCCAGAAAAACCAGACCAGAGGTCTATACGATTCTCAATCTCCTCCCCGTTGTGATACCTCCAAGCGAGTCTTTCTACCACAGACCGACTCTGTTGGATTACTCGCTCTACTCCTTCGGCCTCATCGTCTATGCCCACCTTGAATCGGGACGGTGTCACCGTCCCATCCTCGGCAATGTGCACATAGTAGTAGTAGCCATCCCGCTCATCTAACACCACGTACCCTTTCTCCGTCGTCAGATACCGGCCGACTTCGTCCATGAACAACAGCGTCGTGAAGGGCGTACCATCCGGCTGATGACGATGCTCCTCATAGGTATAGCTGATCCAGAGATCAATTATAGGGGGCTCAGCCCCCCCAGCGAAGTATTGGCCAATTATATTTTCTAAGGTTCTAAAGCCCTGTTGGATTACTTGCTCTACTCCTTCGGTCTCATCGTCTATGCCCACCTTGAATCGGGACGGTGTCACCGTCCCATCCTCGGCAATGTGCGCATAGTAGTAGTAGCCATCCCTCGGGTCTTGAAGTACATATCCATTGCCCACCATCATAAAGCGACCGAACTCGTCCAGGAACTTATGAACGGTGAATATCGTCCCATCCGGCTGACGCAGATCGCGGTAACCGTAATCTATGCCGACCGCCGAAGCGGGGCGAAGTGAAGAAAAAAGGAAGAGGCCGACCAAGCCGGCCGCTATAAGGCGCTGCATACGATTTCGCATGATGATTCCTCCTTGGATGAGGGGCCGATTCTTATGGCCGCTGGCGATCCAGTTGTAACGTGCCATGAGGAACCCTTTCGTTTGATTCCGCGAAAAGAGGAGTTGGATGATCTCACGGAGCATGGGGCACGGGGCGCGTCATCCGCTGCTTTAGCTGCCCCCACGATGTATCTTCTACAACCGTACTTTCCGGATCGCCTTTCTGCACGTCCTGTAAGAATGGGCCCACCACTGGGATCGTGGTCGTACGAACGGCTGACTTTTCCAGCTCTTGTCGAGTCGTCGTAGAAATACTCGGCAAACGCATAATACACCACACCCACGTTGGGTGCTACGACAATAGTCATACTCGGCGCGTTTCCAGTAGTCGCCGGTGTGTCCTCAAACACATAAAGTTCAGTTACATTCCAGGCTGGGAGTTTAAGGATGTCGGCATAAGTCCATATATAGGGAAAATAAATAAAGTCCCCGATACGCAAATAGTATGGACCGTCATCTGTGTCAATAGTAGTAATCCAAAGATCTACCTCCTCAAACTCAGAGCGCTGAGGTGCTGGTACGACATGTCGTACAAATGGACCATATCTTGAAAGACATCCATCATACTCACAGGCATATCCATCGACCACTACTGGCCTTTCTATCCAGGGTATATGCCGGGGGCCTGCCCATATCTGCCAGGCGATTGGTCCCCATATATCCCAGACGATCGTTTCGCTCTTAGCCTCGGTATCATACCGCCACGTTCGGCTGGCCTCATCTACGCGATATAGGCCACCATCACTCAACGCAAAATAGGTCTGATCCGCTATCGGAAGGCGCTCTACCACACGGATGGTCAGCGTCTCGGTGGAGAGGATATCAAAGCTCCCAACAGCGTCCGTCGTCTGGACTTTCACAATGGAGTAGGTCCAACCGTCGCCCACTTCCACAGACGAGGGAAGCGGTAAAAAAAACCAGTCGGACTCTTGGGCTGGACAGACGATGGGAGCGATCACGACGCTTCCCAATAAGCCAACGACAAAAAAAATCAACGATCTCATTTTCATTGGATTACCCTCCGATGGACATCTTCAAAGTTTGATTCCGCGAAAGAGGAGAGGGAGGACCTCACGGAGCATTGGGGGCGGGGCGTCCCATCCTCTTTTTTAGCTGTCCCCACGATGTATCTTCTACAACCGTATTTCCCGGATCGCCGCCATTGGGACGTGCCCAGACCGGCCCATACAATTCATCGGTGAAAATTCTGTAATAATAATTGACGCTCTCCGTAGCTGTCTCATCGACATATTCAAAAGCACAGTATGACTGAGCGGGCGAACATTCGTAAGGGACACTACCTATTTCGGTGTAGGAAATTCCGCTATCCTGACTACGCAGGATCGTAAAATGGGTCCACGATCCTGCTCTGGAACTGTTCCAGTTCAAGAGCACTTGGCGCGTACCAGGCGTCGCCTCAAGATCCCCAAAAAAATCACCTACGGCCGTAACTGGAATAGACAGCCGCCTAGTCACGCGATGGCCAAGATTGCCATCACGGTCCTTGTCGAAGTCGAACACCTCAACCTCAAAAAAATGATCTGAGGATATATTCCCAACCATCCACCCATCCGAATCGAGACACAAATTCCAAGGGAAGTCTGCGCAGAAGTCGGTGTGTTGCTGGCGCTGAATCGACAGGCCAGTGTGAGCATAGGCAAAAAGACGATAGAAAAACTGACTCATAGTCGAGTGATGGTCTTCGTCATTGTCGTCGTCCACATTGTGAACCGAATTTCGATCATTAAGGATATAATGAGGGAAGTAGTACAAGTCTGCAGGAAATTCGTCGGCGGTAAAGGACCACTCCAATATATCCACAGTATTTCCCAAGCTGTCGTACCACTTAAGCCACGCCTTGGTCGAATAAAACCCTAAGTACCTATCGGTGGTATTAATGCGGTCAAACCCTTGGAAGAGCAGCCTAAAGCTTAATGGAGGTAGGGGTATCGCTTCCGCTATAACATCCTCTTCCACGGCTGGGGTATCCCAATAGCCTGGTTCAATAAAGTCATTATCCAGAATAGTCCAAGTCCAACCTTCCGCGGAGTGATTGATGCCATCATCCTCAATACGAGGTAAATGTTTTAGGGGGTTGATGTAATCGGCCTCATCAGGGATTTCATTTTCCACATCAGGATCGTAGCCAGCGAGTACTTCAAAGTGAAGATGGTCACCAATATTGTCGTGTGGAGTGTCTATAGTACCTAAGATGTCATCCGTTGTGACCGACCGGGATGCAGTAAGTTCTTCGTGAAACTCTGGGTGATCCGAGCTTGCAGCAGGGTACTCCCCAACATGATAGTATCGCGTCACTAAATTAGCATATTGACCTGCATCCGAGGGGTGTTTTATCCAGATGCGATAGGTATTGCCCGATCTCTCTTCGTAGTACAGTTTTCCTTTCGCAACAGGACGGATGATGTTGTTGGATTGGTTGGATATTTTCGGTATTAAGTCAACGCCTCCGTGAAAACGCGGTCGTGTTGTTCCTGGTCTGTACTCCATGAAGGTTCCCGTAACAAGAGGGTCTTTAATGGGGAACACGTTGTGGTTGTCTGCCTAAGAAGCCGACGGCAAAAAGTAACCGAGTAAGACGAACCACCCAACAAAAGCCATCTGTATTTTCATTTGGAGCCTCCTCAACGATGTAGGCATGTAACGACCGGAAACGATTCTAACGATTCTACTGACTAGCGGACTTGGATGCACTTAGGGAGATGGTTGCAGCTCAAACAGATACAAGATGTTTCCGCTCGTGTACACCCCCCTTTTCCGATCCAGTAGCATCTTGACATCGCGCACCTCCTTGGGCCGTGCGCCAAGCGGAGCCTGTGGATCAACCAGTTGCCGATAGATCGGTTGCCTCATCTCATGCTGTGCATGGGGAGCTGTCGTGAGCTTAGCCCGAGCGTCTTCCGGGGGTTGAATCAGATTCCCCTGACCATCTAAGATCGCGACCCTCTTTTCGACTCCTCCCAACATAAGGACATGATCCCCACTTTCTGAGAAAGTGAAGCGACTATAGGGAATATCTGCTTGGCGAAGCGCACGCCGGTCCATATGTTTCAGCAGGTGCCGCGCTCGTTTGATCTCTAAAGGAGTCTTGCTATGCTGCTACTTTTCGCAGCGATCGCGCTGGCATTTGCCGCGTGTGGGAAAGACAACAACCCCATAGATCCAAGCGACTCCGCCGAGCAAGATTCGGCTGCCGTTTGCGGCAGCAATACCGATTGCAGAGCACTTGTGGCTTTCTATCTGGAGACTACGCGGTTGCAGTATGCCCCGTTATCGGATTGGGATATAGCGGTTGGAAGAGACTCCACCTTCCGTACGCAGTTGAGAAATTGGCTAACAGACGCCCCGTTATCGGATTGGGCGGGTGTGGAAACCGATCCCCAAGGGCGCGTTATTGGATTGACGCTCCCTGAAAAGCGCTTGCGTGGGGTGATCCCTCCCGAAATCGGAACCCTGACCAACCTGCAACACTTAAACCTCAGCGCGAACCGCTTGAGCGGCTCGATCCCACCTGAAATCGGCCACCTGACCCGCTTGCAAAGCCTGTACCTCCACGAAAACGAGTTGAGCGGGGCCATCCCACCTGAAGTCGGTAGCTTGAACAACCTGATAGTCCTAAACCTTGAGAAAAACGAGTTGAGCGGCTCGATCCCACCTGAAATCGGCAATCTGACCCGTTTGCAACACCTGTACCTTGGGATCAACCAATTGAGCGGAGCCATCCCGCCTGAAGTAAGTAACCTGACCAACCTGCAACACTTGAGCCTCGACAGCAACCGCTTGAGCGAGGCCATCCCGCCCGAAGTCGGCAACCTGACCAACCTGCAAGACCTGCGCCTTAGGGGCAACCGCTTGAGCGGTGCGATCCCACCTGAAGTCGGTAACCTGACCCGTCTGCAACGCCTGTACCTCAGCTACAACGAGTTAAGCGGCTCGATCCCGCCCGAAGTCGGCAACCTGACCAACCTGCAAGACCTGCGCCTCTACGACAATGAGTTGAGTGGGTGTATTCCGCTTGAAGTCCAAGCCTTGCCTTACTTTTTCCATTGGGATGCCTCCGAATTGAACGACCTGCCGAGATGCCCATCGCCCTGATAAGGCGGCGCGATGCATCCCAGTCAAGACCGGGGGCTCGCCGCGAGCACGTACTACAATGCGGGCTACCGCCGCCAGCGCAGCCGGCAGTACGCAATGCGCTGGCCGCGGCCGGACGACGCGTTTTTACACGGGGCACGGGCACGGCCGGTGCCCCGTTCGTTTGACCTCTAAATCACTATGTCCACCGCAGGGGAACGCGTCATCGTATGAGTGCTATTTTTCCGACCACGACCTGTTCTTGGGTCTGCACTCGATACAGATAGACGCCTGAAGCTACCGGCCCGCCTTGCTCGTCGCGGCCATCCCACCAGACCTTATGATAGCCCACCGCCAACTCTCCATCGAGCAGCTTGCGCACGGGCTGGCCAGCCATGTTATACAGCGTCAGCACGACTCGACCGCCAACGGGTAGCCCAAGGCGCAGCGTCGTCTCGGGGTTGAACGGGTTGGGCGCGGCTTGCACCGCCAGCGAAATGGGCTTCGCCGCCGGGCTGGTCGGCTTGGCGAGCGACTGCGCCTGCACTGAGCTCGACGTCGAGACGGCTGGTCCCGCGCCGATCCCGTTGACCGCCCGCACCTCGAAATCATACAACGCGCCACTGTCTAAGTTCGACACCGTGGTGCTGGTCCCCGTGCCTACACTGGTCCAGCCCGACCAACTGCTCGTGCCGTTTTTGCGGTATTGATATTGGTAGTCGGTAATCGCCGAGCCGTTGTCGGCTGCCGCCGGCCAACTCAAATCTACCTGCGTGTAGATGCCCCCAGGCGTCGCCGTCAGGCTGCCGGGCGCAGCGGGCACATTGGCCTGCACCGAGGCACTTTCGGCCTCGGCACTCTTGCCGGTACCCAGCGCATCCGCGTAATAGACAAGTACGCGCACTGGATTGCCCAACCACGAGGGTTGCACCGCGACGGCTGACCACATCTGGGTGTTCGACGGGGTGATGCTCAACGACGACGCAGTGACATCACGGGCTTGAGTCGGCTGAAGGACGTCATCAAACCCCCAGATCACACCATGCAGCCCTCCATCCAAGTCCGTCAGCGTCGCCTGCAGCGTCCCACCGACCCTCGGCGGATTGGGCGATAGGCGGATCGTGCCGGGTTGGTCGCCGGTCGTCGAACCCTCGTCGATGGTGATCGCCACTCCTTTCGCCAAAGACGGCCCGCTGGAGTCTGCGACCGCGACCGTCACCGCATAGGAGGCTTGGGTGGGGGAGGTGGTGAAATTGAGCGTGCCCGCGCCCGACACGCTGAAGGAGCCTGCATCGGTGCCCGAAAGCGACCAAGCAAGCTCGTTGCAATCGGAGGCCCGGACCGTGTAGGAGGCGACCGGCCCGGTGCCGGTTTTGGGATACGTAACCGACGCCGGCCCCTGCAGGTCCAACAAGACGCACGAGGCTGGCGCCGTCGAGGACAACACCGCCGCCGAGGAGGCACTGGCACACTCCTGGTTGGTGCCTTCTCCATCCGTATAGCACACCTCCACCGCAAGCGTCTTCCCTACATCAGCCGACCCCGGCGTGTAGCTGTCTGTTTCGCTACCCGCCCCACTCTGGACGGCAACACTGCCCGCCTCCCACGTCCAGGTCGCGCCCGTTATACTGCCATCTCCATCCTCCAGCGTTGCCGTCACTGCCTCCCCCTCGCGCGGTTGGAGCGGCTCGAGCGTCACCATGCCCGGATCTTCCCCAGGAGTATCCGACACACTCGGCGGCGGGGTCTCATCCACATCGAGGATGGTAATCGACAACCCTTTGGTCGCCAACAGCCCGGTGGCATCGGCGGCTTGGATCGTCACCGCGTAGGCGGTCGGGTCGGTCTCATAGTCAGGCGATTGGTTGAAATACAGCGAGCCCCGCGAGTTCAACAAGCCCGAGCTCGACAAGCGAAAGGCGGACGCATCCGAGCCGACCACCGACCACCCAATCGCCGTCCTTTCCGGGTCGGTCGCCGTGTATGAGGCGACAAAGACGAGATTCTCGTTCATTGTCACCACCGACGACCCCGACAACACCGGCGGTTCATTGACATCAATCACCGCCACGGTCACCGTCCGTTCCGACGAGCGCGACCCCTTGGGATGACTGTCGGTGGCGATGACGCTAAACTGGTAGGTGCGCTCGCCGTGGGCGTCCAGCGGAGCCGTCTCATAGTCCATCTCATGTTGTACCCGCAACAGACCCGACTCCGCGTCGATGCTAAAGGGCGCACCATCGCCGCTCAACGACCAGCGGATGGTACCATGCTCCGGGTCAAATGCGTAGTAGGTCTCCAGCTCGCCGGTGGCGTTTTCGGGAAACGAAAGCTGGCGAGCACCCAGGATCACACCTGCACCGCCACGTCCTTACCCACCTTGTGATCCACCCGCACAAAAACGGCGATCTGGGTCTTATGCCCGGTGTCGCTGGCCTCGACATACAGCTCGTAGGTATTGTCCTTATTGTCGTCGATCCGACTCTCAAAATTCAAGGCGTGCTCCAAGGTCAAAAGGGCCAATTTATGCTTCGCCCCGGTCGGCGTCAGGCTAAACAGGTGGTGATCCGATCCGGAGTCAGCGTCGCGCCCGGAAAGACCACCACATCGCCGCTCAGAGTGACCGTGCCGCTCCAAGTCTCATTGCCGATAATCGCCCAGTGGTGGTAGCTATCATAGGGTAAGTCTTCATGGTGAAAGGGATCCCTGTTCCCCGGAATTCCAATCTCTCCTACTTCGTCAAAATTTAAATTCCCCCAACCACAACCTGGTGGTATTGTCTCCGAACTAAGACAGTCCACCACGCTGTTGTAAGGCCCTTTATCAGGGCTCTTGTTATCGGCACCCGGCGGCGCATTAACCTGTGGCGTCCCCCACCGTTGTCTGGTGTAAGTCCCATGTTATTGTCGTCGTTTGGATCAGGAGCGTTGTGTGTATTATAATCGGGCAACAGCACCAAGTCATAGCTTTCCCACAGGTCGCGATGGGAACCATCGGCTAAAGTGCTTAGCACTAAGCCCGTATGGCTCATGTATTCCTGGTCCGGACCCAGTCCTTCCCCTGCTGAATGTCGATCAATAAATCCATCGGATACGTCGTGGAGATCAATAGTTCCGCCAACGGGATATGCAGCATGCGAGCCGGCCCCCACGTACACGACGGGATGGGTCCCTTGGCTCAGTTTTACGTTTTCTTGCGGATTGAAATCAAAACTAGAGGTTATCCCTGCTAGATTGGGGAAATTTTTATAGTAGGTCACCCATGCTCCATGAAACCTATACTCCACGCCTAGGACCTCGATGGTATTGTCATCAGGATCCCTCGAACTGACCACCACATCAATGCGCTGCCAGTCGCCCTCGTGGTTGTTCCACCAGTGATTGTAGGGATAGAAATAGTGATATTGGATTACCGTAAGCGTGCCGCTATAATTGAGGTGGGTTGTTGGGTATATATGCACATAAGCCGTATTGGGATGGTTCTCGCCCTCGTAGTAGGATAAAGGGAAAAACGGATGGTGTTCGACCTGCTCTCCTGTACCAAAGTATGTGTTATTCCACTCTTCGGCCGTCTCACCAGGATAATTGAAATGTGCTTGTATTTTATAAAATTCTCCTTTGGTCATTCTGTCTGTGTCTTTGAAAGCTTCAAAAACGAGAGGTCCAGATCCTTTAAAAAATGCAAACTTATTCTCCCAAAAATTAAGACGAGAACCATCCCTTTCGTTTGCGCCATCCCATCTGTTTGCGTTCACCTCTATGTCGGTATCGTTAAACCACTCTGAATCAATGATTGGAGCTTCACCTTTGTAATACTCACCGAAACCGCTTTGATAACCATACACCTCAAACCATATATACGACGCGTATTCAGCCCCGACGATTGACACGGATTCCGGTTTGATTACGCGAATAGGCACCGTCTCGTCATCATATACGTTTCGGGTCTCTTTCGTCAGGATCAAGATCGGCGAAAACATCTCGGCCAATCGCTCGTCATCACTGGCCGCATCCGCCCTCCCAGCTATGAGCATGGGGAACAGAAGTACGCTGATAAGCCGCATAATAGGCACCCCCATCTTATTGAATTTCAGAATCGCAGCGTAGCGACGGCGGATAGGCCGCCTTTGGGGTTCGGCACCAAGCCGACCGAGCCCCGGCGAGCTTCAGGCTTCAAGTGGAGCTTAGCCGAAAGGGGCCTGCGCCATCGTTCCGACGCAATCGTTGCACCAACAATAGGACCTAAAAGGCCGCTCAAGATTAGTAAATTCTCACTACCTTTCCAGCTTATAAAAGCTATAGCATAAGGCACTCCTGCCCCTAACAGCACACTGCCCGCGAGTGTTATGAGGAAATGATCCTGCGGATCAACCCCGCTCACGCCAACCGCGGTTCCAACCAAGTTGCCGCCCCAAAAGCCGAAAGGGGCAGCGAAAGCACCACCGATGCCGTCGTCTCCCTCTTTTGACTGATATGACTCCACCATGATGACCGCTCCTACGAGTCCGCCACCTACACCCCCAAGCACACCGGCCACCAACTTTTTGCCAATCCGTGTGTCGGCCTCTTCCTCTCTTTTCTTTTTTGCCTCCTTTAAGATCAGCGCCACCGCCAAAGAGTCTGCCGACATAGCTTGGGCCGGATTGACCCTGCTTTTTGCTTTTTGGGGAACCTCCCCGATTTCAATGACTCCTGTTTGTGCCGAAAGACTATCGCCGTTGGCGGCCACGGGCGGGTCGCCCGCCGGCCGGGGTTCAGCCAAGACTTCCACCATTAGGGTGTCGCCGTCCACCACCAACGTCTGCAAGCCCGCTGGCCGGGGTTCGGCCATTTGTACCACCAAGGTATCGCCGTCCACCACCAACGTCTGCAAGTGCTCTGATTCGGCCAACACGGGCCGAATCGACAGCCCGCACAGGACCAATACAGCCATGAGGCAGTTCAATGGAGCAAACATGCTATGGTCCTCCGCTTATATCGCCTTGGGCGTCTCGGGCCGTGCAGGTGGCGACCACGCCTTGGTTGTTTTCGGCGAGCGACCGCGGGGGAGCGGGATCGCCATCGACGATCGGCGCAAAGTTGAACCGCTCGGCGGTGGCCTGGGTCCGCCCCGAGCGACCCGCGCCCTCGTCGTTGACGGCGCACACCTCAAAAGTATAGGTGTTGCCAGGGATCAATTTCTCTACCGTGTGCCCCCTCCTCGGCACCGTGTGGCCGTCGAGGGGCGTCCACGACGGATCCCATTGGGTGCCGCCAGCCAGCCGATACTGATACGCATAGCCGGTGATCGCC
>JAGWBY010000090.1:0-563 GCA_021295675.1 Candidatus Latescibacterota bacterium | reverse complement strand
GGCTTGATCCGACGACGCCTCGCTGTAAAAGCCCGCCTCATTCTGTGCCCGCACCTCGAACACGTAGGGCTGCTCGTTGGTCAAACCCGCCACCCGTTGGCTCATGTTCAACCCCACAGCGGTCCAATCTAACTCCCACGTGGCGGCCCCGGCCTCCTGATAGCGGTATTCGTACTGGTCCATCGGCGAACCCCCATTCGACTTCGGAGCCGTCCATTCCAGCATCACCTGTTCGTGGCCCGCCGTCGCTTCCACCGCCGGCGGGTCGGGACGACCCACCGGCATCGCCTCCACCACCTCGGATTCGGCCAAGTCCGTCCGGTTCAGACCCCGTACCTTAAACTGATACGGCATCCCGTTGGTCAACGCCTCCACCGTATGCTCGGTCGTCTCCCACCCGCTGCCGTCCATCCGCGTCCAAGGCCCCCAATCTTCCGACTCCTCCCGCTGCCGATATTCCCACCACGGGATCGAGCGGTCGTCCGTCTGATCCCACGCCAGCACGACCGTGCCCGGCTCCTCACCGGGTGCCGCCGTCAGATTCGTCGGCTTGCCCCGCCGCG
>JAGWBY010000089.1 GCA_021295675.1 Candidatus Latescibacterota bacterium | reverse complement strand
GGCCGGCTTGGGGGCCGAGGAGATGGGTGTGCCAGTCGTCGACGATTAGCCGTTGGGCTGAGGTTTCTTCGGCGACGACGGTGGGGATTTGGTCGCGGAATAGGGGTAGGGTCGAGGTGCTCATGGCGTAGGCTCCTGTCGAGTTGAAGGGAATAACAGTAGGCCAAGAGCAGTGGGGCGTCAAAGGGAATCGACTAGGAATGTTAGAAAGATCCTTCCGAATCTCGGGCCATGCGGTAGAACTACTTGAGCAAGGCGTCTCCGAGAGTGTTGCGTAGGTCCTCATTGGTCACGAAGGCGTTGACGATCTTTTCGTTACGGCCAAGGCGCTGGACAAAGGCACGCATGACTTCTGGACCAAAGACCTGCTTAAACTGCTCAATGGAATTGGCTCGCGTCGTGATGATGATCTTGGTGCCGGTTCTGGCGGTAGCGCAGTTCTGTTTCGGGGTTCAGGCTGGTCGGTAGGCGGAAGTCGGATAGGTGAAGGTGTTGCCCTCGGTCGCAGACGCTGTTGCGGACTACGTCGAGTAAGCCGCGCCTGTCGCACTCGGCGGCTATGCGCTCGACGACTGATCCTCTAATCAGATAGATATTCGTGCGAAGTAGGGATAGTACTGATAGAATTCTTCATATTGCTTTAATTTTTCAATATGTTCCTTTTGTGAATTATCTATCTTGTAACCCAAAGCTCGTGAAAGGGAACGACCTGTTTTCTCTCTAGTAGGCAGATATTTTTCAAGATGTAATCTTTCTTTGGTACTTAAAATTGGAACATCAATTCTACGGGGATCATCCCATTCCAGGTTTGCAAAATGCCAATTTTTAAACCATTGCTGAATTTCTAAACCATCGCTCTTATTGCAAACAATACCTGTTATACTCAACATATGAGTTTGGTCACTATAATAAGATGAGTCTAAAAGCTGAAAAATACTTTTTCCTGATGCAGGTAGTGCTTGCTGCGATGCAATCTGGGTCATTTTCTGTAATAATTTTATGAAAGGTATCCGTCTTTCAATATCAGTTTTCTTTACTGATGCTGGAAGTATTTGAACGTACTCTCGGTAGAATTCTTCCCATTTTTTTCTATAGGGTTCTGCTCGAATAGTCATTTTGACAATACTTTTCTCCGGCACCTTGCTTAAAATGCTCATAAAATCTTCAAAATATCCAAATTTTAGATCAGTATAATCAAGCCAAAAAATTTCTCTACCAGTACTTGAAAAATTCGCAAGAAAATTTGTGAAATTTTCAAGTTTTAGATCCAAATTCTTGGAAAATCTATGAAATTCTTGTCTTTTGCAAGTTTCCTGATTCGTTTCAATTGAAACTGTTTTAATTTCTGGACAACGATTATGAATGAGCCTACAATCTTCTAAAAAAGGCCCTCCAAAACCGTAATATGTATAATTGGATATGTCACAATACTTTTTTAGTATATCGAGTATTTCGATGAGAAGAAATCGGTCAATCGTTTTATTCACCCTTAAATGATAAGGAGGATGCTTCATTGTTGGGCCTCCCTCAAAATCACATCAAAACACTTCTCGCCTACTTCAGAAGGTGTAATATGGTTTTCATTAAAAAGATAGCTTTGAACAATCTCAATTTCCTCTAAATTTTTACTATATGATATTCGTCTTTTTGTAGATGGTTCTGGTTTGGGCTTAGGAAGTCTAGGCATGAATTGCTCTCCTTGCAATCCCGACTTGACAGGGTTCAATCGCAGTTTTTTAGATTCTGTTTTTAGTTTATCGAAATCATATCTTCTTCCTGAATCTATATATTGCTGTGATTCATTACCTTTTCCTTTCCATTGATTTGTAAAATTCGTAAACACCCTCATTCCCTCTCTCATTCTATTTTTTACTTGTAAATAGAGAGATGAGGACGCATCTATTCCCCTTTTTGTGGTCGTAGTGGGGAGCTTTGCAGCATCATTACTTTGAAACTCAACGATACCAGAAATAGCTATAAACTGGGTATGGTATCTTGGCACACCAGCTTCTCCCCATCCCGTAAGTTCCGTGCGATCGCAATATAAAACGGCGCGATCATTGCAAATTATCGTCCATCCCGCATCCATAGATGAGTATCTCGTTTCTTCTTGTTCATCATTGATTTCTTCTTGCGAAGGAATGGGCCTCGTAAATCCGACACTTAAAAAGATACTGACACCATCAACTTCTGTTTTATAAATATATGGCTTTATTGCAGGGGCTCTCTTATTTTCTGCTTCGGCAAAAACTAATTCAGTGGGTTTAGGCTCAACTTTTTGCCCATTCACTGTCACTTGAAAGCCTTTAGCAATGATAAAAGCGTAATGCGTCTCGATTTTTCTTACTAATTCACGGGTAAAATTTTCTTTATCATCGTCAAAGTGCTCTATTATGTTCTTGTTCAGTTCACCGATAACGATGGTTGTCCCATCGTCTTCTCTATCGGAATCTGAGGGTTCAGATACAGGTAGCTCCCAATTGTTCTGATCCTCAATCCATTCTGGCGTTATCTCAACTTCATAACGATCTCCTTTGTTTTGAGTAGATATTAAACATTGTTTGCCGATCTTAAATATGGCTCTCTTCATACCTATCCCATAGACGCCAACCGTCGGCAGGTCTCTATCTCTATCTTGATTGTCTTTACCCATCCGAAAAGCGTAATCGTGAAAACCCCAAGGAATGCCTCCACAGTTATCAAAAATAGAAAACGAACGCTCATCAAACTCTATTTCAGCTTCAAAACCTTTATACGGTGTTTTTTCTGCACTCTCTCCTTTAATACGCAAAATCCCATCAACGCAGTTGTCGAGTAAATCGAGAATAGCATCGACCAATTCGATGTCTCTGGTCAACATGTCAACAAAAAACGACTTGACAGGAGTCGCATCGACTGCTTCATATTTATTTTTGTTCATTTTTGTCTCCTTTCAGTAGAACGCCTTTTTTATGACACGTAAGATGTACTCGGCAAGAATTGGACATACGCTGTTTCCGATTTGTCTGAAACTATGCCACTTCGTAGAGTGAAATTGAAACCAATCAGGGAAGCCTTGGAGTCTTGCAGCTTCTCTGGGAGTTATCACACGGTCTTCCGTGGGATGTAGGGGACGAACCGCTTGATAACTGCCCTTATCTTTTCCAGTACCTGATCTTAAAGTTGGACAAAAGCTATTGTAGTCAAGACGAAGACTCTTTGAAATTGGGTCAATTTCGCCTGGTTCAATTTTAGAATATCTTTGCATCACCTCTTTGGTGTGACGAGTTCCAAGGCATCCCGATACTTCACAATTTTCTTTGAGACGCATCATGGCTTTCGCATCCCCAACCCCATCGGGAATTTGCTCGTATAGCTTTGAACCAAAAACGCCCTCTACTACTTTTTCTATCTTTCTCCACCCATCCTCTTCTCGAATCCAGAGCGGATCTATCTTCTCTGGCAGCCCTTTTAACGCATCTTTTACATAGACCGATTTCGCATCTTTAGGGACAAAATCTTCGGACCGAACCGGATTTATTTGGTTCTTTAAGTAGCCGTAAAAGAACACTCTTTCTCGCGTTGTAGGAATACCGAATTTTGTGGCAACGAGTCTTATAGGTGCTAGGATTTCGTATTTATCTTCTACCTTAGACAGAGCCTGCTCGATGATTTGAGAATTCTTTGAGCTTAAAATGCCTAGCACGTTCTCAGCGAGAAAAAACTTAGGGGTGGCATCATTGACGATCTCAAAGAACCGAATAAATAACTGATTACGCGGGTCACAGGCATCTCGATGCCCTATAATACTGAATCCCTGACAAGGTGGCCCTCCAACTATGCCATCCACCTCGCGGATTTTGAGATCGAAAGCACGTAATATCTCTGTTCCTGAGACGGTTGATATGTCTTTCTCACAAAGCGGCAATTTCGGAAAATTTTTCTTGTGGACTGAAATTGCTTGTGGATCAATCTCTACGGCCCCTGCTATATCGAATCCGGCCCGTCTTGCTCCCAAGCCAAATCCGCCAACGCCGCTAAATAAGTCTATTATTCTCAACTGGTTGTGCATTTTTATTCACAGCTACGGAAAAGGTTGACTACGACTAAGCAATTCCGGCGGCAAGTATAGCAACAAACGTTCAACGGCTCAATAGGCCAGCGCCTTGTTGCTGGGCTATCTTCGTCTTATCCATTATCGTCGTTACACCTCGTCTCGCACGTCGATTTTCCCCGTCACGTCGCCATTCTGGTTGAATTTGGAAATCATGTGCTGTACAAAGAGCAACGACCCATCGCTGACGCGGGGCAGACCAGCACCAAAACGGCCGTTATAGCCGAGATATCGGGCTTCGTCTTGGATGGTTGGCGCGACCTTTTTCCACTCGACGCCAAAGGGCGGATTGGAGAGCATGTAGTCAAAGTGATCGTCAGGGATGTCGTCGTCGGTGAAGCTGTTGCCGGGATGGATATTTTGGGCGTTTTGTCCCTTAATCATCATGTCCGACTTGCAGGTCGCATAGCTTTCGTCGTTCAGTTCTTGGCCATAGACTTCGAGATGGGCATCTGGATTGAGTTCCCGGAGATACTCTTCGGCGACGGAGAGCATACCGCCCATGCCACAAGCCGGATCGTATAGCTTGCGAATTATGCTTTTCTGAGTGAGCACTTTGTTGTCTTCGAGAAAGAGGAGGTTGACCATCAAGCGGATGACCTCGCGGGGCGTGAAGTGCTCGCCAGCGGTTTCGTTGCTCTGCTCGGAAAATCGGCGGATAAGCTCCTCAAAGATGTAGCCCATTTGCAAATTGGAGACGCGGGCGGGGTGCAGATCGGCTTGGGTGAACCGGCTGACGACGAGGTAGAGTAGGTCGGCACGGTCGAGGCGGGTGACTTGTTCAGGTAACTGGAAGCGGTCAATGAAAATCTCACGCGCATCGTGGGAAAATCCATTGATAAAATTGTTCAGGTTCGCCGCGATATGCTCTGGGTCGTCGAGTAGCTTTTCAATGGTGAAGGGGCTGATGTTGTGGAAGGAGTGGCCGCTGGTCTCGTTGAGTATGGCTTCGCGCATGTCATCGTCTATATTCTGTGGCAGTTGCTTCATCTGTGCTAGCACGGCCTCCTTCGTCGGTGCCAAAACACAGTCGAGCCTCCGCAGCACTGTGAACGGCAGCATCACCTTGCCGTATTCCGATTGTTTGTAATCGCCGCGCAGGAGTTCGGCGATGGACCAGATAAAGCCGATGTGAGAGTTCGTCATGGGTATCCTTGTACTGTGCGAAAGCTGTCCGTTGTCCCATAGCTTGTTATTTCAACAAGAATCGTTCATAATCTTCGTTGAAAAATACAAAAAAATAACAACGAGGTTTTATTATGAATATAACAGTTACCTTAGACGCGGAAATTGTCCAAGCCATCCAGCAGGCGACAAAGCAAGAAGACAAAGCCTCCGCAGTGCACATGGCATTAAATGAATACCTGCGCCTGCAAAAGTTCCACGAGCTAGCCGATCTGGCCGGTACTGTTGAGCTACGCTATTCCAACGACGAGTTGGAGACGATGTAAGAGCCTGGTCTCCACAAGTAGGTGTCTGTGAGATTCGTGGGCTTCCGGCTGCATTTGTGCCAGCACTGCTGACACTTTTGGCGGATTGAGCACGGCTCGCTCGAATAAGGCCCCTCGGAACTGGCGCTCCAATTCCCGTTTACTCCATTTTTCGCGGATCGCCGTTTTCAGGTAAAACTCGCGTTCTTCTGGGGTTTTACTCTGCGACAGGATGATGAGATTGTGCGTCCAAGGTAATTGTGTCACCAGTGGTGGCACTTTCTCATCGCCCCGATAAGTCACGTAAAATTGCCGCATCCGAAATAAGTTACGCCGCGTAAATCCACGCAGGCCGGGCTGCGTCGTTTTGAGGTACTTGGCCAGTTGATCGACGACTCCCTCGCCCCAAGCGGCAGACTCCAGTTTGTTATGGATATACGCCCCGACCTGCCAGTAGAGTTCAACGAGCATGGAATTGACAGCCGAGTACGTGCGCTGTTTTGCTGCGGCAATCATCTGAGCGACTTCAGCGAAATCGCGGCTGGGAATTACCTCGTTACTCACTTTCAACCAACGCCTCGATGCGCACCGGGCAGACCTTGAGCTCGGCGGTGTGGGTGACGGGGTCGTAGCCGGAGCCGGTGAGGATGTTGATTGGCACGTCGTTGAAGCTGAAGCTGGCAAAGACCGTGCCGCGCGGCGAGCGGGTGGTGCCCTTGACGCGGACTTCAATGGCTCCGCGCGCACTCGACAGGCGGCACAAGCCTCCATCTTCGAGACCCCAATCGACGAGGTCTTCGGGGTGGACTTCGAGGCGCTCTTCGGCGAGCAGATAGTCAATCCCCTGAGAGCGGCCGGTCTGGGTGCGGGTGGCCGGTCGTCAGCCAGACCGGGAATTCGCTCGAAAGGGTCTCGGCCGGGTCGCGGTAGCGGATGATTTTGAAAAGGCCACGGCCGTTTCGGAAGGCCCCCTCGTGCAAAATCGGCGTCCCCGGATGGCCTTTCTCGGGCACGGGCCAGTGGTACTCGCCCTTGTCGATCCGCTCCCAATCGAGGCCAGCGTAGATGGGCGAGAGCCCGCACAGTTCGTTGAACACATCCTCTGCCGAATTGTAGTCGAAGCCGCTAAAGCCCAGCCGCTGGGCGAGCTGACTTATGATCCACCAGTCGGGTTTGGCCTCGCCGGGCGGGGGCACGGCTTGGCGCAAGCGCTGGACTCGGCGCTCGGTGTTGGCACAGCTCCCATCGGTCTCGGCAAAGGCGCTGGCGGGGAAGACCACGTCGGCCAGCGCCGCGGTCTCAGTGAGGAAGATGTCGATGACCACGAGGTGATCTAGGCTCTTGAGGGCGTGCTCGCAGTGATGGCGGTCTGGATCGGAGACGAGGGTGTTTTCGCCGTCGATAATCATGGCAAAAATCTCAGTGCCGCAGCGGTTGAGTGCTTGGACCTTGGTGATGCCTTTGTCGAGGTCCATCTCTCGCCCGTAGAGCGCGGTGAATTTTTCCCTGCTTTCCGGCTGGTCAGTAGGTTGGAAGCCGGGGTAATTGGATGGAACGGCCCCAGCGTCGCCGGCACCTTGGATGTTGTTCTGCCCGCGCATGGGGTTAAGGCCGGTGCCCTCGCGGCCAATGTTGCCGGTCAGCAGGGCGATATTGCACAGGCTCTGGACGTTGTCAACGCCGCAGATGTGCTCGGTGATGCCGAGGGTGTAGTAGATGGCGGATTTGTCGCCGGCACCGTACCAAAGGGCGGCCTGTTCAATGTCTGCGGCGAAGCCCACTCGGGCGTGAACTCGACGACGTGCTCTAGGAATTGCTCAAAGTCGGCCGTGCGCGCTTCCATAAAGGCGCGATCTACCAAGTCGTCGCGGACGATCACGTGCGCCATGGCCAACAAGAGAGCCACGTCCGAGCCGACGCGGATGGGCAGGTACAGATCGGCCATCTCCGCGAGGTCGGTCTTGCGCGGATCTACGACGATCATTTTAGCTCCGCGCTTGAGGGCCCTCTTGAGGGTGGCACTCGGTCATGTTGGTGCCGATGCAGAAGATCAGGTCCGGTTTGTCCATATCGGCCAAGGGGTTCGACATGGCACCGCGTCCGATGGTGGCTGCCAGACCGGCAACCGTGGGGGCGTGTCAGGCACGGCTACAGTTGTCTATGTAGTGCGTGCCGTAGCCTCGGCGGATGAATTTTTGCAGGCAGTAGTTGGCCTCTGAAGGCGTGCGGCCGGAGGCGACGCCGTAGATGGCGTGGCGGCCGTGCTCGGCGAGTACCTTGGCAAAGCCTTGGGCAGCACGGTCGAGCGCGGTGTCCCAGTCGGTGGGGTGGAGCTGGCCGTCCTCGCCGCGAACTAGGGGTTGTGTGAGTCGGTCGCTATGGTGGACGAAGTCAAAGGCAAACTGGCCTTTGATGCACAGCGCGCCCTCGTTGGCTGGGCCGTCCATCGCCGGTTGGATGCCGACGAGTTTATCCTCTTTGGACAGCAGATCCACCGAGCAGCCAACGCCGCAGTACGGGCAGACCGAGCGGGTCTTTTCGATCTCGCCGGGCAGGTCGGCGGCGCGCAGAGCCTTTTTGTCGGCGAGGGCACCGGTGGGACAGGTCTGGACGCATTGGCCGCAGAAGAGGCCATTGAACTCGGTGGTGATCTGCTTGTGGAAGCCGCGCCCCATCGCGGCAATGGCGTGGTCGCCTTCCTGCTCGGCGCAGACGCGGACGCAGCGGTTGCACGAAATGCACAAGTCGTAGTCGCGCAAGATGAAGGGGTTGTCGTCGGTGGGATGCACCTGGCCCGATTGCGCGCCTTGGAAGCGGCCGGAGCGGGCTTGGTAGCGATCGGCGAGGTCGGTTAGCTCTTGCGAAGCGTACCCGCGCAGGGGATCCACCTCGACTTCGCGGTTTTCCGAGACCACCATTTCCAGCAGCGTCTTGCGGTGCTTTTCGATGGCCGCAGTCGCCGTTTTGACGACCATGCCAGGCGCAGCTTGAGCCGTGCAGGAGGCGACTGGATTGCGCGCTCCTTCGACTTCGACCACGCAGAGCCGGCAGGCCCCAAAAGGTTCTAGGCGCGGGTCGTAGCAGAGGGTGGGAACATCGCGGCGATGGCGTTGGGCGACCTCGTAGAGGGTCTCGTTAGGGTCAAAGGCGACTTCTTCGCCGTCTAAGGTCAGGGTGTGGGGTTTCCCATTGGTATCCATAAGGTCCTCGTTCAAGCGCAGACGCGCTGGGCTACTTGATCTGGAAAGTACTTGAGAAGGCTATCGGTTATAAAGGGAGCGGCCATGCCGAGGCCGCAGGCGCTGGTGGCTTTCATGACGTCGCCGATGTCTGTTACTTCGTCGCGCCAAGTTGCTAGGTCCGCAGGCCCTTCGCCGTCGAGCCGCTCGGTCAGCCGCTGGGTGCCGATGCGGCAGGGAAAGCACTTGCCGCAGGACTCCTCGGCAAAAAAGGCCATAGCTTGGCGGGCAATATCCACTATGTCGCGGCGGTCGTCAAAGGCCATGATGCCGCCCGCGCCGAGCATAGAGCCGCGGGCGCGGACCGCCGGCTCGTCGAGGGTGGTATTAAGGTCATCGCCTGCGAGAAAGCCGCCCGAGAGGCCAGCCATAGTAACCGCTTGGATCTGATGGCTTGGCTCCGGCCCGCCGGCCCATTCGTGGAGCAAGGTATTGAGCGGTAGGCCAAAAGGGATTTCGTAATTGCCCGGCCGCTGCACATCGCCCGAGAGGCTGATGACCTTGGTGCCCGGATGGCCGTCGAGGCCCAGCGAGCGATACCATGCTGCACCGCGCCGCACGATCGGGGGCACTGAGGCCAAGGTTTCGACGTTGTTGACGGCCGTGGGCAAGTTTTCAAAACCGTGCGTCACCGGGTAGGGCGGGCGGTTGCGCGGATAGGGGTGTTTGCCTTCGAGGCTGTTGAGCAACGAGCCTTCTTCACCGCAGATGTACGCGCCAGCACCGCGACGGATGTCGAGCGCACAGGAAAAGTCGCTGCCGAGGATGTGCGGTCCGATTAGATTGGCTGCGCGGGCCTCGGCTATCGCGTTGGCGAGGATGGCGTTGATTTCCGGGTATTCGTAGCGCAGATAGATAAAGGCGCGGGTAGCACCGGTGGCGTACGCAGCGAGGAGCATGCCTTCGATGACCGCGTGTGGATCCCATTCGAGGAGGGCGCGGTCCTTAAAGCAGCCCGGCTCGCCTTCGTCGGCATTGCAGACGACGGTTTTAGGCTCGCCCGGGGCCTCGGCGACGGCCTGCCACTTCTGGCCGGTGGGAAAACCCGCGCCGCCTCGGCCAGCGAGCTGGCTGTCGGCAATGAGGGCTACCAGTTCGGCTGGTTTCCCGGCGAGGGCTTGTTGCAGTGCTTGGTACCCGCCGGTTTGGCGATAGCCGGACAGGGTGGCGCGACCCGGAGCGCGGATGTCGGCAAAGACGCATTCCTCGTACCCGCCGGGATTGGGCGCGGGCAGGGGCGAAGGACTCGGTGCAAGGGCATCCGCCTCGGTTCCGACTAGCACTTGCTGGCCTTTGATGACCGGAATGGGGTCGTCGCAGCGGCCGGCGCACGGCATGGGCGTGGCCTCGGCGAGGCTGGCACAGAGCGCGTCGGCTCCCGGTGCAGACGCGCGGGGCACTTTGGCCGGGCGCTTGGCGGGCGAAGTGGTGGTAAAAGGTAACGGTGGCGAAAAGCTCGGCGAGGGGGGTTTTCAGGCCCGTTGATACGGCCTTGAGGGCTTCTTCCGACAGATACCCGTCGCGGTCGTGGAAGGCGTGCAGAAGCGGCAGGAGGGGAGCGGTTTCGCGCTGCCAGCGTGCGACGAGCGCGTCGTTTGTAGGGGAGATCAAGCTTAGGTGCCTTTTATATAGGTGGCCGCTGGAAGGCGACTGAGTTGCGTATATAGGTGAATAATTTAGGAGTTGCGCGAAGTGAGGGCAACTGAGTACGGTCGCTACGTTAAGGACCATGCAAAGACGTAGCGCAACGTATGCCGGTGGCATCTTGCGGCTGGAAATATTTAGCGACAGTGCTCTTTATCATGGTGACACGAATCGCATTTTCTGCGGATATCCAGCGTCTTTATTATGGTGAAGGCCTTGAAAGGTTGACGCGGTTTCATGTAACACGCACATTTTAACCCTATAAAAATATGCATGTAAGAGTTTTATTACGGTTATATTATATGCGTAGAGAAATGAAATGTTTCGAGCCGCAATTTGTGATCTGAAGAATTGGCAGACCAAGCCAAGGCGCAAGCCGCTAGTGGTGCGGGGGGCTCGGCAGGTGGGGAAGACCTATCTGATCCGGCAATTCGGTCACGAGTGCTTCCACAATACGGTGGAGCTGAACTTCGAGCGACAACCAGAACTGGCACAGCTATTTGCGTCCAAAGATCCCAACCAGATTATCCCGTTGATTGAGTTGCAATACAACGCGGCGATCAACGCCGGGGAAACGCTCCTGTTCCTCGACGAGATTCAAGCGGCTCCGCAGGTCTTTGAGGCATTGCGCTACTTCTTTGAGGAGCGCCCCGATATCCACGTCATCGCCGCGGGTTCGCTGCTCGAATTCGCGCTGGCAGGGCCATCCTTTGCAGTGCCTGTCGGCCGCATTGAATATCTGTATCTCGGTCCTATGACCTTTGAGGAGTTTCTGCTGGCCCAAGGCAAAGAGCGCCTCGTTTCTTTTATCCGTTCCTTTGAGTTTCCCGCCACCATACCCGATCCTTTGCACCGTCAGCTATTGGACGCGGTGAGGCAGTACTTGGCAGTGGGAGGGATGCCGGCCAGCGTGTCTGCCTACACCCGATCTGCGTCGCTTGCCGATACTGAGTCTGAGAAACAATCGATCCTCGAGACCTTTGCCGAGGATTTTGGTAAATACGCGCGCAGAGCCGATCCCGACCGGCTGCGCAAGGTGTTCACCCGCCTCCCACTGCTGATTGGTCAGCGGCTGAAATACGCCCATATTGACCGGGACGATCAGGCGCGCAATCTGGCCCATGCCTTGTCGTTGTTGTGCGGGGCCCTGGTCGCTTGGCGCGTCCATCACAGTGCCTGCAATGGCGTCCCGCTACGGGCGGAAATCAAAGAGACTGTGTTCAAGCCGCTGTTCCTCGACGTCGGTTTGATGTCCAGTGCCTGCGGCCTCAACCTGCTGGACTTTACCAGCGCAACGGACGTGCTGCAAGTGAACCAAGGGAGCGTCTGCGAGCAGTTTATCGGACAACATCTGCTCTACGGGCAGCCTTCCTTCGTCAGGCCGGAGCTGTTTTTCTGGATACGGGAGAAGCCATCTTCCAATGCCGAAGTCGATTACGCGATCAGCATGGGTACTAAAATCATCCCCGTCGAAGTCAAGGCGGGCAAGACCGGCACGCTCAAGTCGCTGCAGGTCTTTCTCAAGACTAAGGCACAGAAGATAGGGGTGCGGGTGAACAGTGCTCCTCCCACTTGGCATACGGCCAGCTACGCCTTGCCTAAGATGGCAGATCAGTCCTTTGAATTGGTCTCGATTCCTTTTTATTTAGTGGGGCAATTGCGTCGATTGCTCGGAGAAAAACAAAGCGGCGGCTAATTCACTACTTGGGTGCATCGTGCGATTTAATTGGCTGACTCTTGATAGCGCCCTTTATTTGTCTTAATCCGCGAAGATATGGACCCAAGCCTTTCGCCTCGCTGCCTCTCGCTTGACCTCGAAGTCGGCAAGCAGGATCGCCGCATTCATGCCTTCGCTGCGGTACGCCCGGATGTTGATCAACCTCTGGTTTTCCAAGAGGGCAACTTGACAGGAGCATTGGCAGAGCTCGACGAATTCGCTGATGGCGCGAACTTCTTGCTCGGCCACAACCTGATCGATTTCGATCTGCCCCACCTGAAAGCAGCAAAGCCCGATCTCCGGCTGTTGAAGCTGCCGGCGGTGGATACGCTGCGGCTCAACCCTCTCGCCTTTCCTCGCAATCCCTATCACCACCTCGTCAAACACTATCAGGATGGACAGCTCAAACGCGGGCGAGTGAACGATCCGGAACTCGACGCTCGGATCGCGCTAGGTGTCTTCGGCGATCAGCAAACCGCGTTACGCGATGCGCCGTGTGGTTTGCTCAAAGCGTGGCATTGGCTGACCGGGATAGGACCCGATGGCGAGGGGTTTGATGCCGTTTTCGCCTCCATACGGTCCGGGTCCCGGCCATCTGACGCGGTCGCGAAAGCGGCGATCCACGAGTGGCTTACGGGCATAGCCTGTCAAAATCACGGTCAGGATGTTCTTGAGAATGTCGCCCAAAGCGGTTGGCCGCTAGCGTACGCGCTGGCTTGGCTGTCAGTTTCCGGTGGCAATTCCGTGATGCCGCCGTGGGTTCGACATCAGTTCCCAGAAGCCGGTAAGCTGGTTCGCCAACTACGAGATATGCCTTGCGACGAAGTGAATTGCGGCTGGTGCCGGGAAAGGCACGACGCTCGCAAGGAGCTTAAGCGGTGGTTCGGCTTTGACGACTTCCGGCCGGAGCCGAAGGACATGGACAAACAACAGCCCATGCAACAGTCCATCGTCGAGGCGGCAATGGTCGGGGAGCACGTTTTGGGGATTCTACCTACCGGCACAGGCAAGTCGCTCTGCTACCAGATCCCAGCCCTGTCTCGCTATGAAAAGACCGGTGCTCTCACGGTGGTGATTTCGCCCTTGGTTGCGCTCATGGCGGATCAGGTGACGGGCCTTAGCAAGCAGAACATTGACTGCTGTGTGACTATCAATGGACTGCTATCGATGCCGGAGCGTGCTGAAGCGCTCGATCAGGTGCGTCTAGGCGACGCCGGCATTCTCATCATCTCGCCGGAGCAACTGCGCAGCACCACCGTACGCCGTGCGCTCGACCAACGCGAGATCGGAGCTTGGGTGTTGGACGAGGCCCATTGCCTATCGAAGTGGGGGCACGACTTTCGGCCGGATTACCGCTACGTGGGACGCTTCATCCGCGAAAGGGCCGGACAGAACCCGATTCCGCCGGTGCTGTGCTTGACTGCGACTGCCAAGCCCGATGTGGTGGCGGAGATGAAGCAGTATTTCCAAGATGAGCTCGACGCAGGGCTCAAGGTTTTTGACGGTGGTGCCCGTCGCGATAATCTGGATTTTACGGTGGTGCCGACGACCGGGGAAGAGAAATTCTCGTCCATCCACCAACTCCTGCTGAACGACCTGCCGCCAGATACGCCCGGCGGTGCCATTGTCTATTGTGCGACGCAACGGCAGACTGAAGAGGTAGCGGAGTTTCTGCAGGACAAGGAAATCGCGGCAGACTACTTCCACGCCGATGTGCCGCCGGAAACCAAGAAGAGCGTACAGCAGCGTTTTATCGACGGTGAGCTGCGCGTGATCGCGGCTACCAATGCCTTCGGCATGGGCATCGACAAGCCGGACGTGAGGCTGGTGATCCATGCCGACATCCCGGGGTCGCTAGAGAACTATATGCAGGAAGCAGGCCGCGCCGGACGTGACCGGCAGACGGCGCGTTGCGTACTGCTCTATGCGACGGACGACGTGGAGAGGCAGTTCGGTCTGTCGGCGCGTTCGCGGCTCACTCGACGAGAGATTCATGGCGTGCTGAGAGCGCTGCGCAACCTAGATCGGAAGAAGCGGCTGAGTGGCGAGGTCGTGGCTACTGCCGGCGAGATCCTCGGCGAGGACGAGGAAAAGGTCTTTGAGCGGGACTCCGCTACCGACGATACCCGCGTACGGACCGCTGTCTCTTGGCTTGAGGAGGCGGTACTGCTGACTAGGGAGGAGAACCGAGTGCAGGTGTTCCCTTCGTCTCTCCAGGTCGATTCGGTGAAGGAAGCACGCAGTCGGTTGGCGAAGGCGTCTGTGCCCGACGATTATCGGGGACGGCTGGTTAAAATAGCCGAGACGCTGATCAACGCCGATCCCGACGAGGGTATCTCCACCGACGAGTTAATGGGCGTATCCGGCCTGAGTGCCGAAGGTGTACGCGGTGCCTTGTACGACTTGGAACAGCTAGGCATCGCCAGCAACGATGCGGCGTTGACTGCCTTCGTCCACGCGGGGGTAGAGCGCAACTCACGGAAGCGCTTTGATGAGGCGGCGGAGTTGGAGGTCGCCCTGATCGCGCAGATGCGCGAGGTGGCACCGGATATGGGCAAAGGAGACACCTCAACCCTGCATTTGCGCGTCGCCGCGCAAAAACTGCGGGATGAGGGGGTAGCCGATCCGCTGCCGGAAAAGCTAAAGCGCATTCTCGTCAGTATCGCCCGCGACGGGCGCGGTGAAGGGGGCGACGCTGGTAGCCTCGGGGTACGACAGTGGGATGCGGAGACTGTGCAGGTGACGTTGCGGCGAGAGTGGCCGGCGTTGGAGGAACTCGCGTCGCGTCGACGCGATGGAGCGAAACTCCTGCTGGATCACTTGCTCGCTTGTTTGCCGCCCGGAAGTCGGGGCACGGACCTGCTGGCAGAGACCACTCTCGGCAAGCTGTTGGAAGCGATCACGTCCGACCTGTTTCTGAAAAGTAGGAACCCCAAGAAACTGCTAGACCGCGCCCTCCTATGGCTACACGAGCAGGAGGTTATTCGCCTGAATAAGGGCTTGGCGGTATTCCGTCCGGCCATGACCATCCGGCTAGCCGAAGAAAGACGCGGCTTCGCCAACGCCGACTTTGAGCCGCTTAAGCTCCACTATAAGGGGAAGGTCCTGCAGATCCACGTGATGAAGGAGTTCGCGGAGCGGGGCTGCGAGGCTATAACCGATGCCATGCGTATGGCTATGGACTACTTCAGTCTGAAGGAGGAGGAGTTCCTCGGCCGTTGGCTACCAGAGCGGGACAGGGAAATTGCGCGAGAGACCACGCCCGAATCGTGGCGAACTATAGTCGAAAGCCTGAAGAATCCCATTCAGCAACGCATCGTCGCGGATGATCGAGAGCAGACAAACGTGCTGGTACTCGCTGGTCCTGGTTCCGGCAAGACGCGCGTGTTAGTGCATCGTATCGCCTACCTCGTGCGCGTAAAGCGCGAGAATCCTCGCGGAATCCTAGCCCTAGCCTATAATCGGCACGCGGCGGTCGAGATCCGGCGACGCCTCATGGATTTGATCGGCGACGACGCCCGCGGGATAACCGTGCTCACCTGTCATGCACTGGCCATGCGGCTGGTCGGCGTCAGCTTTCAGGAGCGGGAGAGGAAGCTACTTGATGACGGTGCATTCCGGGAAGTGTTGCGCCAAGCAGTGGCACTGCTGCGCGGAGAGGGTCTGGAGCCGGAGGAAGCGGACGATCAGCGGGAACGGCTCCTCGCGGGTTTCCGCTGGATACTCGTAGACGAATACCAAGACATCGGTGCGGATCAATACGAGTTGATATCGGCCTTGGCCGGCCGAACCCTAAATGATGAGGATCGCAAGCTTACTCTCTTTGCAGTAGGAGACGACGATCAGAATATCTATGCCTTCAATGGTGCTTCGGTGGAGTTCATCCGTCGTTTTGAGGCGGATTACGGTCCAAAGCCCTCCTACCTGATCGACAACTACCGTTCCACCGGCCACATCATCGCAGCGGCCAATGCGTTGATCGACCCGGCTCGACAACGGATGAAGACTGGACATCCCATTAGCATCGACCGGGCGCGTGCGGAGAATCCGCCTGGCGGCGACTGGAGTGAGCTGGATTCGGTAGCTCAAGGTCGAGTGCAGATTCTACCAGCGCACCGCGATCCAATCTCGCAGGCGCGAGTCGCGATGACAGAGTTGCAGCGCCTCGCCACCCTCTCACCGGATTGGGACTGGTCCAAGTGCGCGGTGATCGCACGCGAATGGAAGTATCTGGATCCGGTACGTGCTTTCTGCGAAGTCCACCGTATCCCGGTGCAGATGGGGAATGAAGAAATCCCGAGCTTCTGGCACCTGCGAGAAACACGAACGCTTGTTGAATGGCTGCGCGGACGGGAGACCCGGATCGTGGGCAGTGTTGATCTGAGGGGCTGGCTAGCTGCGCAAGCGCCCGGTTCATGGAACGACCTGCTGCGGCAAGCCTTGGACGAGCACTCCCTAGAGACCAGCGACGCGGAAATGCCGGTGGATCACTTCATCGAGTGGCTGGCCGAGTGGGGACGAGACGTACGTCGCCGCCAGCGCGGGCTCTTACTGCTAACCGCACACCGCGCCAAGGGATTGGAGTTCGACCATGTGGCCGTGCTCGATGGAGGCTGGAGCAATGTCGACAAGGGCGAGGACCCGGACGCGCCGCGCAGGCTCTACTATGTGGCCATGACGCGCGCTCGGCAGACCCTTGCGCTCGTGCGTTTTCAAGGATCGCACCCCGCCGGAGGTAGCACTCGGCCTAGTTTCGTAAAGGAGCCTGAACCCCCGGCGTACTCGGGGCGCTTGCACTCGCTGCCATATACATTTTCGAACAACGGCTCGATTTTACACCGCACATCCGATGGCTTGCAGCCGGAAACTCCGGAACTCTCACACCAATATCGGCGGCCTAGTCTACGCGAGGTCTATTTGGGCTTCGCGGGGCGTTGCCACGATAACCATCCGGTGCATCGTGCGATTGCCGTTCTGTCGCCCGGCGACCAGCTAGAAACGCGGATTGCCAAAACTGGACATTGGGAATTGCTGGACCGGTCGGGGATGGTGGTAGGGCGTCTTGCCCAAGCGTTTGAACCCCCACCGGGAACGCGATGCAGGTCCGCCACGGTCTTTGCCGTCGTGGCTTGGAGCCGCGACGCGTCGGAGCCGCAGTACCGCGACAGCACGAAATGCGATGCTTGGGAGGTAGTGGTGCCGGAGCTAGTGTTTGAGCCGGAGAGCGAGTAATTTAAGAGGCGGTCGGCTGGTTAGCCGCTGGTTAGTTTGGTCCACAATTGTAGCAAAATCACCACAACGCCCAACACGGCGATCCCCCCCTGTAATTGGTTCAAACCCTTTCTAATGTCCTTTATCTGGCTCGTGAATTCCTTGCTCAACTCGGCTTTGAGTTCGGCGATATCGGTCTTGAGCTCGACTTTGAGTTCGGCCATATCGGTCTTGAGTTCGGCTATATCGGCCTTGGTAGCGAGGTGATTGTACACGCCTTCGAGCTTGGCTAGACGCTCTTCGGGGGTTAAAGGGGAATTGGTCATAGCAGGCTGTCTCCTTGGGTTGGAAGGTACAGGATGGCGTGGAGCGGTGTCAATGCGCCTGAGATTAGAAAAGCAATATCCGTGCCCGTTCAAGGCATAGTACTCGCGTGGTAAGGTTGACATCGCGTGGGCCAGCGGCCTTATTTGCCCGCGCTAACCAACAGCCAAAGGAGCCTGAGAAATGCCGGATGTTATCGTCGTTGGAGATGGGCCGGGTGGATTGAGCGCCGCGCTCTTTCTCGCCAAAAACGACATGAGCGTCACCGTCTTCGGCCAAGACAAGACCCTCATGCATAAAGCCATGCTGTACAATTATTTGGGCATTCCCAAGATCGCCGGTCCCGAGTTCCAACAGATCGGTCGCGAGCAGGTGCGCGGCTTTGGCGGGGAAATTCAGGACGTCGAAGTCAGCAGCGTTGAAAAGGGCGAGGGGGGGTTTGTCGTCGAAAAGTCTCAATATCTGATCTTGGTTACCGGGCCGAGCAACCCGCTGGCCGAAAGCTTGGGCGTGGCCAAAGAAGCCGATGGGTTGGCGGCCGACCGCAATGGCCGCACCTCGGTCGAAGGGCTATACGTCATTGGCTGGAGCACTCGCCTGAAGAAAATCCAGGCCATTATCTCCGCTGGCGACGGAGCTTGCGCCGCGCTGGACATCCTCTCGGCCAAGGCCGGCGAGGACATCCACGACTTCGATCTGATCGAAGACGAGTAGGCTATAGCGCGACGACGCGCTCTTCTATGGCGGATTGGGTCGCCGCGAGGGTTACGGCTAAAGTCTTGACCGCCTCTGAGTAATCGCAGCGGATGCCCGCAGCATCGCCGGTTTGCACGGCTTGGAGAAAGGCGCGATCCTCGGCTTGCGTTGGGTTGTTGCCCTGTTCGACGACTTCTTGGCCGCTGGGGCGGTCGATGGTGAGCGCCCCGGATGCGATGCGCAGGACTTGGTTTTTCTGGTAGAGATCCAAGCCCACGTGCCCGCCTGCGGAGAGCATACAGGCCGAGGTAATGCTGGCCACCGCGCCGCTGTGGAAGCGGAGGTTGGTGACAGAGGCGTCGTGGACATCGTAGTTGGGGACGTCTTCCATCAGGCCGGTGCGCCCCATGGCGTGGACGCTTTCCACCTCGCCGAGCAGGTAGCGGGCCAAATCGAAGATGTGCGTGGTTTGTTCGACGATCTGGCCGCCGCTCTCGGCCAGTACCCGCCACCAAGACACCCCGGGCATGCCGCCCATCCAAGCGCCAAGGGCAAAACCCACTGGCTCGTCGCCGAGGTATTCGATTGCCTTGGCGGTCGTATCCATGTAGCGCCAGTGATACCCTACGGCGCTAATCAGGTTTTGGGCGCGGAGAGCCGCTTCAACGGCGCGGGCTTGTTCTAGGGAAGTCGCCACGGGTTTTTCGACGAAAATGGGCAAGCCGCGCTCAATGGCCGCCAGCTCGGGCTGGGCGTGGGCAAAAGGCGGCAGGCAGATATAGACTGCGTCGAGTGCCTCGCTGTCGTACAGGGCTTCGTAGTGGCTGTAGGCCTTGCCGCCGTACTCGCTAGCCGCGGCGAGCGCCTTTTCCTCGACTACGTCGCAAAAGGCAACCAGCTTGGCCTCGTCGAGTTGGGCGAGGGTGCGCAGGTGGTGGTTGGCGATGCCGCCTGTGCCGACAAAGCCGATTTTAATAGTCATGGAAAATTTGATCCGTGGTTAGAGGTTTATTGCCAGCCTGTTTAGAGGATGCGAGGACTGAGAAATAGACCACCTTAAGAGTAATGAGTGGCATAGTATGGAGGCCGTGCCGCTGTTGTCAAGAGACCGTCGATAATGAATACAACTCAAAAAGGCCAGCTCAGCGACTACAAGGTCCACTACAAGGCCGATGCCGAGGCGATTGTCGATCCTCAAGCATTGGACCCGAGGCGTCGAGCCTCGGAAGAGCGGCGGCTGGAGACACTCGTGCGCCTACTCGACTTGCACGGTGGCGAACGCGTCCTCGATATCGGGTGTGGATCGGGTTGGCTGGGGGCGTACTGCCATCGTCGGGGTGCCCTAGTCTGCGCTATGGACATCGGCTGGGTCGGGGTGGCTGGTGCCAAGGCCCGCTTTGCGGAAGCAGCCTATCAGGTCGGCGATTTGTACTATCTTCCCTTTGCGGCCGAGTGTTTCGACGCGGTAGTGCTTTCTGAAGTGGTCGAACATCTCGAAGACATTGATGCGGCCCTAGCTGAGGCGCGGCGGGTGTTGCGACCGGGGGGGCGGCTGGTGGTGAGTGTGCCGTACCGCGAGACCATTGTCGAGCACCTGTGTATCCACTGCAATAGACTAACGCCAGCCAACGCGCATCTTCACCGCTTTGATGAGGAGACGCTCGCCGTCTATCTCCAAGGCCAAGGCTTTGAAATACGCGCGGTGCGGTTGACGACCAACAAACTGCTAGAGTTGGCGGGATTTCCTGGCTTGAGTGCTGGCTGGCCCTATGCAGCTTGGCGCTTGGCCGACGCGCTCTTGAACAAGATCGTGCCCAAACCGGCTTTCCTTTGCATGTTGGGCGTCCGCAGCGACTGAGCCGTGGGGAGGGCGAGGAGCCGTCGTGACTTGGGCCAATCCGCAAGAGGGCGCGGAACTGAACCACACTTGGCGGGGAGGCCTTAGCCGCTGAGCAGGGCGCTGGCGATCTCGTCCCATTCTGCGGGCAGCGACGCCTCGCTGTGGGGCTTTTGCGCCCGCCGGTACCAATAGCCGGCGTTGCTTTCGTCGCCTTCGACCCGGTGTAAATAAGCGTGGACCCAAGCCCCGATGGGGTCGGGCGTTTGCTGGGCTAGCTCGTGGGCTTTGTCCCACTGATCCTTGGCTTCGTACCAGAGTGCTTGCAGGGCTTGCGAGGTCTCCGGCGGGGTTTGCTCTTGCAGGCTCAGTTTGAAGGTTTTGAGGTCCATAATGATCGGCTCCAATCGTCGTGTGTGCCCGTAATATAGGCCATCTCAGTGCGGCTATCCACCTTGCCAAAAAAGCGCGACCCCCTCTATATTTAAAACTTTTAACTTGATGCGAAACAAGGAATTGGGCAAAGACATGCCAGTAGGAGTGGGATTGATTGGTTTGGGCACGGTCGGCAGCGGTGTGGTTGAGCTGTTGCAGGATGCGCCCGCGTCGCTGCGGCGGCGCAAGCACGTAGATTTTGCGTTGCGGCGCGTGGCCGTGCGCGACTTGGACAAGCCGCGCAGCCCCGCTATAGCACCGGAGATGTTGACCGCGGACGCCAGCGCGGTCGTAGCCGATCCAGATGTGCAACTGGTGGTGGAACTGACTGGTGCGCCCCCTGCCTTTGAGTGGGTGAGTGAGGCCCTGCGGCGGGGCAAGGATGTGGTAACGGCCAACAAGGCCCTGCTCGCCGAGCGGGGCGAGGAGCTTTTTGAACTGGCGCTGGCCAATGGAGCGGATTTGATGTTTGAAGCGAGTGTCGCAGCCGGCATCCCCATCATCCGCTCGTTGCGCAATGGTTTGGTGGCCAATCGGGTAGAGTCTCTGTACGGCATTCTCAACGGCACCACCAACTACATGCTCACGCGCATGAGTCGCGGTGCAGGCGACTACGCCGACATCCTCAAAGAAGCCCAAGACCAAGGCTATGCCGAGCCGGACCCGACTATGGACGTGAGCGGCATGGACGCCGCGCAAAAGTTGGCCATCCTCTGCCGCATTGCCTTTCACTGTACGGGCACGGGCCGCGATGTATTTTGCGAGGGAATTGAGCAGATCGAGAGCCGGGACATTGAATACGCCCGCGAGCTGGGGTATGCGATCAAGCTGCTGGCTATTGCCAAGCAGCAGGATGGGCGCGTCGAGGCCCGGGTGCATCCGGCTATGGTGCCGGAGGATGCGCTGTTGGCCAACATCCACGACGAATTCAACGCCATTCAGGTGCAGGGGTCTGCGGTGGGGCCGCAAGTGTTTTCCGGCCGCGGTGCCGGGCAGCTACCCACGGCCAGCGCAGTGGTGGCGGATATGGTCGAGTTGGTCGAGCGCAAGGCCGCTGGCGCTAGCACCTCCATCGGCGACATGATCTTGGGCGAGGACGCCGTCGCGGTCGTGCCCATTGAGGACGTGCAGATGCGCTACTTTATTCGCGTCTTAGTCCGCGATCAGCCCGGAGTGCTCGCGGGGATCGCGCGCATCTTAGCCGAGGAGCGGATCAGCATTGCCTCGGTCATCCAAAAAGAGCGCGACTTTGAGGGCGGCTCTGTGCCGCTGGTCATCGTCACTCACGAGGCGCGCGAAGCCGCGATGCAGCGGGCGCAGCAGGCCGTGGCCACACTCGATGCCGTACAAGGAGCGGTCAAGCTCATCCGCATGGAGGATCTCTAGCGTGCGCTACGTCGTGTTGGTGCCCGATGGAGCGGCTGACTATCCGCTCGATGAGTTGGACGGACAGACGCCGTTGGAGGCGGCCGCCACGCCCTGCATGGATCGCTTGGCCCGCGAGGGGGTTGGGGGATTGGTGCAGATGATTCCCGCGCAGCGGCATCCGGGTAGTGATATCGGCAATCTCGAAATTTTCGGCTACGACAGTCGGGTACACTACACGGGTCGCGCACCGTTGGAAGCCGCGAGCATGGGCGTCGATCTGGGCGACGATGGGGTGGCTTTCCGCCTGAACCTGATCTACGGAGAAGGCGACGTGTTAGTCGATTACAGCGCTGGGCACATTGACAGCGAAGAAGCCGCCGAATTGGTGGAGGCCTTGGCGGCCGAGTTGGGGGGGCCGTCTTTGCGCTTCTATCCCGGGGTGGGCTATCGCCACTTGCTGGTGTGGGACTGCGGCCCGGAAGAAGTGGAAACCTATCCGCCGCACGACATCATGGGCGAGTCCATGGCCGCACATGAGCCTACAGGTGACGGGGCCGACAAAATCCGCGCCCTCATGGATGCGGCCAGCCCCATTCTCGCGGCTTCGCCCGTCAATACAGCCCGCTCGGCTCGCGGGGAGCGGCCGGCCAATGCGATATGGCTCTGGGGGTCTGGACGCGCGCTGCGGTTGACGCCCTTGTCGGAGCGCTACGGGTTGCAGGGCGGCGTTATCTCGGCTGTTGACTTGGTGCGCGGGATCGGCAAGAGCGCGGGCTTAGAGGTCATTGAGGTCTCGACACCAACTACGAGGGCAAGGCCGAATACGCGCTGGCGGCCTTGCAGCACGCCGATTTTGTCTATGTCCACGTCGAGGCCCCGGACGAAGCCGGGCACAACGGAGATCCGCAGGCCAAGGTGCAGGCCATCGAGGATTTCGACGCCCGCGTCGTCGGTCCGATCTTGGCGGGGCTGGAGTCGATGGGGCCGCATCGGGTGCTGCTCACCCCCGACCACCGCACGCCCATTGCGCGGCGCACCCACAGCCGCGAGCCAGTGCCCTTTGTGCTGTGGGGAACGGGGATTGAGGCTGACTCGATGCAAGCCTATGGAGAGCGGGCCGCCGAGTGGGGTAGTATGCAGGTAGAACACGGACATGTATTGATGGATTATCTCACGGAGAAATGCAGGTGACCGATACGTATAACGTAGCTATTATGGGCGCGACTGGCGCCGTAGGGCAGGTGCTGTTAGAAATACTGGCCGAGCGCAACTTTCCCGCCGGCGAGTTGCGGCTGTTGGCCTCGGCCCGCTCGGCTGGGCGCTCCATTTCCTTTAACGGCAGTTCGATTCAGGTACAGGAGCTCGGCGAGGATTCTTTTGCCGGCGTGGATATCGTCTTAGCCTCGGCCGGGGGCAGTTTGAGCAAGCAGTTTAACCCACACTCGTCGATAACACGTCGGCCTATCGCATGGACCCGGACGTGCCGCTGGTGGTGCCCGAGATCAATCCCGAGGACTTGGCCGCGCACCGCGGCATCATCGCCAATCCGAATTGTTCGACGATCATCATGGACGTGGTGGTCTGGCCGCTCTATCAGCGGCAGCGGGTCAAGCGCATTGTGGTCTCGACCTATCAGGCCGTTAGTGGCGCGGGGGCGCGGGCCATGGAAGAATTGGAGGCGCAGACGCAGCAGGTGCTCGCCGGGGAGGAGGCCGAACCGGCTGAATTCCCACATCCGATTGCCTTTAATTTGTTTTCGCACGATTCGGCTGTTGGGCCGGAAGGGTATTGCGAAGAAGAGCTGAAAATGGTGCGCGAGACTCGCAAGATGTTCCACGACGACGCGCTGCAGATCTCGGCTACGACCATTCGCGTGCCCGTGCTGCGGGCGCATTCCGAGGCGATCAACGTGGAGTTTGCCGAACCCTTTCCGGCCGCTGAGGCCGAAGCTATCTTGGCGCAGGCTGCGGGCGTGCGGATCGTGAATGATCCCGCGCAGAACCATTTCCCCATGCCGATTGAGGCCTCCGGCTGCGACGAGGTGCTGGTCGGGCGCATTCGCCAAGACATTTCGCGGCCCGAAGGGACCGGGCTGGACTTGTGGGTCAGCGGCGATCAGTTGCGCAAGGGGGCGGCCTTAAACGCCGTACAAATCGCCGAGGAACTCATCGCGCGAAAACTGTTATAACGGGGGAACTGCTATGGATGTCCTGAGTAGGGAAGAACTGGATTTCTTTGCCGAACAGGGGTACGTCGTTGCTCGCCAAGTGATCGACCGCGACCAAGCTGAGCGCACTGGGCGGGCGGTGTGGGCGTTTACGGGCATGGACCCGGACGATCCGGGGACTTGGTATCCAGAGGACAGGCGCGGCATCATGGTCGAGATTTACCATCACCAGACCATGTGGGACAACCGCACAGCCCCTCGGGTCCACCGGGCCTTCAGCCAGATTTGGGGCACGGATAAGCTGTGGGTCAGCCACGACCGAGCCAGCATCAGTCCGCCGGTCATAGACAAAGATGCAACCGAGCACAATCTGCACTGGGACGCGTCCTTCGATAAGCGTCCGTTGTCCTTTGGGGTACAGGGCGTGCTCTATCTGAGCGACACGCCAGCCGAGCAGGGGGCCTTTATCTGCGTGCCGGGGTTCCACCAGCGCTTAGAGGCGTGGCTCGACGAGTTGCCGGAGGATGCCAACCCCCGCGAGCAAGACCTGCTGGCCTTGGGAACGCAGCGCATTGGTGCCGAAGCAGGTGACTTGGTTATCTGGCGCACGGCCCTGCCGCATACGGCGAGCGTCAATCGCGGCGATGCACCTCGCGTGGCGCAGTACATCACTATGAGTCCAGCCGGCGAGAGTGAAGAGGCGCGGCGATTGCGCACGGATTTTTGGCAGCGTCGGTTGTCTGGGCTAGGGCGCTACGCCGAAGAACGCGAACACCACGAAGAAAAGACGGCAGAGTTGACGAGTGTGGGGCGGAAGCTGGCTGGGGTAGATCCTTGGGATTGAGGAGGACGAGAAATGTCTTCTAATCCGCAAAGACCCTGCAACGTTATTAGTTTCTACCTTTAAAAAATTCCGACGTTCGCTACTTTCGGCCTCTAAACGCAGATGCGTTCGATGAAGCGGGCGTAGAGATCGACGCCTGCGTGCAGTTGGTCGGTTTTGATCCATTCGTTGGCGGTGTGGGCTTGCGCAATGTCGCCTGGGCCGAGGACGATCAAAAAAGCCATGCCGTCGGTGCCGTAGGCCACTGTAGTGGGTTTGCGACGGCCCGTTAGCTTGAGTGCCGTGCGGACCAGCGGGGCATCCGCTGCTGTATAGAGCGGCTCGCCGCGATGTTTGAGTTCGAAGTTGAGGCCGTGTTTTTGCGCGCTTTTGCGGGTTCTGTCGATGATATCATCGACGTCGATGCCGGGCATGGGGCGGTAGTTGAGGGTGCAGATGCTTTGGGCGGGGGAAATGTTGGTGGCGCGGTTGTGATCGTTGATGCCGATGCACCACTCGGAATGCGGCGGTGCGAATTCCTCGTTGCGGTAGCGGCGTGCGCTGAGCACTCGCTCGTTGAATCGCTTCATTTCCGCGAGAAAGGGAATCATCTTGAGGTTGGCGTTGGTGCCCTTCAAGGTACTAGTGTGCGCGGGGCGTCCTTTGGCAGTGACTTGCATGGCGAGCGAGCCTTTGTGGGCGTGGACGACGCGGAGGCTGGTGGGTTCGCAGATAATGCCGCAACCGGTGCTGGCCTCGGCAAAGAGTTTGGAATGGGCCGTGACCTTTTGCGCGCCGACGCAGAGGACCTCCTCGTCGGCCGTGACGACGATGTAGATCGGGGCTTTGAGATCCGCGGCCTTGAAGCGGGCGGCTGCGCAAATTGAAGCGGCAAGCGGCCCCTTCATGTCGCAGGAGCCGCGGCCGTAGAGCTTGCCGTTGGCCTCGTATGAGTCGTAGGGATCGCGGTGCCAACCGTCGGCGGGATTGGCGGGGACGACATCGTCGTGGCTCATCAAGGCCAGCCCTCCCTCCCCGGTGCCCAACTTGCCGACGATGGAGAGCTTGGCCACGCCCGCTTCATCTGTGTAGGGCACCTCTTCTATTTGGAAACCAAGCTGGTCTAAGACTCCGGCTACGTGTTGGGTGACTTCGACGTTGCTGGTTTGGCTTTCCGAGGGATAGGCGACTAATGCCTTGGTCAGTTTGACGACATCGGGTTTCATTGCAGATTCGCTTTCGCAGAGAGGGTGATTGGCACAAAGTACAAATTCAGTAGAGGGCTATCAAGGGCGTTGACAGCCCAGCCAAAAGGCGGTATGAATAGGCGAGCGGCAAACAACAAAGCGGCCCGCCTCCAAAGCGGGGAAGCGGGCCGATAGACGAGTGAGACACGTCCTGTTAGCTCAGGGCGTTGTGCAGTTCAGTCCAGTCGTCGAGGTTGTTGAGGTTGACGGCGTCGAGGATGCTGCCGTCGTCGCTGAGGCCAGCGGCACCGAGGATATCGGTGCGGGTCTCGTCGTCGTGATTGTAGCCGCGGATGGCGGCGTTGGAAGCGTCGATTTCGCTCTGCGGAATGGAGCCGCCGCGCTGGGCCTTGACCCAGTTTTCAAACTCGATGTAGCTAGCCTTGCTGTCCTTGACATAGGCTACGGCCGCGTCGCGATCGATGCTGAGGCCGTCGAGGACCATCTGATCGAAGCCTGCGCCGCATTCGGGGTAATCCGCGGGCAATTCGCCAGCCGCGCTCAAGCGCAGCTTGGACCACAGGCGAGGCAGGTGGATCGCGCCGAGCGGCCCGGCAATATCCGAACTAATGTTAGGTATGATGGCCATGAGGTTCCTCCTATAGGGAATGGGTTGAATAAATGGCTTACAACAGTACGGTTGCTGAAGCTGGTTGTCAAACGGTATAGAACATGGACAAAATACGCGTTGGCGTCATTGGGGCCGCTGGTCGCGGAAGCGGCTTTATCCCCACCTTGCTGGCCCATCCGGCCACGGAGCTTACCGCGCTGTGCGACATCCGCCGGGAAGAGGTTCAGCGCCACGCGGCCGAATTGGGCGTTGAACAGGTTTTTACGGATGCCGACGCAATGCTCGACGCTGGGGGCGTGGACGCGGTCGTCGTGGGCTCGCCCATGCCGTGGCACGTGCCTCAGGCCATTGCGACCTTGGAGCGCGACATTCACGTGCTAAGCGAGGTGACGGCCGGCGTGTCGGTCGAGGAGTGTCGCGATTTGACGCGGGCGGCGCGGCGCAGCCGAGCCGTCTATATGATGGCCGAAAACTACGTGTACACCAAGCCCAACACACTGGTAAAAGCATTAGTCGAGCGCGGCTTTTTCGGCGAGCTGTACTACGCCGAAGGGGCCTATATCCACGAACTGAAAGACCTCAACGAGATCACGCCTTGGCGGCGGCGTTGGCAGACGGGCGTCAATGGCTGCACCTATGGCACGCACAGCTTGGGGCCGGTGCTGACGTGGTTTGCCGGGCAGCGAGTGGTGGCCGTCTGCGCCGTGGGCACTGGGAATCACTACCGCGACCCGCGCGGCGATTTGTACGAAATGGAGGATTCGGTGACTATGATGTGCCGGCTGTCGGGCGGCGGATTGGTCCACATCCGGGTCGATATGCTCTCGGACCGGCCGCACCACATGGTGCACTATGCGTTGCAGGGGACCGATGGCGCGTACGAGTCGGCCGATGGCTTTGAGGCTGCGGCTAAAATCTGGCTGCGCAACCGCAGCGCGCAGCCGCGCTGGGAGTCTTTGGAGGCCTTAGAGGAATTTTTGCCCGATCATTGGCGGCATCCGCCCGCAGAAGCCCTTGCCGCTGGCCACGGCGGCGGCGACTATTGGGAAGTACAGGATTTTGTTGCGGCCGTCCGCGGGGAAAAGGAACCGGCCATTGGCATTGACTTGGCGATGGACATGACCTTGCCCGGCCTCGTCAGCCAGCAGTCGAGGGTGGCCGTGCCCGATTCGCGCAACTGGACCTAAAGGAGCGAGACTATGTCCAAACCCAAAATCATGTTTTACCACGATGGTCGGCACCCGCTGATTTACATGTACGAGCCGCCGATGCAGAAGGAAGAGTACGAGCAGGGAGTGGACGAGCTGTTGGGCACGCCGGTCGAAGCCATCATGTTTTGCCTCGGCGACGGTCGCACCGTGCTGCACGACACCGAGGTAGGAGAGTTGTGGGGGCACAATATGAAGCGGTGGCCGCATCTGATTTTTCGCCGCGCCCACCAAAATGCCCGCGACCTAATCCGCAAGGGGCACGATCCCCTGCGCTTGATTTGCGACCGCGCCCACCAGTACGGCAAGCAGGTGTATCCGACGCTGTTAGTACAGCAGGGCCGGGGGCCGCGAGAAGAGGATGTGCGCTGCTCGGACTTCCGCTTTGCAAGACGGTGTGCCTGACGATTATCCCGGCTATACCTGTCTCGACTTCAAGCACAAAGAAGTCCGCGACGAGCGCTTTGCCCTGATTGACGAGACGCTAAAGAAATATCCGGTCGATGGCTTTGAGTTGCAGATGAACTACCAGCCCTACTACTTCCACCCAGACGAGGTCGATGCTGGCCGCGAGATTATGACCGAGTGGGTGCGCAAAGTGTATCGCGCTGTCAAGCGGAGCGGCAAGCAACGCGAATTGGCCATCCGCATCCCCTATAGTATCGAGGGGTGCTATGCCGTCGGCATGGACGTCGAAGCGTGGCTGCGCGAAGGGCTGGTCGATGTGTTGATCGGCCAGGCGTTTTCCGGCCCGGAATTGCTGGACTCGACCGTTGATTTCCGGCCCTTGGTTGCGGCGGCCGAAGGCACGGGCTGTCGGGTGCATGCGGCTTTGCAAAGCCATGTGGACTCGGATCGTGTGGGGGAGGCGACCATTGAGATGGTGCGCGGGGCCGCCTGCAACTACTGGGCGCAGGGCGTCGATGGCCTATACTTGGCGCACTGGTTTGGGAACTGGCCGTATCAGGCTTCTTTTTACGAGAAGTTGCGGGAAGTGCCCTATCCAGAGGTCATGGCCGCGCGCGACAAAATTTACTACATACCAACCGTGACCGGGCGCTACCCCGATCCCGCCACCGAGCCGGGGACGACCATGCAGCTACCGGCCTATTTGCAAAAGGGCCACAAGGCTTCCATCAATCTGTCGGTCAGCGACGATCTGCGGCGCTGGGCCAAGGTCGGCCGGGTACACGAAGTGTTGCTGCGAGTGCGGGTGATGAGTCACACCGAGCGCGACCGACTGAAGTTCTATTTCAATGGCCGGGAGTTGCCCGCTAGCCTGTTGCGCAAGATCAACGAGATGTACCGGATGTCGGCTCCGCGCTATCGCACGGGGTCGGGATATTGGTACGCGTTTAAGCTAGATGCCAAACACTGGCCGAAAAAGGGGAACAACACGCTCGCAGTCGAATTGGTGCGGCGAGACGCTCAGGCGCTGCCGGATATTTTTGTGCGCGATGTGGAATTGGATATCAAATACCTGATGGGGCGCAATTATCACCGCGGCCAAGACATAGATTTGGGGCCGAGCGAATCGTCGGGAATATGAGCGGATAAACGACCTCACTCCATCAAACCGAAAGGAACCCCATGCCTAGAGGCATTCGCAACTTCGCCATCTTTGCTATTGCTCTGCTCTCGTCGTGGATCATAGGTGTCAATGTGGCACCGACGTGGACGGTTGAGCGGATCGAGTTGGACGTGAAAACGGACGACGACGGCAAGCTGTACTACGTCTATCGCGAAAAACCCGCTTATTTCGAGGCCGTGCCTATGGCGCAAGCCCAACTCGACCCGGCTAAAATTGAGGGGTCGAGGACGGCACCGTCGGTCACGGAAGAATTTGTCTCGGTGGCGGAGACCGGTCGCTACTACAAACTGGTGGCCAAGCGCCACTGGAGCTATTGGTCGCTTTTGCCAGCGGTGGTGGCCGTGCTGTTGTGTTGGCTGACCAAAGAACCAGTAACGTCGCTGTTGGGCGGCATCATCGCCGGCGCGCTCCTGATGGGCCGCTACGACTTTACTGGCGAGGTACTAATTCCCTCATTGGCGACCGAAAGCGCGGCCGGAATTCTGCTGCTCTACTTGTGGTTGCTGGGCGGGCTGATGGGGATATGGTCCCGCACGGGGGCGGCTCAGGCTTTTGCCGAGTTTATGACCGTGCGCTTTGTGCGCGGCCCCAGAAGTGCCAAGCTGGTCGCTTGGCTGCTCGGAGTCGTCTTCTTTCAGGGCGGCACCGTCAGCACGGTGCTGGTCGGCACCACGGTCAAACCCATTGCCGATAACGAGAAAATCAGCCACGAGGAGCTGGCGTACGTGGTGGATTCAACGGCCTCGCCGATTGCCTCCCAACTCGCGTTCAATGCTTGGCCCGGCTATGTACAGGCTTTTATCTTCGTCTCTGGCGTCAGTTTCTTGGCGACTGAAGCCGATCGCATTGCCTTCTTTTTTCAAAGCGTACCCTTTTGTTTTTACGCCATTTTTGCCGTCTTGGGCACGTTCCTGCTCAGCATTGAAAAACCGCTCTTTTTGGGGTCGCAACTCAGGGCGGCGATGGAGCGCTCGCGCACGACCGGTCAACTCGACGCCCCGGGTGCCGATCCGCTGAGTGCCAAGGAACTACAAGGAAGCAACGTACCCGAAGGCTACACTCCGCACGTCCTCGAATTCTTCTTGCCGCTGGGCACGCTCATCGCCATTGCCGTCGGTACCTTTATCGTCGGCGGATCGCCCAATGTGCAGTGGGCTTTTGGCATTGCGCTCTTGTTGGCTGCGGGTCAGAGACCTCATCGCTGGCTTTCACGATGGCATTAAGGGCGTGGTGCTCGGCTCGGTCATTTTGCTGCTGGCGATCACCATTGGCGGCATTAGCAAGGAGACGGGCGGCAGCATCTTTTTAGTCGAACAGCTCGGCGAGGCCATTCCGTATTTCCTTCTGCCGGTGTTGCTCCAACTTCTTACTATGGTCATTGCGTTTTCTACCGGCACGAGCTGGGGCACGTATGCGGTGGCCTTCCCGCTGGCCATGCCGCTGGCTTGGGCGGTGGCTGGTGCCAATGGGCTGGCGCATCCAGAGCTTTTTATGACGCTGTGTTTTGCTGCGGTTATGGATGGCAGCGTGTACGGCGACCAGTGCTCGCCGATTTCAGATACTACCGTGCTTAGCTCCATGTGTACGGGCTGCGACCTGATGGACCACGTCAAGACGCAGATCCCGCAGGCGACGCTTGCGGCGGGCGCGGCGGCTTTGTGCTGGACGACCGTGGCGTTTTTTACCGCCTAGTAGTTTTTGCAAAATCGCGGTTCCTTTCCCCTCCAGTGCCCTGTGTGCTGGAGGGGATTATTTTGGGTGAAATGTGCCAACTCATAAGCGAGCCAACGCGATGCAGTCTTCTATGAGGTTGATCGGTGATGGCAAAGCATTCGGCGACGTGATGCAGCCTAAGCGAAAGGCCGACGGCATCTTTTGGTCTCTGGCAAAACTCCGTACTATTACAGAAATACGTATCGACGTTAGCATTTTTCTCTACTTTGGGAGCCTGCGTTATGCCGACTTTTATCGACTCGTCCTCCATTATCGACGACCCACCCGCGCTCCGCGACCGCATGCAGCGCGACGGTCATCTCTTTGTCCGCGGCTTGTTGCCCGCCGCCGAACTCGAAGCGCTCAGGCTGCGCTTTTTGGCCATTGCCCGCGACGCCGGCTGGGTTCAGGCCGATACGCCGCTTGAGGACGCTATCGCCGACCAAGACGGTTTCTGCGTCGAACCGACGCCCGAGTATATGGACGTCTATAGCCGGATGTACGCGCTGCCCGAATTCCACGCCTTGCAGCATCATCCCGCGCTCGTCGGCCTGCTCGAAAAGCTATTCGACGACCCAGTGTTGCCGCACCCTCGCCTTATCGGCCGCACCATCTTTCCCAAGCGCGAGTCCTTTACCACGCCGCCGCATCAGGACTTCATCCCCATTCAGGGCACGGCCGAAACCTATACAGCGTGGTTCCCACTCCACGATCTGCCGCCGACTATGGGTGGGCTGGAGGTGGCCGCCGGGGCGCATCGGGGGGGCGTTTATAATTTCCAGCCGGCCTTGGGGGCCGGAGGATTGGCGATCACCGACTCCTTTGAATGGACCGGTGGCCCCTTCACGCAGGGGGACGTGCTGTTCTTTCACAGCATGATGCCCCATCGCGGCGTCCCCAACGCCGGCGAGCAACTGCGCCTGTCCATTGACGCCCGCTATCAGCGCGTGGCTGACCCCATCGCCCCAGGTAGCCTGCTGCCGCACAGCCAGCCCAATACCTGGGAGGCCATCTATGCCGACTGGCCCGACGACCGCTTGCAATACTACTGGCGTCAGTACGAACTGGACGTGGCTGAATACGACGACAGCTATCACGAGGAACGCGACCGCCAGGCCCTAGAACTGGGTGAGCAAGGCGATCCGCTAGCCGTCTCGGTGCTCCAGCGCATTATCGCCCGCGACAAAGATCCCGACAAGCGGCAGCGGGCTGCCGAACTACTTGAGGTCATCGAAGAAAAATAGCTGGGAAAATTTTTACTAAGTAGGATCGCAAGAGCCGGCGGCCATGGGCCGTCGGCTCTTGTCATTTGGTGCTGTCTGCAAGCAGCATCTTGTAAATTGAGTGCGTAGGGGCATAATTTTTTGCAGCAGCAGTAACACTCCGCGCCGTTATAGGTGTTTAACATGGACGTAGATACACTGTACCGTCGCTACGGGCCGATGGTCATGCGTCGTTGTCGGCAGCTTTTGCGCGACGAAGATCAGGCGCTCGACGCCACTCAGGATGTGTTTGTGCGGCTCTTGACGCGGCGCGACCGCCTGCGGGACGACGCGCCCTCCAGCCTGCTCTATCGCATGGCCACCAACCTCTGCCTCAATCGCATCCGCGACACTAAGCGGCGGAAGACCACGGCCGACTCGACGCTGCTGGAGCAGATAGCCTGCTGGCAGGACGCCGAGGGCCAGATAGATGCGCGCGCCGCGCTCGCAAAGCTCTTTGGCCAACAGCTTGAGTCAACGCGCACGATGGCCGTCTTGTATTACGTGGACGGCATGACCTTGGAAGAGGTAGCCAGGGAAGTGGGCATGTCCATATCCGGCGTGCGCAAGCGGTTGCTCGGCCTGCGAGCATCGCTGCAAGAGATGGAGAAGCTATGAATCAGCAAGATGAGCATCCCATAAGCGACTATCAGCTAGAGCGCTACCTGCTACGCGAGGGGACCGACGACGAATTGGCGGCCTTGGACCGTCGAGTAGCGGACGATCCAGAGCTTGCACAGCGGCTAGCGGCCCTAGAGCGCTCCAACGAGGAATTGCATCGGCGCTACCCACCCGAATGGATGCGCGGCCAGATCGAGCTAAAACTCAAGCGGGCGCCGGGCCGGCGCGTCCAACGAATGTGGAGTGGGTATCGCCTTTGGGCCGTGCCGGCCGTGGCCCTAATCCTGGCGGTGGTGGCGGTGCCCACTCTCCTTGATCAAGAGACCTCGGAAGCACCCGCGCTGCGGATCAAGGGCAGCGAGCAGGAGCCGCGTTTACTGGTCTTCCGCAAACTAGCCAGCGGTGTCGAGCGTCTGCAGGACGGAGCCTCGGCCCGAAGTGGGGATTTGGTGCAGCTCGCCTATCGCTCCGGTGGCTTGCAGTACGGGGCGATCCTGTCCGTTGATGGGCGTGGGACTGTAACGCAACACCTGCCCGCGACTGGAGCAGAGGCCGTGCCGCTGGCGGCGCAGGATACTCTCGACGTTGCCTACGAATTGGACGACGCGCCGCGGTGGGAGCGGTTTTATCTGGTTGCGGCCGACCGCCGCTTTGGGCTAGCGACGGTCAAGGCCAAGCTGGTCGCTGGCGATGTGGCGTTGGGGGATGACGTTCGCCTATTCCAGTTTACCGTAAAGAAATATAGGGAGCCCTAGCCCTCCTAGGGCAACTACGAGAGTTGCCCCTACAATGGTGGTTGCAACCAACGACGATGAGTGGGCGTCGTATTGCCGTTGTAGGGGCGACCTTGTGGACGCCTTATCGTCTCTGAGGAGTTGTGCCCATGTCTTTGATGCGCGCCTTGTTGGTCGTTGTCGCTGCGGCGGGTTTGTCCCAGCCGGTGGAGGCCGAGGTGCGTCGGTTGATACTGGCGGCGGGGGCCAACAACGGCGGGGTTGATCGCGAACTGCTGCGCTACGCAGTCTCGGACGCGGAACAATTCGTCGAGGTATTGCAGGAGATGGGGGGACTGGACCCGGCTGATGTGTTGCTGTTGCGCGATCCCGATTTGGCGGCCTTTGAGCAGGGGCTGGCCGATCTGGGCCGGCGGGTGCGGGCGGCCAGCCGGCGGGGGGACCGGCTGGAGGTGCTGCTGTACTACTCGGGCCACGCCGACGAAGAGGGCTTGCTGTTGGCCGGCGATCACCTCGGCTATCAGCAGTTGCTCGACTCGCTAAAGACGGCCAACGCGGCCGTCCGCATCGCCGTCCTCGACGCCTGCAATTCCGGCAAGCCCAAGCCGCCCTTTTTGGTCGATGAATCCTTTGACATGCGGGGCTACGCCTTCCTCACGTCGAGTTCCGCCGACGAAGCGGCCCAAGAGTCAGATCTGATCGAAGCGTCCTTTTTTACCCACTATCTAATCTCCGGGATGCGCGGCGCAGCCGACGTTACCGGCGACGGCCGGGTGACTCTGCACGAGGCGTACCAGTTCGCATTCGACGAGACGCGGACGCGGACTATTGGCACTGTGGGCGGCACCCAGCATCCAGCTTATGAGGGCCAGATGCGCGGCACCGGCGGTGTGGTGATGACCGAGGTGCGCCGCAACGCTGCGGGCCTGTCGCTAGACGAGACCCTCGCCGGTCAGGTCTCTATCCGCAATGTCCAGCAGCGCCTAGTCGCCGAACTGAACAAGTCCCCTGGGCGGGAGGTCGAACTGGGATTGGTGCCGGGAAGCTATACTCTGTTTTTGGAAACGTGGGACGCGGAGTGGCATTTGGCCGAATTGGTCTTGGCTGAGGGAGATTTCGTTGAGGTGTATACCGGCGACTTTCGCGCCTTGACTCCAGAGGAAACTAAGCTGCGCGGCGGCTCAGGGCGGCGGATCACCTTGGGACGCCAGATCGAGGTCGCCACCCGTGAGGGTTACACCTTGTCGCTGGGGCTGTTGACCAATACGCAGGACGAGGCGTTCCGCGGCGTCCAGTTCGCTTGGCTGGTCAACCAAGCGCGCGAGCGGACCGGCAATCAGATTGGCGGGTTGGGCAACTTGGCGCTTAGAGAGGTCGATGGCTGGCAGGCATCTGTCGTGGGTGTCAACTGGGCGATGGGGCCGTTACAGGGTGGGCAAGTGGGCTTGATCAACATCGCCTCGCAGGTGCGCGGCTGGCAGGTGGCGCAAACGACCAACGTCGTCGGCAAAATCCGCGGTTGGCAATTGGCTGGGGTTACCAATTTCGTCGGCGAGGTCAAGGGCGGTCAGGTCGGATTATTGAACGTGGCGAGCGAGGTCAAGGGCTGGCAGGTGGGCTTGGTCAACCTTTCCAGCCACATTGAGGGTGGCCTGCCCATTGGGTTGATCAACTACTCGCGTAGCGGGCTTTTCAACCTCAGCACTTGGCGCGACGAAGTCGGCTTTACCATGTTTACCCTCGCCTCGGGCAGCCGCTCGTTTTACACCGCTTTTACCACGGGCTTTATCGACGAGGCCGGCCAGCGGTACTGGGCACTAGGCGTGGGCGGCGGGGTGCAGAAGCGCTGGCGACGATTTTTTTTAGGTCTCGATGTTCACGGCTACCGAATCAGCCACGACTTCGACGATTACGAAGCGCACTTTGAATTTTGGCCGCCCGACGTGGGAATTGGCCTGCGCCGCTTGGTCCAAGACAATTACCTGACGCGGATCAAACTTGAGACGGGAGTTTCGTTGCTCAGCCATCTGTCACTCTTTGGCGGCGTCTCCCTGAACCAGTTGTCGACCAGCCGCTACGAAAAGGAGTGGGAAGATGGGATTTTCACGTGGCCTGGTTTTTTCTTTGGCCTGCGCTATGGGCGTTAGGCTGTTCTAGTCGTAGCGGATTTGGTCAACAGCAAGTCGTAGGCAAGTCCAAGTTAGTAATTCGCGCCTTGAATCGCTGGTCGGCGCGGTTGACGTAAGTAAATCTGCTACCTGTAACAATCGCTTGAGGATCATCGCCGCCCCGACCAATACTTCCTTAATCCATCGCTATCCGGCCGAGAGTAGTGTGTCGGTACATCCCTGACGCTGACATCACCGAGGGCCTCGCCGTAGTCGCAGTTCAAGCTCACAGTCAGGCATTTCCTCCCGAATTCTCCTGTTCCAGCCATACGGTTTAGTGTGCCCTACATACCGAGTTGACCCCGATCTCACCACCTCTTACCTTTAGCTAGTACTGCTGAATAATCAGGTTAGATTTTGGGTCGTATCGGTTAGGCAAAGGGATTCAGAATGCGAGAAAATCAAGAATGCAAATGTCAACGTTGTCAGAACGACATCGACTTCGACATCGACGAATTTTTAATCAATGAAATACGTCTTCGCAATGTAGTGATTTTTGCCGGAGCAGGGGTTAGTACCGAGAATCCCAACAGTGCCCCACACTCTTTTTACACTGAACTTGCTATTAAAGTTGGGAATAAAGATAGAACGCTTCCATTCCCTGATATAGCTCAAGAATATTCGCAGAGACCTGATGGACGGTTTGAGTTGTTAAAGCGTATCTTGGAAAGATTCGACTATGTATATAAATTCGCTGATTTACGGGAAGAGGCCACGAGGTTCTATAGAGAATTGGCTACTATGCCATATTTGAAGACATTTATAACTACAAACGGCGTTGTTGCATGAATCATATCTGGGGTATCATGGTCGAATGTTATTTTTTGGTCAGTTGCTTTTTTCTATCCGATA
>JAGWBY010000088.1 GCA_021295675.1 Candidatus Latescibacterota bacterium | reverse complement strand
CAAGCCCCGAACTGCATCGTCGCATGGCTTTGAACGCTGCTCGTCGTCACCTCGAATTGAATGGCTACATTCGAGAAGTCTTGGAAAAGGCGGTCGCAGCCGAGTAGCAAGAGAGAGGGCGTGCTGGAGGAATCGGTACTGATTTGAACCATGATCGAGGTAAACGGCATTGAAAAAACAGATTCCTCCAGCATACCTCGAAAGGGTGAAAGAGGAGGAAGGGCAGCAGGATGTCGCCGGCATCCCCGCGCGCGGCATCCTGCTCGGCGCGGTGCTTGCCTTGCTGCTCAATGGTTTAGACGCGTACGCGACGACTATCATCCGCGGTTCGTACCTGACCTTAAATTTTAGCACGCCGGCCGCTTTATTCTTCTTCTTTTTTTTAGTGCCCGCCAGCGGCCTCGTGTACTGCCTGCGCCGCTCCTTGGCCCTGACCCAATCCGAGTTGATTACCATCTACATCATGTTGGTAGTCGCCTGCTGCATTCCCGGGATGGGGTTTACCCAATTTATCATTCCTTGTCTGGTCGGCTCTACGTACTACGCGACGCCGGAGAATAACTGGGACTTTTTATACAACCAGTACATTCCCACGTGGATGATCCCGCGCGGCGAAAACGTGGCGCGCTACTTTTTTGAGGGGTTGCCAGAAGGGGCCGCCATTCCTTGGGGAGCGTGGGTGGTGCCGCTGACCTATTGGTACGGCTTCTTCTTGGCGCTCAGCGCGGCGATGATTTGCACGATGGTCATCCTGCGCAAGCAATGGGTAGATCGGGAGAAGCTGGCGTATCCGTTGGTGCAGGTACCGATGGAGATGATTCAGCGCGAGCAAGGGCGGGCGATTGGGCGGGCATTTTTTACTAATAAGGCGATGTGGTTGGGGTTTGCTTTTTCATTCGTCTTGCTCAGCGTCAATGGACTGCACGCCTATTTCCCGGAGGTGCCCGGGATTGCGCGGACCGCGTCGCTCCCTTTGTTCCGCGATACCGTGCGCTTAGACTTGTGGTTCAGCCCGCCTTGGATCGGCTTCTTTTATTTTGTCAACTTGGATATTTCCGCGTCTATCTGGGTATTCTACATCCTGACCACAATGCAACGGGGCGTCTTCAACGTCCTCGGGATGCAAAGCACGGAGCGGATGGATCTGTACTCGCGGGAGCCGTACCTGGCCCATCAGGGCATGGGGGCGATGATCGTCTTCGTGCTGATTGGGCTGTGGGTGTCGCGCGGGCACTTGCGGGCCGTGTGGCGCAAAGCGTGGTACGGCGATCCAGATGTCGAAGATGACGACGAGATCATGTCGTACCGGCAGGCCACTTTCGGCTTGCTGGCGTCGCTCGGCTTGGTGGGGTTGGGTCTGTGGATGGCTGGGCTGCCGCCGTTGGGCGTGGCGATGTTCATCTTTGGGGCTATGGTGCTGTTTTTGGGCCTAACGCGGGTGGTCGCCGAAGGGGGCATTCCGGCGATGCGCCCTCCCATTATGACCTCGACCTTTGTGATTTCCGGTGCCGGTGCTTCGAGCTTGGGGGCGTCTGGTTTGGTGGCCTTGGGATTTTCCTATGGCTGGCACTCGGAGATCCGCTCGTTTGTCATGTCGTCGGTCGCCAATGGCCTGAAGATGAGCGAGGTGATTAAGGGGGAGAAGCGGCGGCTGTTTTGGGCGGTGGTCATCGCCATTGTGGTCAGCTTGGTCGGCTCTTCGTACGTTACTATGGCGTTGGCGTACAAATACGGTGGGATCAACCTCAACGGCTTGTTTTTTGGCTGGGGGGCTGCCACGTACGGCCCCAAGGATATGGCTCCGCGCATTGCGGCGGAATTGACCGGCCCGCGCCTCGACGCTTGGCTGTTCATGGGGGTCGGCGGCGGGGTGATGGCCTTGCTGATGTGGGTGCGGCACCATTTGCTGTGGTGGCCTCTTAATCCGCTGGGCTACGCCATTAGCGCGAACTGGAAGACCGGCCACATCTTTGCCAGTGCGCTCATCGCTTGGCTGCTCAAGCTGGTGATTCTCAAGTACGGGGGGCCGCGGCTATACCGGAATTTGCGTCCGTTTTTTCTAGGGCTGATTCTCGGGGAAGTGGTCGCGGCCGGCGCGTGGTTGGTGGCCGATTACATCACTGGGCACATGGACAGCTTTCTGACGCAGATTTGACGAGGAGATATACGCGTGAATAACACATGGTGTCGCATTGTGGTTTGCGTCTTTTTCTACATGTCATCGAGTGCTTTCGCCGCTTCTGCACAAGAGGCGAATTTTGCGCTCGTGGCCTTGGAGCAGTTGCGCGACCGCATGGAGCGGGACGACAAGGGCACGTTGGACGAGTTCGTCGCGGATGTCAGTGCGGCGTCTGGATTGTCGGTTGCCGCGAGCCGGGATTCCTTGGTCTCACTGTTGCGGGATCTAAAGACTCATTGCAAGAAGTCCACGGCACTCGGCGAACAGCTTTTTGCGCTGCACGGGGAGCATTTTTCCGAGCGCGAGGCCAAGGCGTACTTGGTGCGGGTCGTGGATATGGCTGGCGACTTGTTAAAGAAAGAGGAGAACGTTGGGCTGGAGCCGCTGATTGCCAAAGCGGCGAGCAAAAGTAAGTTGCTCAAATTTCAAGCGTTGGATTATACAGCGGCGCTGATGGTTCCGTTTGTTGGGTCGCCGGTGGTGGAAGAGTCGGTTGAGGAGGAGGGCGCAGTAAATGCCCCGACTGGGACCTTTAAGGTGTTGGTGAGGACGAGCAACAGTGAGGACTTGTCTGACTGGGTTAATCGCCTAGTTGATGCATACGGAGACCTAGGAGATCTAGATGATGAAATCTCTGTAGAGGATGCCGCCATCTTTTTTAAGATATTTAAGGTCTTCCCGCAAAAAAGAATGCAGGCTAAGAGAAAGCTGCTGGCCCTGCATGAGTCAGTTCGACCGGCTCTTTTGGACGAGCTCAAACGGTTCAGCCGCGTCCGCATCACCACAGATCCTGCGGTCAAGGACGCCCGCTATACCTTGGATTACATTGTAAATTCGTACTGGGTTGGCGGACGTTATGATGTCGAACGACATACGCTACAAAGCCGCGTGCATTTGGTGGTACAGGATGTGTTCAAGGACGAAGCGGTGCTGGAGCAGGAACTCATCATTGGGAAGCATTTCATGGCGGAGCTCAAGTCGGAAGATGATTCCATTCTCGATGATTTTTACCAAGAAGCGGCTCGCACTGTGGCACAAGAAGTGTCGCTGCTATTTGATTGAAAACGCTCATATCCGTCGCTGAGTGCGAAAAGAGATTGATATGCACCGGTCCTCAAACGAAACCAAGAGACTGGCCGTCTGCCTATTCCTCTCGGCCCTCCTGCATTTGGCTGTGGTCTTGTTGACTCCTACCACACCTGACCCGCAACCGGCCCTTCAGGTAGTTTTTCGTCCTCCGCCGCGCACACTGGAAATGAGGGCCTTCGATCCGACGCAACCCGCTTTGCACGAGCGGCAAATGCAGCGGTTGGTCGTCAAGGCCGCGCCATCGCAGCTTGCTCAGGAACCCGCCGAATCCGCTCCTCTTGGCGAGATTGCAGAGCAACTGCCACCCGAGGCCCGCTCCGACATGGCTCACTTGGAAAAGAGGATGCAGATAGAGCAGTCTGGTGATGTAAACATCGACTCCTTGCTCTTGGCGTATATGGCCGAGAAGGAGAATTTTCGCGAGGACTACGTGCGCTTTCCCCTAGCCAAGATGGGCGCAGACCGCGACCGGGCGTTGGAGGTGATAGAGCGTGCGATTGAAGCTATGGGTGGTAGGAAGCGCCTACTCGCAATAAAAGAAATGAGCGCGATGGTGTGGATAGAGGCTAACTCAAAAGAGTTAGAGAAAGAAACGCCTCTTTGGCAAGGTGGTGTTGCCCTAACGGTGATTCCGGTGACTCCCTATCTGTATCCGGTGGCGACTTGGCACTACGCGGGATTGGAAGATCGCGCTGTCGTCAAAAAAGAAAGATACAAGGTAGAGGTATCGTTCGACCCTGCGGTCCCCAACCCGTCTTATGTGAGCAAAAATCCCAAGCTACAGCGGAGAATATTTGAGGAGCTCTTTAATGATCGCTGGAGTCAATATGGAAGCAACCTTCCTCCTAGTTTAGCCGCCATGCGTCACCGGGGTGAAGAGGTTCGTTGGCATTTTATCGACCGCTTTCTGGGCGAGGGTGTGGCCTTGGATTACTTGGGGCAAGAGCGCAGTCGGGACGGGACTTGCCACGATGTCGTGCTGGTAGATGACCGGAAGTACGGGCACTATTTTGAGGCGCTCTTTGACTGTCGCACGGCGCTCTTATCCGTTACCAAAGAGAAGCTGACGCCCCAAGAAGAGCAATGGTTTAGGCAAACCAATCCTAGAGCCAATCCGCCGACTTGGATCACGGTTTACGATCGCTACCAAGAAGTGCAGGGCGTGTTGACGCCCCATCGCTGGGAACGGGCACAGGGGAGGAATACCATTTCTGTATATTTGCAATGGGCGTATAACGGCGCGGAGCCGTCAACTGCCGAACCCGTTCGCTAGGAAGTATTTTTGCACAGTGCAAAAGGAAGGTTGTGCGATGAAAATACGCGGTAATGTGAGCGGCGTCCCCGGTATTATCTATAGGTCTACTGTCGTGTACTTAGCAAGGAGGTCGATGCGTGAATAATACATGGTGTCGCATTGTGGTTTGCGTCTTTTTCTGCATGTCATCGAGTGCTTTCGCCGCTTCTGTACAAGAGGCGAATTTTGTGCTCGTGGCCTTGGAGCAGTTGCGCGACCGCATGGAGCGGGACGACAAGGGCACGTTGGACGAGTTCGTCACGGACGTCGGCTGCTGCGAGCCGGGATTCTTTGGTCTCACTGTTGCGGGACTTAAAGACTCATTGCAAGAAGTCCACGGCCCTCGGCGAGCAACTCTTTGCGCTGCACGGGGAGCATTTTTCCGAGCGCGAGGCCAAGGCGTATTTGGTGCGGGTCGTGGATATGACCGGCGACCTATTAAAGAAAGAAGAGAATGTTGGGCTGGAGCCGCTGATCGCCAAAGCGGCGAGCAAAAGTAAGTTGCTCAAGTTTCAAGCGTTGGATTATACCGCGGCTCTGATGGTTCCATTCGTCGGGTTGCCGATGGCGGAGGAATCATCCGAGGAGGAGAGTGCGGCAAACGCCCTAGCGGGACCTATTCGCGTGTTGGTGAAGACGAGCAATAGTGGGGACTTGCAGGCCTTTCTAGATCAAGGTCTTATATTATCTGGCCGATCTGGCCACCGTTTAATAGATATAGACGATATGATAAACGATATGGTCTTTTCTAAGATATTTAAGGCCACCTCGTCTCAGAATACAAAAAAGGAAATTCTCCTTGCAATGCATGAGTCCATTCGACCAGCCCTCTTGGACGAACTCAAACAGTTCGACCGCGTCCATTGGGCCACGGATATCGCATCTGTCAAGGACGCCCGTTATACTTTGGATTACTTGGCAGACTGGTACTCATTCGGCAAGAATGACCAGCAACAATTCAGGCTACAAACCTCCATGCAGTTAGTAATGAAGGATGTGCTTGAGGACAAAGAGTTACTGAATAAGTGGCTCGTCGTTAATGCGGCCTTTGAGATGGACAAGGCACCTATTCTCGATGATTTTTACCAAGAAGTAGCTAGCACTGTGGCGCAAGAAGTGTTCGACTGTTTGCTTGGAAACGCTCATATCCGTCGCTGAGTGCGAAAAGAGATTGATATGCACCGGTCTTCGACAGAAACCAAGAGACTGACTGTCTGCCTGTTTCTCTCGGCCCTCTTGCATCTGGCTGTGGTCTTGTTGACTCCTACCACACCTGACCCGCAACCGGCCCGTCAGGTAGTTTTTCGTCCTCCGCCGCGCGTACTAGAAACGAGGCCATTTGATCCTACAAAACCAGCTTTGCACGAGCGGCAAATGCAGCGCTTGATTGTCGAGTCTGCGCTGCCTCAGCTTGCGCAGGAACTCGCCGAAGCCGCTCCTCTTGGCGAGATTGCAGAGCAACTGCCGCCCGAGGTGCGCGATGACATAGCCCACTTGGAAAAGAGGATGCGGATAGAGTGGTCTGACTATGGGAACATCGACTCCTTGCTCTTGGCGCGCAGGGCTGCCGAGGATCGCGAGGGCTATGTGCGCTTTCCCCTGCCCAATACGGGTGCAGGCCGCGACCGGGCCTTGGAGGTGATAGAGCGTGCGATTGAAGCCATGGGCGGTATGAAGCGTCTGCTTGCAATACGAGCAATGAGCGCGATGGTGTGGATAGAGTCCGACTCAAAAGAGATAGAAAGAGGTGGTGTTGTCCTAACGGTGATTCCAGTGACCCCCTATCTGTATCCGGTGGCGACTTGGCATTGGTATTACGAGGGATGGGGAGAACGCTCTGTCTTCAAAAAAGAAAGATACAAGGCAGAGGTTTCGTTCGACCCTGCGGTCCCCAACCCATCTTATGTGAGCAAAAATCCCAAGCGGGCGCGGAAAATATTCGCGGCACTCTTTGACGATCGCTGGGGGCGATATAAAGGCAATCTGCCTCCTGATTTAGCTACAATGCGCGACCGGGGCGAAGAGGTCCGCTGGCATTTCGTGGATCGATTTATGAGTGAGGACGTGGCCTTGGATTACTTGGGGCAAGAGCGCAGTCGGGACGGGACTTGCTATGATGTCTTGCTAGTAGATGATCGGAAGTACGGGCACTATTTTGAGGCGCTCTTTGACTGTCACACGGCACTCTTGGCCAAGACCAAAGAGAAGCTGACGCCCCAAGAAGAGCAATGGTTCAGGCAAACCAATCCCAGAGTCAATCCGCCGACTTGGATCACTACTTACGACCGCTACCAAGAAGTGCAGGGCGTGTTGACGCCCCATCGCTGGGAACGGGCACAGGGGAGGAATACCATCTCTGTATATTTGCAATGGGCGTATAATGGCGCGGAGCCGTCAATAGCAGAACCCGTTCGCTAGGAAGTATTCTTGCACAGTGCAAAAGGAAGGTTAGTGCGATGAAAATACGCGGTAATGTGAGCGGCGTCCCCCGGTATTATCTATAGGTCTACTGTCGTGTACTTAGCAAAGAGGCAGACGCATGAATAACACATGGTTCCGTATTGCTGTTGGTGTCTTTTTCTGTATGTCATCTAGTGCTTTCGCCGCTTCTGCACAAGAGGCGGATTTTGCGCTCGTGGCTTTGGAGCAGTTGCGCGATCGCATGGAGCGGGACGACAAGGGAACGTTGGATGAGTTCGTCGCAGATGTCAGCACGGTGTCTGGATTGTCTGCTACCGCGAGCCGGGATTCTTTGGTCTCACTGTTGCGGGATCTAAAGACTCATTGCAAGAAGTCCACGGCCCTCGGCGAACAGCTCTTTGCGCTGCACGGCGAACATTTTTCTGAGCGCGAGGCTAAGGCGTATTTGGTGCGGGTCGTGGATATGGCCGGCGACTTGTTAAAGAAAGAAGAGAACGTTGGGCTGGAGCCACTGATTGCCAAAGCGGCGAGTAAAAGCAAGCTGCTCAAGTTTCAAGCGTTGGATTATACAGCGGCGCTGCTAGTTCCATTTGTTGGGTCGCCGGTGGTGGAAGAGCCGGTTGAGGAGGAAGGTGTGGTAAACGCCCCGACAGGAAGCTTTAAGGTGTTGGTGAAGACGAGCAATAGTGAGGGCTTGTCTGAACAGGTTGATCGACTAGTTGAAAATGGATCTTCATCCAATGCCACCTTTTTCAGGGTATTTAAGGTTTCCGCGCGCCCAAAAATGAAGGCTCAAAGAAAAATACTAGCACTGCATGAGTCGGTGCGACCTGCCCTCTTGGATGAGCTCATCAAACGGTTCGACCGCGTCCGCGTCACCACTAATCCCTCGGCCAAGGACATTCGCTACACCTTGGATTATATTGTACATGCGTACTGGGTTGGCATCTATGGCGGCAATACCGACCGACGTATGCTAGAAAGCTACGTGCTGTTAGCAGTGAAGGATATGATCAAGGACGAAACGGTGCTAGAGCAGGAACTCTCCATCCAGAAGAACTTCATGTCGAACCTAATACCGGACGACGAGTCCATTCTCGATGATTTTTACCAAGAAGCAGCTCGCACTGTGGCGCAAGAAGTGTCGCCGTTGTTCGATTGAAAACGGTCGTCTGCGTCGCTGAGCGCGAAAGGAGATCGCTATGCAGTGGTCCACAACCGAAACCAAGAGAGTAGCTGTCTGCCTATTCCTCTCGGCCCTCCTGCATTTGGCCGTGGTCTTGTTGACTCCTCCCATGCCTGACTCGCAACCGGCCCTGCAGGTGGTTTTTCGTCCGCCGCCGCACACACTGGAAACGAGGGTCTTTGATCCTACGAAACCCGCTTTGCACGATCGGCAAATGCAGCGGTTGGTCGTCGAGGCTGCGCCACTGCAGCTTGCTCGGGAACCCGCCGAATCCGTTCCTCTTGACGAGATTGCGGAGCAACTGCCGCCCGAGTTCCGCGACGTCATGGCTCACCTCGAAAAGAGGATACGGATAGAGCGGTCTGGCGATGTGAATATCGACTCCTTGCTCTTGGCGTTCGTGGCCGCCGAAGGAAACTTTCGCGAGGACTACGCGCGCTTTCCCTTGGCCAAGATGGGTGCAGACCGCGACCGGGCCCTGGAGGTGGTCGAGCGGGCGATTGAGGCTATGGGCGGTAGGCAGCGTCTGCTCGAAATACGAGCGATGAGCGCGATGGTGTGGTTAGAGTCCAATGTAAGAGATTTGAAAAGGCCTTCTTGCCAAGGTGGTGTTTGCCTAAAGGAGACTTCGGTGACCCCCTACCTGTATCCGGTGGCGACTTGGCACTACGAGGGATGGGGGGATCGCGCAGTCGCCACTAAAGAAAAATACAAGGTAGAGGTTTCGTTCGACCCTGGGGTCTCTAACCCATCTTATGTGAGCAAAAATCCCGCCGTGCGGCAGCGGGGTGCATTCGAGTTGCTTTTTGAAGATCGCTGGGGGCGGTATAGAGATATCCTACCTCCTGATTTGGCCGCAAAGCGCCACCGGGGCGAAGAGGTCCGCTGGCATTTCAGCGATCGCTTTATGGGCGAGGGCGTGGCCTTGGATTATCTCGAGCAAGAGCGCCATAAGGACGGGACTTGCCATGATGTCTTGCTGGTAGATGACCGGAAGTTCGGGCACTATTTCGAGGCGCTCTTCGACTGTCACACGGCGCTCTTGGCCGAGACCAGAGAAAAGCTAACGCCCAAGGAAGGGCAGTGGTTCAAGCAAGCCAACCCCGACTTTCTGCCGCCGACTTGGATCACTACTTACAATAGCTACCAAGAAGTGCAAGGCGTGTTGACGCCCCATTGCTGGGAACGGACGCTGGATATGCCGGGGGGGCGCACTAGCCAAAGATACTCGACCAGTCATATACACTTGCAATGGGCGTATAATGGCGCGGACCTGTCAACAGCCGAACCCACCCTCTGATAGGAAAAACCCTTAGCAGTGCAAAAGGTAATGAGATGAAAATACGCGATATTGATACCATTCTAATTGACTCGCCGGGTCGCAAATGGACGATTGTGCGGGTTTTTACGGACGAGGGTCTAGTGGGCTTGGGCGAGGCCACGTATTCCCAAAAGGAGCCGGTGGTAGTTGCCGCGGTCGAGCATCTCAAACAAGAGTTGATCGGCGAAGACCCCTCGCGCATCGAGTACTTGTGGCACAAGCTCTATTTGCGCTCCTCGCTGAGCGGCATCTGGCGCATGGCGGGACCGGTGTGGATGAGCGCCATGAGCGGCATTGACCAAGCGCTGTGGGACATCAAGGGCAAGGTGGCGAACCTGCCGGTGGTCGAACTGTTGGGCGGCAAGTTTCGCGACCGGGTCGAGGTCTATACGCACTTTGGCGGCGGTACGCCCGAGGATTCGGCGAAAATGGCGCGGGAAAAGGCGGACGAGGGGTACACCGCGCTCAAGGGCGGTGCGCGGTCGCGGAGTGGGGCCGACTTCGGTCAATACGCGGACGATGGCCATCCGACCGAGACGGCAGAGCACTTCGCCGCGGTGCGGGAAGCGGTGGGGCCGGATGTCAAGCTGTTGATCGATTGCCACGGCCGCTTCACAGTGGCACAGTGCATCCGCTTGGCCCGCGCCATAGAGTCGTCCGATCTCTACGTGTTTGAAGACCCCGTGCCGCCGGAAGACCTGCACGCCTATCCCAAGGTGCGGCGGGAAATCTCCATTCCGGTCATGGGCAGCGAGCGGCTCAACACCAAGAGCCACTACCGCCAATTGTTGGATCTAGACGGCATCGATGTGGCGCAACCCGACCTGATGTACGCCGGCGGGATCACCGAGGTTCGCAAAATAGCGGCCATTGCCGACACCTTTCACGTTCCCATATCGCCGCACAACACCAAAGGCCCGGTCGGCATCATCGCGGCCGCGCATTTGATGGCCTCCATACCGAATGTGGCCCCTATGGAATTCGTCACCGGCATTGGGTGGCGGGACGAGATTATCACCGAGCCGCTGCGAGTGGAGGACAGTTGCATCGTGTTGCCGGAAGGCCCGGGTTTTGGAATTGAGCTGGACATGGATGGGGTGGGAAAACACCGCTGGCGCGTGGGTGATCCACATTGAAGCAGCCATGAAAAGCGTTGCGATTGTGGGCGCGGCTCTGCTGATGGCGTCCCCGGCGTGGTGCCAAGCGTACCAACTCGACGAGAGAGGGTTGAACGTCGCCCCAGAGCACTGGCCGGAGTGGGGCTTTCCGCCGGGCAGCTTGGACTTTAGCGACGAAGGAGTTCGGCCCGTATTTGTCCGCGAGCAGGTCAACGCCGTCTTGGACGCCAGCGCTTTCACTTATGGGGATGGGGTGCAGGGCGGTATCCGCAATGCTGGAACCGACCTCGTGGGGGCCGCCAACATCCTAGATGGCCGGGAGGATACCTTCTGGGAACCGGACTTGGCGGACCCGCTCGACAAGTGGTGGGTCGAAATCGACTTGGGCCGGTTGGTATGGGCGCAGAAGGTGGTGGTGAAATTCGCCGTTGAGGGCCAAGGTGATCCATTCCTCCAGTTCAAAGTGCTCACTGCCAACGGCGACCCCGCCTTCCTGCAAAGCAAGTCCTTCAGCTACCTGCCCGCCGGCCACAGCGAGGGATTAAACAAATCGCAGCGCGTCTATGAGTTCGAGTTGCAGCCTACCCGCGAGGTGGACCCAGGGCTTACCGGTCGTCTGATTCAGTTTCTCCAGGTGGTGGCGACGGCCAGCGACTTGGGCCAAGCCGAGCAAATCAGTGCCGCGCGCTGGAACAGTCTGCCGGAGGAAGAGCGCGGCGATGTGCTCTACTTTTTTGCGGCCGATAGACCAAGCAACGTACGAGGCCATTGAGGCGGAATGGCAAGGCCCGGTCGAATACTATCGCCGGGAGAGGCCGCGGCTGACCGAAGTCGAGGTGTGGACCATGGGCGACAACATTAGCCTTGGCGCACTGGACCGCGGCGGGGAGATCATCGGCTACGGCAACTTGGGCGCGGAAAAACTAACCGTAGATGGCGAGTGGGGATCCTTCTGGAGTGTGGAAGTGGGCTTTAGCGGCAACGATCCGGCGGTTGTGTTTCAGGATCCGCATCGCAATATCTATTTCGACTTGGGAACCTGGTATTGGGTCAACCGCGCCGCCATCGTCTTTGGCGATAAATTACGGGATCGCGCTTTCCGACGGCAGCCGCGCACCGGACGGCAGCTTGAGCTACGTCGCGTTGACGGCGCGCGGCCTGGAAGGTGGAGAAGGAACTGAGCATCGCAATATTCTCTTTCAGGACAATGTGTTTCCGCTGACCAAGGCGCGTTACTTCAGGATGAATTACACCTTGGTCAGGGGTTCGGCCCGCCCGGCCATCCGCGAGATACAGCTATACGGACGCGGCTTTCTCCCCGAGGTGTCGCTTACGTCTGAGCCGATCGAATTGGGCCGCGCCGCCCGCATTCTGTCGTCCATACAGTGGACGGCCACCGCGCCGCTCGGAACCCAAGTACGCGTCCGCACCCGCAGCGGGAACCAACTCGACCAGAACATCCGCTACTTCTCGAATACGGGCCAAGAAGTGACCGAGGCCAAGTACCGCAAACTGCTCAGCTTTCAGCGCGGCGACTCGACTGTTACCATTATCCCCGGTTCGGATTGGAGCCCGTGGAGTCTGCCTTATACGACCACGGGCGCGCCCATCACTTCGCCGAGTCCGCGCCGCTACGTGATGATCGAAGCTACTTTGCGCTCGGACGATCCAGACGTGGCCGCGTTGCTGCGCTCGCTACGCCTCGCGCTGGATGCGCCCCTCGCCAGCCAAATTCTCGGCGAGATCGCCCCCAACAGAGCGTCCCAGCGCGGGCAGCCGCAGACGTTTACCTTGCTCTTGCGGCCCGCGTTCCAAGATGGTAACAGCGGGTTCGATCAAGTGCTGGTGGAACTGCCGCCGGGTGCGGAGATGGACCTGATCGACGGGGCTGTGGGTGAAGAGCAGTATGGACGCGATCAGTTAGAGAGGCTGCCGACTGGCCCGGATTCGCTGTGGGTGCGGCTACCTGCGCCGGTCGCGCAGGGGCAGGATGTCGTGTCGCTGCGCTTTTCCGGCGCGCTCTACTTGGTGAGCAATGCCTTTGAGGTGCAGGTTGGGCGCGGCCCAGTGTGGCAGCGGGTGGATGGCGGAGTCAACGGGGGCCGCGGCCTAACTGTGTTTACGCCCTTTACCAAGGCCGTTTTGGGTGAGGTGGCCGCGTCGTCGAATCCGTTTACGCCCAATGGGGACGGGATCAACGACGTGGTGGAATTGGTCTTTCCGGTGTTCCAAGTGCAGGGAGCCAAGGCGTTGATTCTGGAGGTCTATGGTTTAGATGGCCAGTCGGTGCAGCGCATTGAGCAGGCGGCTGCGATCGCCGCGGGGGTCCAGCGGCTGACTTGGGATGGGCGGGATCGACAGGGGCGCCTGCTGCCGCCGGGACTGTATTTGTGTCGCGTCGGCGTGGAAGTTGACGCCGAAGGCGAGCAAACTAAGAGCACCAAACTCGTCGCTAGCGTGTACTAGGTAGCTGTCTTAGGATTTATACGATTATCCGCCGAGGGACGCAGAATGTGCATACCGTCGGCACTCGTTTCCTACGGACAGGTCATGCTGAGGAAGCCGTAGGCTGACGAAGCATCTTCTACCCATATAGCCTCCTCGGTAATAGATTCTTCGACTCCGCTTCGCTCCGCTCAGAATGACAGAGCAATCGGGGCGTCCCTACATTCCAACGGCGATGGGGTCAACGACCCGTTCTATTCAACCAAAGTACACCCACAAGGGGTGCCCCTACGGAAATAACTGCTAGTGCCCGCGTTTTACCCAAACATAGCTGGCGGCCTCTGTGCAACTATCCTGTGGACGTTCTGCGCCGCAGCTGAGCCGCGCCGAACTCGGCCTGACCCGCGTCCACACGAGCGGCAGCTTGGAAAAGGGCTATATCCCCGAGGCCAAAGGCGGCGGCTCAGCCGCGCTCGATTTTGACCGCGATGGCGATCAGGATCTGTACTGGGTTAATGGCGAAGGCGGCGGCCACGCGCTTTACCGCAACGATGGCTTGACCGGTTTTGTCAATGCGGGCGAGGTGCTTGGGGTCGCGGGCCGTGGTTGGGGCATGGGCGCGACTAGCGCAGATTTTGACAACGATGGGGATCAAGACCTGTACGCGACCCAATTGCGGGAGAATTTGCTCTTTCGCAATGACGGCGATCGCTTTGTCGATGTGGCCGCAGCGGCTGGCGTGACCACGTCTCATTGGAGTACGGGCGCGGCTTGGGCCGACTACGACCGCGACGGCGACCTCGACCTATACGCGGCGAGCTATGCGGTATTCGATTCGACTGAGGTTGAACGCTTGGGTGCGCAATGGAAGGGGGTGGAGGTCTTCGTCGGCCCGAAAGGATTGATGGGGGCTGCGGATGTGTTCTTTCGCAACGACGGCGACGAGTTTGCCGACATCACTGCTTGGGCGCTCCTCAACCACCCTTCCCCAGGCTACGGGTTGGGCGTCCTGTTTGCGGACATGGACGCCGACGGCTGGCCCGACTTATTCGTGGCCAACGATTCCAGCCCGAACTTTTTTTATCGCAATCGCGGCGATGGCCGCCCGCTTGGCCTATGGCCGCAGCGGACAAATCCAAGCGAGCATGGGGATAGCTTGGGGCGACTACGACAACGACGGCCACCCCGATTTGCTCGCCACGCATTTTGCAGACGAGTACAATACCCTCTATCGCAACGAAGGCGACGGCACCTTTGCGGATGTTAGCGCAGAAGCTGCCTTGGGGCGCGCAGGGTGGGCGCACGTGGGATTTGGCGCAGGTTTTTTTGACTATGACCACGATGGCGACCTCGATTTGTTAGTAGCAAACGGACACGTGTATCCGCAGATCGACCGCGCCGGCAGCGGCAGTGCGTATGCTCAGCCCAATCACCTTTTTGCCAATGTTGGCGACGGAACGTTTACACAGGTCGCGCTCGGCTCCGAGGTGTCCCGCGTCAGCCGAGGAACTAACGTGCTCGACTTTGACAACGACGGCGACTTGGATGTTTTCGTGGCCAATCTCGACGATCGGCCCTCGCTGTTGCGGAACGATGTGGGCAACCGGCAGAACTGGCTGGGCCTGCGCTTGGTCAGTACGCGCGGCAATCGCGATGGCATTGGCGCGCGAGCGCGACTCGTCGCTGGCAAGCGGACGCAGGTCCGCGATCTCATCTGCGGCAGCAGTTTCCTCTCCAGCGAGGACCGCCGCCTCCACTTCGGGCTAGGGCGCGTCGAGCGGGTCGATACGCTAGAGGTGCGCTGGCCCGACCAGCACCGCGAGATTTTTACCGACCTGCCGGTCAATCGATACTTGACGATAGAAGAGAGAAATAGCGATCCGTGATTCGTTTCTATTAATCACTGACGTTACGTAGGGGTAGGGGCGACTCTCAGAGTCGCCCCTACATAAATAATTTCTAATCACAGGGGAAAAGAAACATGCGCTTCTTAAATGTTTGCCCATTAATCGCGGCGTTGTTGGCTGCTAGTCCAGCGACTGCCGAATTGTCGCTTCACCAGCTCAGCGACGCGGTGTATGTGTTGCAAGGCGGTGGCGGCAATGTCGGGGTTTGCGTCGGCGACGAAGGCATTCTTAGGCCGATGCGGTGCGCGCCGCGCTAGCCCGTTTTGACGGCCAGCCCCAGTACATCTTCAACACGCATTTCCACGGCGACCACACCGGCGGCAACCGGGCCTTTGGCCAGCACGCGACGATTTTGGCCCACGTCAATGTCCGCAAACGCTTGGCGACGGGTGGTGAATTTGGCAAGCGGCACATTGAGCCTGAGCCGGCGGTAGCCTTACCCGTGATAGCGTTTGAGCAGTCGGCGTCTGTGTTCTTCAACGGCGAGGAAATCCGCGCCGTTCACTTTCCCCGTGCCCATACCGACGGGGACATCGCCGTATTCTTCGTCAACGCCCAGATCGCCCATCTCGGCGACCTGTTCTTCAACGGCATCTTCCCCTTTGTTGATCTAGAGTACGGCGGCGATGTCGAAACCCTGACGCAACACATCGCCGTGCTCATTGACCAGCTTCCCGCTGACACCAAAATCATCCCCGGTCACGGCCCGGTCGCCACGCTCGACGATTTGAAGGCTTACCATCGCATGTTGGTGGAAACTACGGACAGCGTGCGCACGCGCCGGAGTGCGGGCATGTCCCTCGACCAGATCAGCGCCGAGGGACTCGACGCTCAATGGGCGTCGTGGGAGTGGTCTTTCGTGCCAGCGCAGCGCTGGATCGAAACGGTCTATTGGAGCTTGGAAGTGGGGGGAGTGATTGATTGATGCGAAGCTGTGGATGCGCTCTAGGCCGAGGGTTTCTCCGAGAAAAATCCGGCTATCCGACCTCTTTTGCCGCTCTTGACAGCGGGGGTGGGGCGTTCCATAATTAGGCGCGAACTCAGCGATCACTACTTAAGCGATCACTACTTATAAGCGAGGAGGTCTTTCCTTGAAAGATTTTGCATACTGCGCCCCCAGCACATTGCGCGAGGCCGTGGCCCTCAAGGCCGAAAAGGGCGAGGCCGCCCGCGTCCTTGCTGGCGGCACCGATTTGATCGTCCAGTTGCGCGGGAAGCGATTTGCGCCCGACTGCATCATCGACATCAAGAACGTCCCCGAGGCCAATGAGCTTTCCTACGGCCCCCGCCGGGGTTTGGTCATTGGCGCGGGCGTGTCCTGCTGGCGCATCTACAATGACCCCGAAATCGTCGCGCGCTACCCTGGGCTCGTCGATTCGGCCGCCATTATCGGCGGCATCCAAATACAGGGCCGCGCTACCTTTGGCGGCAATTTGTGCAATGCCTCTCCGAGTGCGGACACGATTCCCAGCCTGATTACCCACTCGGCCGTGTGCCACATCGCCGGGCCGGACGGCAAGCGCCAAGTCGCGGTAGAGGATTTTTGCACTGCTCCGGGCCGCAGCGTGCTCGCGCCCGGTGAGATTTTGGTTTCTCTCCAGATTCCGATTGCGAGGAAGAACACGGGCTCTCACTACCAGCGCTTCATTCCGCGCAACGAGATGGACATCGCCGTCGTCGGGGTGTCCTCCCACGTCACTTTGGCCAATCGCGGCAAGGAGTTTAAGGCGGCGCGCATTGCACTCGCCGCGGTCGGCCCCACGCCGATTTTCGCCCGTGAGGCCGGCGACGGGCTAGCGGGCCAAGCCGTTTCAGACGAGGCCATTGCCGCGGTCGCGGCTGCGGCCCAGAGTGCAGCTAGCCCGATTTCCGATATGCGCGGCCCGGCCGAGTTCCGCACTCACCTCGTCGGAGTGTTGGTCAAGCGCACCCTCGCGGGTGCTATCGCGCGGGCTCGCGGCCAGTTCGTCGCCAATGCCGTGCAGGAAGCGGCTGGCTAAAAATTTAGGAAGTTGCACCGACCATTTGGTCGGTGATAGAAGATTCTCACTAGCCGCAACAGGCGGCTCAAATTCGGAGTTAAGGTACATGAGCAAAACACACGTCCAAACCACGATCAATGGGGAGCCGACCGAGTTTCTCTGCGAGCCGCGCCAAAGCCTGCTCGAAGTATTGCGCGAGACGCTCGGCTTCACCGGCACCAAGGAAGGCTGCAACGACGGCAACTGCGGCGCGTGTTCCATCGTCGTCGATGGCGTCCTCGTCGATTCTTGTCTGATGCTGGCTGTCGAGGCCGATGGCAAGCAGATCGGCACGGTTGAGGGCCTTGCCAGCCCGGATAGCCTGCACCCGGTGCAGCAGAAGTTTCTCGAACACGCCGCGCTGCAATGCGGCATCTGCACTCCAGGCTTTTTGGTGGCCTCCAAAGCCCTGCTCGACCACAACCCCAACCCTTCCGAGCACGAAGTGCGGCATTGGCTGGCTGGCAACTTGTGCCGCTGCACGGGCTACGACAAGATCGTCCGCGCCGTTCTCGACGCCGCTGAGGAAGTGCGCCAAAGCGCCTGAACCCAACGAGGAGGAACGCCATGCCTGCCAAAAACGGCTACAAAGTCATCGGCACCCGTCCCATCCGCCACGACGGCGTTGACAAGGTCACTGGGCGCGCCATTTACGGCGCCGACACCCAGTTGGCCGGCTTGCTCTACGGACAGGTCCTGCGCTCGCCCCACGCCCATGCGCGCATCAAGTCCATAGACACTTCTAAAGCCGCGGCCCTGCCTGGGGTCAAGGCCGTCCTTACGGGCACTGATCTGCCCGATGCCGGCGACCAAATGGTCGATCTCGGCGAAGGCCCCGCTCGGCTCAAATACCTGCGCGACAACGTGCTGGCCACGGATAAGGCCCTGTACAGCGGACATCCCGTCGCCGCGGTTGCCGCCACGAATGCCCACATTGCCGAAGAGGCCCTCGACCTGATCGAGGTCGAGTACGAGGAACTAGAGGCCGTGCTCGATGTGCGCGAGGCCATGCAGGAGGGCGCACCCCAGCTCCACGACGACATGACCACCCAAGAGTTTGGGGAAGACACCGGCCGCAAGAGCAACCTCGCCACCCACTTTGAGCACCGGCTCGGTGATGCAGACAAAGCCTTTGCCGAGGCCGACGTGGTTGTGGAGCGCGAGTTTCAGACCGCCACTGTTCATCAAGGATACATCGAGCCGCACAACGCCACGGCGAGCTGGAACGCCGATGGCCAGTTGACGATCTGGACCAGCACTCAGGGTTCGTTCACCGCGCGCGCCCAAGTCGGCGCAGTCCTGGACATGCCCATTTCCAAGATCAAGGTTGTGCCCCAAGAGATCGGCGGCGGCTTTGGCGGCAAAATCCCGATCTACTTGGAGCCGGTTGCCGCCCTGCTCTCCAAGGCGAGCGGCCAACCCGTCAAGATGATTATGACCCGGCCAGCCGTCTTCGAGAGCACCGGCCCGACGCCTGGGTCGTACATCAAGATCAAGATGGGTGCTGACAACAGCGGCAAGATCGTGGCGGCCGACGCCTATATCGCCTTTGAGTCCGGGGCGTATCCCGGCGGCTTGGTCGGCGCGGCCGCGATGTGCGTGTTCTCGTGCTACGATATTCCCGATGGCCGGATCGACTGCTATGACGTAGTGGTCAATAAGCCGCGCAGTTTTGCGTATCGCGCCCCAGGTTCGACGCAGGTGGCCTTCGCCACTGAGCACGTGGTCGATTTGCTGGCTGCCGAATTGGGGATGGAGCCGCTGGAGATCCGGCTCAAAAACAGCGCGACGACCGGCACCCGCCGCATCGACGGGGTGGTGTATCCGAAGATGGGCTGCAAGGAGGTGTTGGAAGCTATCCGCGACTCAGAGCACTACCAGAGTTCAGTGCCCGCCGGCCCCAACGGAGGGCGCGGCATCTCGGTCGGCTATTGGTTCAACGTCGGGCTCAAGTCCTCCTGCACGGCCAGCGTCAACACAGATGGCACGGTCAGCTTAGTCGAGGGTTCGACCGACATCGGCGGCACGCGCACGTCGGTTGCCATGCAGTTTGCCGAAACTTTGGGCCTGCGGGCCGAAGACGTCAAACCGCAGGTGGCCGACACGGATTCGATTGGCCACACGGACGTAACCGGCGGCAGCCGCGTGACCTACGCCACCGGCTGGGCCGCGTACAAGGCCGCCCTCGATGTGCGGGATCAACTCTGCGAGCGCGCGGCTCAGCTCTGGGAGGTCGAAGTAAGCCAAGTCGAGTTTGACGATGGCGTCTTCCGTTCTGGCGATAACGAGCTGACCTTTAAGGAACTGGCTGGCCGACTCGAAGAGACCGGCGGCCCGGTCATTGGCCGCGCTTCTGTGGATCCAGACTCGGGCGTCGGCGGCTCCTTTGCGGCCAATATCGCCGATGTCGAGGTCGATCCCGATACCGGCAAGGTCGAGATTGTGCGCTTCACGGTCGTCCAAGACGCCGGTCGGGCGATTCACCCGGCGTACGTCGAGGGTCAGATGCAAGGCGGCTCGGTGCAAGGCATTGGTTGGGCGCTCAACGAGGAGTACTTCTACAGTGGAGACGGCCACCTCGACAACTCCAGCTTTCTCGACTACCGGATCCCGACCAGTCTCGATCTGCCGATGATTGAGACCATCATCGTCGAGGTCCCCAATCCGGGCCATCCCTATGGCGTGCGCGGCGTTGGCGAGGCCAACATCGCCCCGCCGCCCGCGGCCATCGCCGCTGCGATTGAGAATGCTGTTGGCGTGCGGCCGCAGGAATTGCCTATGAAGCCGGAGGGAGTAGCTAAAAGCCGTGCCCGTAGCTTGGATTCCCTCGCTGATGCAGAAGCTGACCGCTGGTCAGCAGCAAGTAGCGGTAGAGGGCGCGACCGTGCGCGAGGTCGTTGCCGCGCACGACGCCCGCTACCCTGGCTTGAAGGCGCGGGTTGTCGATGGCGCCCGCATCAAGCCCGAGATTGCCGTCGCGGTAGATGGAGAAGTAGTCGCCGCTGGGCTGAGGTCTAAGGTGGGGCCGCAAAGCGAGGTCCACGTCCAGCCGGCTAGATCGGGGGGCGCGAGTTAGTCAGCCGCAACGGATGCAACGCAAAGGGCCGGTGTTCCAAAAGGAGCACCGGCCTCTTC
>JAGWBY010000006.1:34661-41488 GCA_021295675.1 Candidatus Latescibacterota bacterium | reverse complement strand
GCATCGACGCCGAAGTTGCTCAGGCCGCAATCGTTCCGCTCCCAACAGCCACTGCCCAGCAGATTGGTCTCGTGATAGGTCAGTTGAATCACCCGCACCCCGAGGGCGAGAAAAAGCCCTAGGCGATCCAATTCGTTCTCGATGGGCGAGGCGTTCTGAAAACTGAGGATGATCCCGGTCTTGCCGAGCGCTTTGGCGGCGTGAATGTCGGCCGTTTCCTTCACCTGCACGATGTCTTGGCGCTCGCGAAAACGCCGCATCCACGTCGCTAGGTGCGCCATGGTCTGCACGAAATTTTCCCACGTTGCCACCGTGGCGTTGATAGCGGTGATATTGCCGGCTCGCAAACGCTCAAACACCGCGTCGCTTTCCCAGTTGCTGACGTTCAGACCATCTATGGCAATCGCCTCGTCATAGACTTTCCTCGCTTCACTCATCATCGCGCAGCTCCTCGTTTAAACCCGTTCCAATCCTGAACAGATCGCGCCTCAATCGCGCAGTGTGTCTTCGCTTAAGCGTATGGCCAGAATTGATTCCACGCGGTCAGCCAGTCTGCTGCGCGGCTTTCAACCGAGAGCGGCCCCGTTATCTCAACTCCAGGGCGTCCCTTGAATTCGGCAAGCTGGTCGACGCTGGCGAGTTCGATGCGGATAGTCGTTGGCTTTTCGGGAACATACGGCTTGGTCCGAGTCAAATCGGCAAGCGCGTTTTTAGCCCCGTCTTCGATCAACTGACGAGCGCGGACGGGCGGTAGCTGGCGCGCGCTAAACCGACTCAACCCCTTTTTTACGGCCACGGTTGGCAGCGCTTCGCCGAGGAGTGCTCTGGCTTCTCGGCAGACGGCCTCATCGCCGGTGACGAGGGCAATCGGCACCCCGTAGTGCCCATTGAGCGCGGCGTTGACGCCGGTTTCACCGACGAGATCGTCGTTGAACCAGAGATTTCTATACTGGACGCTGGAGATGGTGTGGCACAGCACCCCATCGGGAGTGCCGTCGCGGGCGTGCATGCCGATGAGCAGACAGGCGTCGCATCCTTGCTCCCACAGCTCGTCGTAGCGGCCCCACCCGTGATGGGCGACCCATTCGCAATCGGGATCAATCTTGTCGGGGATAAGCGAATTAAAGCTCCATCCTTTGCCCGCACCGTGACAATCGACCACGACAATTTCCGTCGCGCCAGCGGCTTTGGCTCCACGCACCGCGGCGTTGATTTCTTCCGTATAGAGATCTCGGCCCTCCTCAAACATCGCCGCACCACCGCTGACCTGCTCCCACACCACAATGCCGCTTACGCCTTCCATGTCGGACATGATCAACACGCGCATTATCTCGTTCTCCTCTAATCGTCAGAATGTGGATTGCAACCGTTCGACAGGTTGCGAAATTTTACGTAGATCAGGCGACCAACTTTAGCAACAGCCCTTCACCTCTTGATCGGAAGACGCCTGACAGCGAATGAATTCGTAGAACAGCGCACCGGCTGCAGCCCCCAGCACCGGACCGATGATGTATGCAGCAAAAACCGTCCATTCTCCTGCTGCCAAGGCTGGACCCAAGCTGCGGGCTGGATTCATCGAGGCCCCGCACAGCGGCCCAGCGAACATGGCCTCTAGCCCCACGGTGCCGCCAATGGCCAGACCGGCCGCTGGCCCCACGGCGCGAAAATCGGTCGCCATGCTCATAATGACCAGCATCAGCAAAAAGGTCAACATGAATTCCCACACTAGGGCCGTGCTAAACGAACCGTCCACCGGCAGGGTGACTCCCAAGTTCAGTACCTGTTTAGGTTGCGTAGCGGCCAGTACCGACGACAAACTCGCCACATGTATGTGGCTAGCCACCACGGCCCCGGCGCACTGGGCCAAGATATAGGGCGCAATCTCCCTTTTGGGAAAATGCCGCGTCAGAGCGAACGCAAGGGTCACCGCCGGGTTGAAATGCGCCCCGGAAATGTGGCCGGTGGCATAGATCATCACCATGATGACCAACCCAAACGTAGCGGCAATGCCCACATGGCTGACCGCTCCGCCAGAAATCTGATTGATGGCCACAGCACCACAGCCAGCAAAGACAATGGCAAACGCGCCGATGAATTCAGCGGCGCATTTTCGCAATAGATTCATGGTTTCCCTATTTGGCCCGAGAGCAAGAATTGTCCCCGCAAAAGACCATATAAATGTAGCGGGCCATGCTGCCTCACTCAACAACTACACTCATTGACTCTATCCGTCGTTTGTTATACTTTTTTGTGAAATGTATAACATTCATATCCCGCTATCGACGGATTGACCTAACAGAACGGAGAATCATGGCATCGGCCCGCATATCGGCCAAAGGCTGGGTCGTCATTCCGGCACCGCTGCGCAAGAAATACCGCCTACAGCCCGGCGACCAAGTGCGCATTGTCGATTACGGCGGCGGCTTAGCCCTCGTGCCCGCCCTTGGCGATCCCATCGAAGAAGCCCAAGGAATGCTCGCGGGGCCAACATCCCTAGTGGAAGCCCTCCTTTCCCAGCGCGCTGAGGACCGTCGTATTGAATGACCCCGGAGACCGCGTGCTCGATAGTTACGCGCTCTTAGCCTATCTGGAGAATGAAGCGGGTGCCCTTCAGGTTAAATCCCTGCTCGGCCAAGCAGAAACAGGTCCAAGCCGTCTGTGGATGTCCATCGTCAATTTGGGGGAAGTCCTCTATATCACTGAGCGTGAACGGGGCTTGGCCCATAGCCGCACGGTCCTAGCGGCTGTGGAGCAATTGCCAGTGGACATGGTCCTCGCCGACCGCGCTCATACTTTGTCTGCCGCCCATATCAAGGCCCGTTTCCCGCTCTCCTATGCTGATGCCTTCGCCGCCGCTCTGGCCCAAATCAAAGGCGTCCCCCTCGTGACCGGCGATGGAGAATTCAGCCGGGTCGAATCCCTCGTCGCCATCGAGTGGCTTCCTAGGCATTAGTTCGTTGGCGACCCTTTGGGGCAGTCAGTTTCGACAATTTGAATCCATAGGTGGCAATGTGTCTAGGGCACTGATTGGCTGCGCTCTGTTTATCGCAATTCTGGTGGTTGGCTGCGCCCCTTCGGAACAGCCGCAGTCAGCCTCAGTCCAATCCCCCGCTCACCTGACGGCTGAAGAGAGTCCCCCCGTGTTATTCGCCGATGTGGCGGCCCAAGTCGGCCTAGCTTTTGTCAATCTCTCGGGACGGGACAACCCGCAGCTCTTGGTGGAAACCACGGGTACCGGCGCGGCCTTCCTCGACTACGATAGCGATGGCTGGCTGGACCTCTTCTTCGTCAACGGCACCTTGCTAGACGCTGATCCCCCACAAGCGACCAACCGCCTCTTCCACAACGAACCCGGCCCCAGCGCCCAAAGACACTTCCGCGAAGTAACCCGTCAAAGCGGCCTGCTCTCCAAGGGTTGGGGCATGGGTTGCGCTACTGGCGATATCGACAACGATGGCGATACCGACCTATTGGTGACCTATTGGGGGCCCAATCTGTTGTACCGCAATAACGGCGACAGCACCTTTGACGAAATCGCCGCCCAAGCCGGAGTGGACCACCCCGGTTGGGGCACCAGTGCGGCTTTTGCCGATTTAGATGGCGACGGCTGGCTGGACCTGTACGTGACCAACTATCTCCACATCGACCTAGACCATCCCCCCAAGGACGGCCAACCGTGCCAATACAAAGGGCTGGCCGTACCGTGCGGACCACAGGGAGTTCCAGCCCAAGCCGATGTGCTCTACCGCAACAACGGCGACGGCACCTTCGCCGATATGAGTACAAGCAGCGGCCTAGACCAGTGGAGCTATGCCGGTTTGGGCGTTGCGTTTGGCGACTTCGATAACGACGGCGACCTCGATATATACGTCGCCAACGACAGCGAGCCCAATATGCTCTTGCGCAACGACGGCGACTGGTACTTCAGCGAAATCGGCCAAGCGGCCGGAGCAGCCTATAGCGAGAGCGGGCGGCCCCAGGCTGGCATGGGGGTCCACAGCGGCGATTACGACAACGATGGCGACCTCGATTTGTTTGTGACCAATTTCTCCGAAGACTACAATACCCTGTACCAGAACCAATCCCCGCCGACGACTGACTCCACGCACTTTGTCGATGTTTCGCACGCCACCGGCTTGAGTGCCGGTGACCGGCCTCATCTGGGTTGGGCAACCGCTTTCTGGGATTACGACAACGATGGCTGGCTGGATCTATACGTAATTAACGGCCACGTTTATCCGCAGTTGGGAGTACATGCTTCGGGATTGACCTACCGGCAGCGCAACCTGCTCTATCAAAATCAGCATGGGCACTTTATAGAAGTGGGCCGCCGGACCGGAGCGGCCTGGCAGCTCGAGGCGGCCAGTCGCGCGGCGGCCCAAGGCGACTACGACAACGATGGCGACCTCGATCTGGCCGTGGTAAATCACAATGCAGCACCAACCCTGTTGCGCAACGAAGGAGGAAACTTCAATAACTGGCTGGGTCTTGAACTGGTGGGGCATACCAGCAACCGGGATGGCATCGGCGCTAGAATCTGGATTTTTACCGCCGATCAGGTGCAAATGAGAGAAGTGTTTCGGGGTTATGGTTTTCAAAGCCAACACGATCCTCGTGCATTGATAGGCCTAGGGGCGAACCAAACCGTAGATCGAGTCGAAATACACTGGCCATCGGGCTCTCGTCAAACCATTGCTGCACCGCCGGTGCGGCGCTACCTCAAAGTACACGAGGGCCGCGATGGCTTTGAGCAAGGACCGGCTATTCCCCCGCCCCAAAGCGAATATCCCATCGCTTTGGCACAGACGCCGAACCAAAGTGCTGCGGATTTCGCGGCCCTTGGGAACCAATACTATCAGGCCGGACACTACGGTGAAGCCCACGCCGCCTTCTATCGGGCCTTGGCCTTAGATCCGACCCATAAGCTGGCCAACTTGGGCATGGGCACATTGCTCTATGCCGGCATGGGTGCAGCCGATGAGGCGCTTCCATATCTGGAGGAGGCAGCCCGCCGCGATTCATCCTCGGCGGAGAGTTTTCTCGTGCTCGGCAAAGTCTATCTATACCTGGAGCGGCCCGACTCAGCTAGCCGAGCTCTTGCGCGAGCCGCCAGACTGCGAGCACAGGATTGGGAGGCGTACTTCTGGCTGGGGCGGGCCTATGAGCAAAGCAATCGTTTGACTGAAGCGGCAAATGCGTTTGGCAACGCCACAAGGTGGGCACCTTGGGAACCCGGACCGCGGTTGGCATTGGCACAGCTTTACGCAAGGCAGGGCAATGACAAAGCGGCTGCAGCAGCAAACAAGCGGTTTGCCCGGTATCGCCGGCTTGCACAACGCGTCGAATCCCTCCAGTCCCAAATTGACCGTGAGCCGCAAAACGAAAGGGCCTTGTTAAATCTGGGTCTAGCGTATATGGAGCAAGGCAGACTAGAGCGTGCTGCAGCGCACTATCAAGGGATGATAGACCGAGCGCCGCAAAGTGCGCTTGGTCTGTACGGCCTTGGCCTCCTCTGCTTGCGCCGCAATGATCTCCAAGGCGCTCTCGGCTATTTGCATAAAGCAGCGATCTATTCACCAGATGACGCCGAGATTCGCGGTGCCTTGGGCCAGGCATATTTCCAGCTAGAGCGCTACGACGAAGCCGTGGTGGAGTGGGAACAAATCGCGGACACAACCCGCATCGGCCGCATGTTGCAGCAAGCGCGTGCTCGCATAGCATCCGCAGCAGAAGGTCACCCGACCGATGCCAAAAGGGGCCGTTAGAAGCTTGATAAGTCCTTAGAGGCGGTCCAATTGCCAGCATCCGCTTTGGTGTACAGAGGTTACAATCTATATTCTCCCCTAGGGGAAGCGGCTTAATCTATCCCTGTTTTTTTCTACTTCCGTCCGACCAAGACAAGGAGCGCGCTATGGCAGGGCTTCTGTCCTTTTTCGTTTTTGCTATGCTGCTCAGTGCTGCGCAGGTATTTGGTGCAACCGAATACCGTCTGGGCGGGATTAACGGCAACGATTGGCAGGCGGCCCTGACCGCAGAGAGCTTCTTCCAGATCCAAGACGCCGACGGCCAGCCACTGCGACAAGTGCCGGTGGGAATCTCGCCCTTTGGGGCGGGGGCTGACACGCTAGTCGATTTCTCCGGCACAGCGATCCAACCCCGTTTGATTAACTCCTCCGTCAATATCGCCCGGGCCGATGTGGACGCCAGCAAAACCGAGATCCCCCTGCCCTATATGCCCGGTTCGAGAGTCCTTACTAATAATTGCGGTCAGGCGCAATTACACGCCAATACGATCAAGCTAATGCTGGACGGCGATCCCGCTACGGCCACTTTTCGCACCTTTGTGCAACGGGCCGGAGGCCGGCCTGGCGATGGCTTTACCTGGAGAGGAGCCGTGGTCTTTGATTTTGGCGGCGCAATCCCCATCAATCGCATCCGTTTCTATCCCCGCCTAAGTCAGCGCGAAGACCGCCAACTGATCGAATCCCTGCGGGAACCCGCTCCAGATATCGAGCGCTTCGGCGCAGACAGCTTCCTCGACAATTTCTTAGCTTGGTACGAGATCCGCACCGGCGACAATTCGGTCGTCTTTGCCCCAGATCCATGCAGCGGCACCAGCACCTTCCTCTTTGACAGCTCCAAGCGCGATTTAGGCGCTGTGGCCACCAGCAAGAGACGCACGGTGCTGGGCGACTTGCGCTGGGTGCGGAGCGGCGACCCACTGCTGACCGTGCTGAAAACTACCCATGAAAACCTCGACCCGGTCGTCGATCTGCGCTTTCCCACCCGCTCGACTCGCTGGCTCACCCTGCGCGCCTTTCCCCTGC
>JAGWBY010000006.1:33412-34545 GCA_021295675.1 Candidatus Latescibacterota bacterium | reverse complement strand
GCACCCGCATCGAGATTCGCACCCGCACCGGCCACACCCCCGATCCGCTGCTCTACTTCGCGCCCAATATCAACGACGATCTCGTACCTATCACCCGCGCCGAACACGCCAAAATCGATATCGCCGCCCGGCTAGTCCCTATTTACGATGCCGACAACTGGAGCTTCTGGTCGTCGCCCTACGAGTTTGCCGCCGGACAACGCGACCCCAACCATCCGGCCAATACCTGGCAGGACGGGAGCCTACTGCTGTCGCCCGGACCTAGCCGCTACATCCAACTCGCCATCAAGCTCTTTGCCAATCTCAATGCGGCCCCTCGCCTCGACCAACTCACCTTGCAGTTGAGTGAAACCCTATCGGCACAAGCGCTCGTCGGCGAGATTTGGCCCATTGAGGTCTCCTCCTTTGAACCCACGCCCTTTACGTATGTAGTCTTGCCCACCCTCAACGACGACAACGCCGGCTTTGACCGCTTGGAAATCCTCACCCATATCCAAGCACACGCGGTGCGCGCGGTGCGTCTGGATGGGCAGCCGATTGATCTGGATCAGTTCGTCCCGCAGCTACTCGACGATCGCCTCATCGTGTCCTTCCCGCCGCTGACCGGCACCGCCGACAACTTCAAACAGGTCGAGGTCGACTTTGAGGTACCGGTGCTGCGCTTTGGCACCGAGTTCAGCGGCTGGGTCTTCAGCAGCACCGATCCCGATCAGATCCGGCAACGCATCGATCCAGGCAACGCCACGTTCCGCTTTGCGGGTGATTTGCTGGCGGTCAACACGCCGGTGGGGGGGGACTTGCTGGTGGATGTGCAGGTGCCTGGGGTGTTCACCCCCAACGGCGATGGGATCAACGAGACGTTGACCATCGCCTACAAGCTGCGGGAGGTCACCGCCGACCGAGCCGTACAGGTGCGCATCTACGACTTGGCCGGTCAGCTGGTGGCGCACCTGCCCGTGTTCAAGGCTCGCAGCGGAGCCTTCTCCCAGCAGTGGAACGGCCGCGACGGGAAGGACGCGTTGGTTCAGCCCGGCACTTATATCTACGAATTGAGGCTCGATTCCGAGGAGCAGCACACCCAACGCGGCGTCTTTGCCGTCGCCTATTGAAATTAGAAGCGTTGAAGAGATTTT
>JAGWBY010000006.1:32433-33292 GCA_021295675.1 Candidatus Latescibacterota bacterium | reverse complement strand
CCTGTGTTGGGGGGGACGGAATACCGTCTGGGCGGACCCGATGGCAACCCTTGGCAGGCCATCCTAGCCGGGGAAAGCGTCTACCAAGCTTTTGCTGCTGACGGCCAAGTCGAGCGTCAAGTATCGGTGGGGATATCGCTCTTTGAGGCAGGAGCCGATACCCTAATCGACTTTTCCGGCACTTCGATCCAGCCCCGGTTCATTGATCCCTCCGTCAATATCGCCCGAGCCGATGTCGAAGCCGGCAGAACCACCATTCCCCTGCCCTATATCCCTGGCTCTAGGGTCCTCAACAACAATGGTTGCTGGTCCTGGGGCAATTTTCAGCCTTCGATCAAGCTGATGCTGGATGGCGATCCGACTACGGCCTCCTTCCGCACGTTTGTCCAAAAGGTCGGCTCGCCGCCGGGAGTGGGCTATACCTGGCGCTCGTCGGTGGTATTCGATTTTGGTGCTGGTGTGCCGATCAACCGCATCCGCTTCTATCCTCGCCTGAGCCGGCGGGAGGATCACCAATTGATCCAGACCATGGACGCACCCACACCAGAAGTAGAAAGCTTTGGCGAAGACAGCTTCTTGGCCAATTTCCTCGCTTGGTATGAAATCCGCACCGGCGACAACTCCATCGTCTTTGGTCATGACCCCTGTAGCGGCGATGGCCGTAGCGGTACCAGCAGCCGCAACGGCAGTGTGGCCACGAGCAAGCGGCGTACGGTCTTGGGTGACCTGCGGTGGGTGCGCAATGGCGATCCCCTGCTGACGGTGCTGGAATCCACCCGCGAAAACCTCGACCCGGTCGTCGATCTGCGCTTTCCCACCCGCTCGACTCGCTGGCTCACCCTGCGCGCCTTTCCCCTGC
>JAGWBY010000006.1:31186-32319 GCA_021295675.1 Candidatus Latescibacterota bacterium | reverse complement strand
GCACCCGCATCGAGATTCGCACCCGCACCGGCCACACCCCCGATCCGCTGCTCTACTTCGCGCCCAATATCAACGACGAAATCGTACCCATCACCCGCGCCCAATACGACGCAATCGACAAAGCCGCTCAATTACTTCCCGTCTATGATGCCGACCATTGGAGCTTCTGGTCGTCGCCCTACGAGTTTGCCGCCGGTCAACGCAATCCCGACCAACCCGCCAGCGACTGGCAGGACGGAATGCTGCTGCTGTCGCCGGGGCCCAGCCGCTACATCCAAATTGCCATCAAGCTCTTCGCCGACTTCCATGTGGCACCCCGTCTCGACCAACTCACCTTGCAGTTGAGTGAAACCCTGTCGGCGCAAGCCCTCGTCGGCGAGATTTGGCCGATTGAGGTCGCCTCCTTTGAACCCACCCCCTTTACCTATGTAGTCTTGCCCACCCTCAGCGACGACAACGCCGGCTTCGACCGCTTGGAAATCCTCACCCACGTCCAAGCACACGCGGTGCGCACGGTGCGCATCGACGGCCAGCCAGTGGACTTAGACCAGTTCGTCCCGCAATTGCTCGACGATCGCCTCATCGTGTCCTTCCCGCCGCTGACCGGCACTGCCGACAGCTTCAAGCAGGTCGAAGTCGACTTCGACGTGCCGGTGCTGCGCTTCGGCACCGAGTTCAGTGGTTGGGTTTTCAGCAGCACCGATCCCGATCAGATCCGGCAACGCATCGATCCGGGCAACGCCACGTTCCGCTTTGCCGGCGATTTGCTGGCCGTCAACACGCCGGTGGGCGGCGATCTGCTGGTGGATGTGCAGGTACCCGAGGTGTTCACCCCCAACGGCGACGGGATCAACGAGACCTTGCCCATCACCTACAAGCTGCGCGAGGTCACCGCGGACCGGCCGGTGCAGGTGCGCATCTACGACTTGGCCGGTCGGCTAGTGGCACACCTGCCCGTGTTCAAAGTCCGCAGCGGGGCTTTCATCCAAGAGTGGAACGGCCGCAATGAGCAGGACGCCTTAGTCCAGCCCGGCACCTATATCTACGAATTGATGCTCGATTCCGAGGAGCAGCACACCCAACGCGGCGTCTTTGCCGTCGCCTATTGAAATTAGAAGCGTTGAAGAGATTTT
>JAGWBY010000006.1:389-31068 GCA_021295675.1 Candidatus Latescibacterota bacterium | reverse complement strand
CCTGTGTTGGGGGGGACGGAATACCGTCTGGGCGGACCCGATGGCAACCCTTGGCAGGCCATCCTAGCCGGGGAAAGCGCCTATCAGGTCTTTGCTGCCGACGGCCAAGTTGAGCGCCAAGTATCGGTGGGGATTGCGCCCTTTGGCGTGGGTGCCGACACCCTAATTGACTTTTCCGGCACCTCGATTCAGCCTCGGCTCATTGACCCCTCCGTCAATATCGCCCAGGCCGATGTCGAAGCCGGCAGGGCGACCATCCCCTTGCCCTATATCCCCGGCTCCAGAGTCCTCAACAACAATAGTTGCTGGTCCTGGGGCAATATGCAACCCTCGATCAAGCTGATGCTGGACGGCGATCCCACCACGGCTGCCTTTCGCACCTTTGTCCAGCGGGTCGGCGCACCGCCGGGCGTGGGCTATGGCTGGAGCAATTCCGTGATATTCGATTTTGGAACTGGTGTGCCCATCAACCGCATCCGCTTCTATCCTCGTCTGAGCCGACGCGAGGACCGCCCGTTAATCGAAACCATGAGCGCTCCCACCCCTGCCGTCGAAAGCTTTGGCGAAGACAGCTTCCTCGACAATTTCCTCGCTTGGTATGAGATCCGCATCGGCGATAATTCGATTGTCTTTGCCAATGACTCGTGCAATGCCAACGACTACGGCAGCGGCGGAGCTCGCAATACCAACGTTGTGGCCACCAGCAAGCGGCGCACCGTGCTGGGCGACCTAACCTGGGTGCGCAATGGCGACCCCAGACTGACGGTGCTGAAAACCACCCGCGAAAACCTCGACCCGGTCGTCGACCTGCGCTTTCCCATCCGCTCGGTCCGCTGGCTCACCCTGCGCGCCTTTCCCCTGCGCGACTATGAAATCGACGGCTATGTCCAAGAAGCCACCTACCTCACCCCGATCCTCGACTTCGGCCAAGCCGTCACCTGGGGCAAAATCCGCTGGGAAGGCGACGTGCCTGACGGTACCCGCATCGAAATTCGCACCCGCACCGGCCACACCCCCGAGCCGCTGCTCTACTTCGCGCCCAATATCAACGACGAACTCATACCCATCACTCGCGCCCAATACGACGCAATCGATATCGCCGTTCAATTACTTCCCATCTACGATGCCGACAACTGGAGCTTCTGGTCGTCGCCCTACGAGTTCGCCGCCGGACAGCGCAACCCCAACCAACCCGCTAGCGACTGGCAGGACGGAATGCTGCTGCTGTCGCCCGGCCCTAGCCGCTACATCCAAATCGCCATCAAGCTCTTCGCCGACTTCCATGTAGCACCTCGCATCGATCAACTCACCTTGCAGTTGAGCGAGACCCTGTCAGCACAGGCGCTCGTCGGCGAGATCTGGCCTACCGAAGTCACCTCCTTTGAACCCACCCCCTTCACCTATGTCGTTCTGCCCACCCTCAGCGACGACAACGCCGGGTTCGACCGCTTGGAAATCCTCACCCACGTCCGGGTTCACGCGGTGCGCGCGGTGCGCATCGATGGCCAGCCAGTGGACTTAGACCAGTTCGTCCCGCACTTGCTCGACGATCGCCTCATCGTGTCCTTCCCGCCGCTGACCGGCAGCGCCGACAGCTTCAAGCAGGTCGAGGTCGACTTCGACGTACCAGTACTGCGCTTTGGCACCGAGTTCAGTGGGTGGGTCTTCAGCAGCACCGATCCCGATCAGATCCGGCAACGCATCGATCCAGGCAACGCCACGTTCCGCTTTGCCGGTGATTTGCTGGCCGTCAACACGCCGGTGGGCGGTGATCTGCTAGTGGATGTGCAGGTACCCGAGGTGTTCACCCCCAACGGCGACGGGATCAACGAGACTTTGACTATCGCCTACAAGCTGCGTGAGGTCACCGCCGACCGACCGGTACAGGTGCGCATCTACGACTTGGCCGGTCAGCTAGTGGCGCATCTACCGGTGTTCAAGGCCCGCAGTGGTGTCTTCATTCAGGAGTGGAACGGCCGCGACGGGCAGGACGCCTTGGTCCAACCCGGCACCTATATCTATGAATTGATGCTCGACTCCGAGGAGCAGCACACCCAACGCGGCGTCTTTGCCGTCGCGTACTAGTTCCCGCGCCTCAGCCACAAAGAGTAGAATTCTGACGCTGCGGCCTTCGACCCAGATTCCTATGGCTCCTGCAATCGCGCTAACGCGCGCTGGGCTTTGGCGTACTCAGGGGCCAAGCTCAGGGTCAGACGGTAGAACTCGGCCGCCTTGTCGAATCGGCCCAAGTCGTGGTAGGCCGCCCCCAAATTAAAGGCGATCAAGTGATTGTCGGGCGCGGCTTCTAGCGCCATAGCAAAATAATTAACCGCCCGCCCCAACGCCCCTTGTCGGACCGCGATCAAGCCCAGTTCATTGGCCGCCTGCACCCGCACCTTTTCCCCGCTCAGTGCCGATTCAAAAGCTTCCCGGGCCCGCTCTATTGCCCCCATTCTCTTATAAACCCTTCCCAACGCCAGAAAAACCGCTGCGTCGGCCTTTGTTGCCAAAACTCGGCGGTAGTGTTCCACCGCTTGCCCGTATCGTCCCGTAGCCCGGTACAGAGCCGCCAAGTTGAGGTGCAATCCCCGATCGTCGGGCGCTTGCGCCAAGCCCTGCCGATAAATCGCTTCAGCTTCCTCGTAGCGCTTCAGCGCCGCCAGCGCCGCGCCCAGATTGTGGCGGGCTCGCAGGTAATTTGGATCGAGTTGCACCGCGGTCCCAAAGGAGCGCGCCGCAATCTCGTATTGCCCCCGTTGGGCCTGAACGCGCCCCAGATCAAAGTGTATTTCCGCGTCGGCCAAGGGATCGGCTGGCCGCAGGCCAGCGTTGGCGACGATCCCCAACAAGACGACCAAAGCCACACCGATCCCCAAGAGACGCCACTGTCGAGCCTGTCCCTGTTGCACCAGCCAGAGCAGGGTGTATCCAGCAAAGAGCAGCAGCAGCGGCACCAAAGGCAGGCGATAGCGGCCGGTAATAAAAAAGAGCAGGAGCGAGGCGCTGTACGCGCCGGTGCAGAGCAGCAGCAAACTCGCCTGGGGTCGGTGCCGCCAAGCCAAAACCATACCCACAGCAGCCAAGGGCCCCAGCAGCCCAAAAGGAAAGGCAAAGTGGTGGGTTCTCCACAGCAAGACGCTCATCAGCCAAGAATGGGTGCGGGCGAAGTACACGTCTTGGTTGCGCTTGATCTCCTCGCCCCGCGCCAACAAAAACACCTTGTACCCCAACAACCGCACAAAATCCCCGGGCGCACTGGCGATCCAGTCGCCGGCTTGTCGGTAGAAATAGGCCGAGCGCTCGGCGTACCCCACTTGGCCCGCCGCCAGCGGCTGCTCCATTAAGCCCTCCCATTCCGGCCCTGGGCGAATCCCCACCAAGCGGTCGTAATCGGGATGGTTGCCCAAGTAGAAATTCACACCGCCGTTCCAAGACAAGGGGATGAACTCGCCACTGACCACCCAATTTCTCACCGTCACTACGCCAACCACTGAGCAGGTGATCGCCGCAAAAAGCAGGCACCAGACCAGCTTGCTCCGCACGGCTCGCTCGGCGCTCTTCCAGTACCAAAGGCAGGCGCAAGGGGCCAACAGGGCCGCATTGGGCACGACGACTATGGCCAAGCCTTGGACGAGGCCCGAGACTAGAGCTTGTCTTCGTCTCTGGCCGGACTGGAGCAGGACAAAGAGCAACAGGAGATTGAGAAAAACGGCCAGCGCGGTAGGTAGCAGCTCGCCCTCAAAATAGATAGAAGGTCCGTATAGACAGGCCATAGCCCCAGCGAGGAGACCGACTCGGGTGCCAAATACCTGCCGACCGATGCCAAACACCAAAGCACAAGAGGCCGCCCCCAAGAGGAACTGAATAAATCGGGGCGTCCAGAACAAGTCGCCGGAAACGGCGTAGATCAGGGCGAGAAAATAGGGGTATAGAGGCGGCTGCCAAAAGGGCTTGTCCCCCACCCAGGACACCTCGGCGATCTGCTGCGCCTGAGCCACATAGGAATGGGCGTCCACTACGGGTGCCGCGAAAAAGGGATTGTCTTGGCTGTGCTCCAGATAGACCAGACGCACGACCAACGCTAAAAGAAAAAGACCACCTGCGATCTTCAATTCGCGTCGGCTCATTGGGGCTGCCGAGCCAATTCGCAATTCGCAATTCATCGAAGCGGCCGAGGACGGGCTATTCATCCTGCACACCCCGTCCTTGCTCAATTAGCAAATTTTGATCGGCGGGTAAATCCCGAAATCCCTCGATGGTCCCATCCGGCCATTGGACTTTTAGCAGGTCAATGCGCTCGTGGCCTCCCAAGCCGAAGTGGAGTCGCCGGTCGCCAGCCGATAAATAACTGCTCCCACTTCTCACTAGGCGGCGCTGTTCCAACGAACCGGTCACCAGCTGCACCTCAGCTCCCACCGCATCCCGATTGGCCGCTGTAGCCACCAGCTTGATTGAGATCCAATTGCGCCCGTTGCCGTTGTGATTGCGCGCTAGCTTGGCTGGTCCTCCGCAATTGGTCACCAGCAGGTCCAAATCGCCGTCACCGTCCCAGTCGCCCCCGGCCAACCCTCGACTTATTTGCTTTTGCGCAAACCAACTCCCCGCACTGTCCGCCACATCGGCGAAGCGGCAGGAGCCGTCGTTGCGAAATAGCTGGTGCTCTTGGGCGTAGCGCACCCCAGGTTGCAGTATATGGACGCGGTCTAAGACATGGCCGTTGGCCACGTACAGATCTTGATCGCCGTCGTGGTCGTAATCGAAAAACGCAGTGCCAAAGCCCAAATAGAGCCAACTCGGCCGGCCCAAGCCCGACATCGCAGTCACATCTTTGAAGTAGGTTCCTTCATTGCGGTAGAGCGTATTGGTTTCGCGGGAGAAATTGGTGACGAACAGATCCCAATCGCCATCGCGGTCGCAATCGCCAAGGTCCACCCCCATGCCAGCCTCGGCTTGGCCGCGCACATTGTAGGCCACCCCGGCTTGTAGGGCTATCTCGCGGAAGGTGCCATCGCCGGCGTTTTGGTAGAGGAAGTTGGCCACCCCGTCGTTGGCCACGTATAGATCCTGGTAGCCGTCCTCGTTCCAGTCCCAAGCCACCACGCCCAATCCCTTGCCATTGGGGTTGGCGATGCCGGCGGCAATGGATACATCGGCAAAAGTACCGTCCCCCTCGTTGTGGTAGAGCACATCGGGCACGCCCCCGTACTCGCTGGGCGCGCAGTACGAGCGCGTATCTTTTCCAATGGCGCGCAAGCCCGCGTCGTCGGTGCGGATGAAACCGCCGCAGATTTTGTTGGTAGCTAGGGTAAAATCGAGATAATTGACCACGTACAGATCAAGCGCACCATCGTTGTCGCGGTCGAAAAAGGCAGCGCTGGTACTCCATTGGGGGGCCTCGACGCCACGGCTGCGGGTAAAGACGGCGTCCCCTCGGTTGTGATAGAGAGCATTGGGCCCGTAGTTGGTCACGTACAGGTCCTGGTCGCCGTCGTTGTCGGCATCGGCCACGGCTACGCCCATGCCATAACCTAGGTCCGCAGCCCCACCAGCATTGGGCACTTCGACAAAAGTACCAGGCCCTTCGTTGCGGTAGAGCGCATTGCCCCTTGGTTCCACCCCAGCTACGGGGGCCAGCGCGACCGCGTAATCGGCTGGATCCGCAGAGCGATCCTCGGCGCTGGGTGCCGATGGGGCCACCCAATAGAGGTCGTCTTCTCGGTGCGCCAAGTTGATCGGTGGGGCGTCCAAGCCTCTTAAATCGAAACCGTTGACCAGATAGATATCTAAGTCGCCGTCCTCGTCAAAATCGGCCAGCGCCCCGCCCGCGCCCATAGTCTCGATGAGAAAGTACTGCCCGGCGGCACCGTTTTCGTGTACAAAAGAAAGGCCCGCTTGGTCGGTGGCGTCGGTAAAACGCACCGGCGGCGATTCGCTTTGGCAGCCCATAGACCAGCCAAGCGCCAAGATAGCCGTCAATCGTTGGACTTGGCGGCCCACTCCTGCGCCTCAATACACCACGTGAGCTAGCCGCATTATCTGGGTCCGCACATTGCTGCGCGCATCCGCATCCACCTCCACCCGCAAAATATACGTCCCCGGCGGCACTCGCTTGCCTGCATCATCCACCCCCTCCCAAACCACCTCGTATTGCCCGCTCGCTCGCTCGCGCACCTGCTCCAGTGTCCAAAGGCGACGACCGGCCAGATCGTGCACCGAGACGATCACCGCCTGGGTTCCATCCAAGCGCAGCACTTCAAAGCCAATCCGCGCTGCATCATTGATCCCGTCCCCATTGGGCGTCAAGACCTTTGTATCCAGCGTCAGGTCCGCCAAACCCACCTGACCCGAGGGCACCAGCACCCGAAGGACGCCACTTTCCACTTCGGCTACGGCCTCCTGGTCGGCTTCAACCAATTGCCAAGTTCCCGAATCATCGCGGTTGCCCACTCGTCCGGCAAAGGAAACGCCATGACCAAATAGCGCAGTCAATACATCGACTGCGAGGACCTCGTTGCGGCCAACTGCGTTGGGCAGGCGTACCCACAGCGAATCAGCCGCGGTCTCAAGCACTTCCACCACATCTAGACCCAGCGCCTCGCCTCCTCCGGTAGCTACTTCCGCTGCAGAGCCAAGGCGCACCTCCTGCAGCGAGAGGGGCGTCCCCCCGGAACTGATCAACAACACCTCGTCAATGCCCAGATCGCCCACCCGCCGCACTGGCCGAACAAAAAAGGTTAGAGGCGTGTCCTCTCCCGAGCGTTCCACCTGCACCGGGAATACCTCGCCCAAGGCTCTGCCTACCCACGGTTGGGAAAACGACACCTCCAAGCGCCGCAATAGCACGGCATTTTGCGGGTCGTCGCTGCTCAACCGCACTTGAGTCTTGAGGAAGCGGCGCGGCGACGGCGAAGTGATGACTTGCCCCGACAGCAAGTGCGGTTTGCTCCAAGGACTCCAAGTTTCCTCATCGACGACCAGCACATTGAGCGAATCTCCCTTGAGCGCGGCAATCAATTTATGGTACGCTTTTTTGTCCACTTCAGCGCCGTCGCTGCGGTAATACGTGGTGTTGACTTTGGTCTGATCGCCAGTGCGGGTGGCCACCTCAATGCGCGTACCGGGCGGGACATCGGCCTCCCAGTGGAGCGTGGTCAAATTCATGCTACTGCTCAAGTCGATCAACGGCGATTCTAACACCACTTCCGGCTGATAGCCCTCGCCGTAGGCCTGGAGTTCGGACCATCCAGCTCTGTTACCCCCTCTGCCCACTAGGTAGTCAAAGGCAATGTAGCGGACCTTTTGCAACTCAAAGCGCACCTCTTGGAACCGAGGCTGGCGGAAGGCCCGCCGCTCTTCGACCTGCACCCACTGCAAACTTCCGTCTGGAGCGAGCGAACCGTCCGACAGCTTCATCCGATAATTGCCCAGCGTACCTCCGGCGCTGCGAGCCGCTGGCGGCAGAAAGTGGAATAGATCCAGCCAGTACAAAGCGCCTAGGTCAAAGAGGACTTGCCGCTCGGGCTCGGCCGCCTCGCGGGTGTAACTCTGCTGTAGGCCGTACCAAGTGGTGTAGTCCCCATCGAGGCTGCGGGTCGGATTAAAGCCGTGCCCTTCCACCGTGCCGCCCCGCTGGATCGCCCCCAGCGATATATTCTCGCCCAAGGTCCAGACCTCGACCTCGGCAAGGCGCGGCTGTTCGCGGCGGTAATAGCGGATCGAACCCCGCTCTGACAGATCGAGCAGTTCATAGGCATCCCTGTCGAGCAGCCACTCGCTCCCGCTGCGGCTGCGACCGAAGTACTCTACCGTGCCCTGCAGATCCGCTGGCAAATCCTGGTAGGCCAAGCTGTCTATTTCTTCGGCCTTGCCCAAGCGGCTGTCCGTCATCACCACCTGCACAAAGCGAAAGGCATCGCCGGTAAAATGGGGATCAGCACTTTGAAAAGGCTCTAGATCAAAAGAAAATTCGCGTTGATCGACATTGGGCCGCTCGGTCTTGCCGACCAAGTGATAATCGAGATTATCGCCAACTTTGCCCTCGCCGTCGGCCACCATCAGGCGAAATTGGTAAAACGGATCGCCGTCGCCGTCGCGGGCAAAGCGCAAAACAATGCGCTTGGCCGATACGATCCGTCCGAGGTCGATCGCCACCCACCACAGATCCTGTGGATCGTCTAGGTCGGGCTCCCAGTAGGTATCTCCATTGCCGTCGAGGATGCGCGCCGCCCCGGCCAGCCCCGATCCGGCAGCCAGGATTCCTCCCTCCTTTTCGCCCTCGTCGGCCCCTAGGGGAAAGCGGTGCGCATTGAGGCTGGCATTGAGTTCCGACGCCACAAAGTGCGGCCTAGCCCCTTCGGAGTCGATATCGACCGTGCCAAAGGGAAAGAGCCATTGTCGCCACTGGTTCGCGCTTTGGGTGACAATGCGGTCGCCGCGGATCGCGTACCCCTCTTGGGCCGCCGCGGCCCGGCAACCGAGCGCGATGACTAAAGTCCAGATCGCCCAATGTCTGCTCGTCATAGAAATCCTCCTACTCCAGACCAGCGTAGAACGAGACAAAGACGAGGCTGCCCGTCTTGGTTTCGGACTTCCGGTCAACGCGCTCGAACTGGTCCCGATCAAAGCGCAGGCCGCACTGCATGATCGAGCGGTAGCCCATGTACGTGCCGTAATTGGTCAACTGGACCGCCAAGATCGTCTGCTGGCCATCGCCGGTCCGCTCGCCCGCAGCCATTTGCTTTACATCCGTCGCTAGATCGGTAGTAAAAACCTGTTCAACGCCCGTCTCAAGCCACGACTCCTTGAGAATGGGGAATCGCACGCTGAACGACAGCATCTGTTTCCACCACTGACGCTCGCCTTCCCGCTCGAGATAGGGAACGTCCCAGAAGAACTCGTTTTTAAGACGCGGACGGAGGTGGACTCGGCCAATATCGCGGCCGTAATCGGCCTTGTTGACCACGCCCACAAAGCGCCCGACGCGGCGGGCACCGCGCTCGGCGAGCACCGGCTGCTCGGCGCGCTGATGCAAGATCTCGTACTTGAATTTGTTGATTACCCGCAGGGATTGCAGGCCCGTGTAGTCGAACCCCAGCCACGCGGTGTTGATCCAAGTATTCTGGGCTGCCAGCGGATCCTCCACCACCGCCTGCTGAGCGCCAATGGCTTGCGGGGCTGCCAAGCGGTCATCCGCTACATTGTCGCGCACTTTCTTCAGGTGCTCGAAAACGCGCAGGCGACCAATGCCGGGCCAGTCCCGTTCCAAGACAAAAAGGCCGTATGCAGCCTCGCTGCGCCGCTTGGTTGACAACTGCCACTGCCGAGTCTGGCCCACGGTCAGGCGCACCTTGGGCACGACATCGACGCCGCCGTACACATTGTATCCCCGCAGATTCCGGTCGTAGGGATAATCGGGATCAACGTCGTCTTCAAAGCGGTCGATCCAGCCGTTGTTGTTCATGTCCATGCCAAACAGGAACTCGGGCCGATCGACGTTGAAGCGCAAAAAAGGCTCCTCGTAATCGGCCAGTGCATTGCGGCGCGTCGGCGTATCGTTCTGATTGAAATCGGAAATGAAATCGCCGTTTTCGTCCCAACCGGGAAACACGGCCGGATCGGCTGCCCCCTCGCCAGTAGAAATAGTTTCTCCCAGCCACGACGACTGCCACCGGCGCTTTTGGTCCGGGAAGCGATCCAAATCGTCGTTGTCATCGACATAGTCGTACAAAAAGGACTCTTGATCGACGTAATCGACCCGCCCATTGGTCTCGGTCATAAAAACGCTGGTGGTGTAATCCGGGTCCATGCTGAAGACTTCGCCGTGCAAAAAATAGGGCGCGCGTATTTGCGCTAGATTGACCATCCACGCTTGGGCCTGTCTGGAGGATGTGCGGTGGGTCGTCAGCAAGGGGCTGGGGTACTGCGCAAAGCGGTGGTTGACGTTTAACTCGGCGTACAGGTCAAAACCCCACAGTTGGCGCACTTCCAAGGTGAGACCAGCGATCTGATTGGCGGTGGGCAGACCGTAGTCAAAACGCACGGTGCGCCGATTGGAAGTATCGCCGACATTGCCCGGCGCGTTCTCGACCAAGAGGAAGACCGGCTGCGCCTCTATATTGGTCTGGCGATTCGAAGCAACCTCGACCCGATAATCATTGGCCAAGACCAATTCAAAGCGCACCTCGGCAAGGGAGTCAACCGTAGTCGGCAGCCACGTAGGCTCGCCTTCTACCTCCACGACCCGTGCCGAGGCCAAGGCTTCGAGATTGTAGCGCAGCACAATGCGGTCGCCGCCGTCTGCCACCGCAAAACCGTCGCGCAGTTCACCGCCTGTGCGCGACGGCACATAACCGACCTGCGCGCCGTTCCACTGATGGCCGTTTACATCCTTTAGAATGATGTTCTCGGCGAAGAGTACGGCCCCATTCTCGCCATCTTCGGGCGAATCGTCGCTGAGGCGCACCTCGACAAAAGTAACGGCGTTGCCCGCTTGGTCGGTGGTGAGAAATCCCTTGAACATATTGCCGGCAAAGCGCTCCAAGGTGGCGCGGCTATTGTGGCTATTGACATACGTGCCGCCGACCGTGACGTGTTCGCCCACCTCGGCGGTGAGACGCCCGGCAGTCAATTCCGTGGCATTGGTCAGCCCCACGTCGAACGACGAGGTAGTGACCAACGGCGCGCTGATGCGCGACAATAGCACCGTACCGGCGTAGCGATCTCGCAGATAGTGGAACTGAACGCCGTTGAAGACGGCCTTGCGGAACGTCATCGGCGTGAGGGTCGTGGCGATCTCATCGCCTATAGTCAGAGAGAAATGGTGCTGTCCCTTGGAGTCAGAGGCAATGATCAGGTTCTGGAAATTGCCGCCGTAGGGCAGACCCTTGAGCAAACTGTTGCCCTCTGAGGCCCTCGGTTGTTCTTTTCGCGCCTCGTAGACCAACCACCCGTGCATCACGCGACGACCAAAGAGATCGTAAAAGTAATCTCCTTCGAGCGTCGCCGATAAATAGCTGCGATAGAAATTCCTCGAATAGTTGGTGTACCCCCACTGCTTCAGGCGGTATTCGCTGTACAATTCTTGGGGCATGTACCACTTCTGCACCCTTGGATCGATGGCGTTGATGAGCGTACTGCGGCTGCGCGTGAGATATTGCAGTCCGACGCCGTGCCCCTGCCCCAAGCGGTTGCCGTATTCCTCGGCGCGGAGATCGCCAGGATCGAGCGCCAACAGGGCGAGTATGGTAATAACCACACGTGCCACGACTAGAGACCCAGACCGGCGTACACCGTGATAAAGGTTGTGAAACCGGTCGAGGCCCTGTTCCCCAAACCGAAATCAGTGGTTTTCTTTTCGACGATTTCCGCGGCCCTGCGCTCGTATTGGAAACCGAGCTGAGTGATCAGTTTATAGCCCAAATAATCGCTAATATTGGTCGCCTGAATCGCCAAAATCGTCTCGCGCTGATCCCCGGTACCCACTCCTTCGGCCCCAGTCTCAACTAGGGCCTCCTCATCGCTTAGCAACTCCCAGCGGTAGCTCTGTTCCAAGCCTGCTTCGATCTGGGTGCGCGGCATCAGCGGCAGGCGGGTGATGAAAAATAAACTCGGAATCCACTGCTTGCGCTCGTCTTCGGATCGCAGAAAGGGTGAGTCAATCAGGTACTCGCTTTTGACCCGTGGCATCAATTCCACCCCTGCTACGCCGAGGGAATACTCGGCTTTGTTGATTAACCCGAAAAAGCGCGATTCCCGCCGAGCGCCCAACTCTGCCAACACCTCATCATCGAGCAATTGGTGAAAAAATTCGTACTTGAGCTTGTTTTCCACCGTGAGGTTGGCCGTGCCCGTGTAGTTGAAGCCCAGCCACACGGTGTTGATCCAAGTGTCTCGGGCCGGCAGCACATCTTGGACGGGTAGCTGCGGACCGCGGAAAAAGGGCAGGGGCGCAATGCGGTCGTCGGCTATATTGTCGCGCGCCCGTTTCAGATGTTCAAAAACTCGGATGCGCCCCAAGTCGGCGATATCCTTGTCAAAGGTGAAAAGGGCGTAACTGGTCTCGCTACGCCGCGCAGATGAAATCAACCACTGCCGGGTGCGCCCCGCAGTCAGCCGAGTCTCCGGCGTCAGATGGATACCGCCATAGGCATTGTACCCCCGATGGTCGCGTTTGTAGGGAAAATCGGGCTCGGTGTCGTTCTCAAAGCGGTCGATCCAGCCGTTGTTGTTGAGATCAATACCAAAGAGGAACTCGGGCCGGTCGCTGTGGTAGCGCAGGAAAGGTTCTTCGTAATCGGGCAACTGATTCTCGCGCGTGCGGTTGTCATTTTGATTGAAGTCGTTGATGAAATCGTTATTCTCGTCCCAGCCTGGAAAGACCTCGATATCGGGACCGGACTGGTAGACGCGCCCCCAATCGGGAGTGCGGTCTTGGTCGTCGTTGTCCTCGACGAACTCGAAGAACCGATTCTGGGTCGCATAGTCGATGACGCCCCGCTGGTCGCTGAGAAAAATGCTGGTCGCGTAGTCTTTGCCCATACTGAAGGCCTCGCCATAGACAAACCACGGATAGGCATTCTTCGCCGCGTTTAGCATCCAAGCGTCGGCGCGCCGCGAAGCCGATTCGTGGTCGCCTTCTACATTGGGGTTGGGGTACTTCCTGAACTGGTGGTTGACCGCGTACTCGGCATAGGTATCAAAGCCCAAGAAGCTCGTCGTGGCGAGGTGGAAACCGAAAATTTGGTTGGCTGTGGGCAGACCGTAGTCAAAGCGCACGAGCCGCTGATTCGAAGTGTCGCGCACATTGCCGTCGGCCCGGGCGATTAGCAGGGGGTGGAATTCTCCGGCGCGGCTCAGTTGGCGGTTGGAAGCCATCGACACCTTGTAGTCGTTGGCCAGCACCAACTCGAAAGTAACCTCGACGATGGTCGAGGGGTCGGGGCCCAGATAGGCGCGATCGGAAAAATCGTAGATGAGGCGAATGGTCTCGTCCCCATCCGCAGCCAAAAAGCCCCCCTGACGCTGGAAACCGCCCTGGACGAGAGGCGCGAAGTTGATCTCCTTGCCCGTGATGGTTTCGCGCTCGCCGGTATTGAAGTCCCGGATCGCAGTGATGATGATATTTTGCGAAAACAGCGCTGCCCCTCCCCGACCGTCGGCGGGCGAGTCGTCTTCGAGCAGGATTTCGATGCGGGTGACGGCGCTGCTGTTTTGATCGACGGTCAAATCGCCTTGGGCGCGGCCACCTAAGAAGCTCTCCAACAGCGTATTGGACTGGTGGGCGTTGATATAGGTAGTCCCCAAGGTAACGAAATCGCCCACTTGGGCAGTGAAGTGGCCACCGAGAAAGTCGGTGGTATTCGACACGCCCGTGGGCACGGCACCGACGGCAACGCCCACTTGGTTGGGGGCACTGATGCGCGACATCAGCACTGTGGCCTGGTACTTGTCCGAGGCGAAGTCGGCCTGGATGCCGTTGAAGGCTGGCTTGGAAAAAGTCAGCGGCGTCAGCGTCGTGCGGATGCTGTTGCCAATGGTCACCGCGTAGTGATTCTGGCCCTTGCTGTCGGAGGCGATCAAGACGTTGTTGAACCACGAGCCATAGCGGCTGTCCTTGAATACGGTGCTGCCGAACTCGGCCGGTTGTTGCCGGCGCATGTCGTATATCAGCCAGCCTTGGGTGACAAAATTGCCGTATAGGTCGTAGAAGTAATTGCCCTCTATGGCTGTATTGACGTAGCGCTGGTAATTCTCGCGTGCGTAGTTGTTGTACTGCCAAGGCCGCCAACGGTACTCGTTGTAGAGTTCTTGGGGCACGTACCAGCGTTTGAGGGTTGGATCGAGGGCGTCAAAGAGCACGCCCGGGCCCCGAGGTTCGTACGACACCCGACCACCGCGCTGCACTCCGAGGCGAGAGCCGTAATCCTGCGCCTCGAGCCAATCTGGACTCATCAAGCTGCTGAGGAGCAGGAAAGCCAACCCGTATTTGCCATACATAGAAAACGCCCTCCCACAGGTATCGCTTGTTCAGTACACCACGCTAACGAGGCCGGTTTTTGCCTCGGAGCCGACATTGGTATCGAGCAAGACGCGGACCAAATAGATGCCAGGTACCACCACAGCGCCGTTGCCATCCCGCCCATCCCAAGTGGCTGTAAAGCGACCGCTGGCCCGGTCGTCAGCAAAGGCCGCGGCGATAAAACGCCCGCTCAAATCGCGGATCTCCACCCGCAGTGGAGCACCTACGCCCAGCCGCAGCACCTCGAAATGGACCGCAGCCGCATCGTTGATTCCGTCGCCGTTGGGGGTAAAAATCTCGGGGGTCACTTGGAGCTGGCCCAGCAGCGATCCCTTGATGGCAATGCGCACCGCTAGATTGTTATCCACCGCGGTTAGGTCCTCGCTGCCCACCGGCCTGGGATCCACATCTGCGGCTCCCAGTTGGGCTGCATTGCCCGGCACGACCAACTGCGGCAATTGCCCTTCGTCTGCCACGCTGGGATCGACCAGCCAAGCCCTACCGGCAAATCCCTGCCCAAAGCGCAGGACCGAGGTCGTAAAAGTGATCTTGAGCAAATCGCCATCGCCGACGGGTGGAAAGCCCACGACAAAGCGGCCATCCTCGGCGCTTTCAATGCTGAATTCGCCCTTGTGCAGTGGCAATTGCGCCTCCGCGAGGGCCACGTCAAAATCCTCCCCCGCGATGAGCTCGTCCCGGGCATTGAGCACCTCTATGCGGCCGATTTTTTCAAAGATGCTCGGCGAGGATATTTCAAAGCGATTGAAACCCGTATCCTGCGGCCGGACTCCCACCCGCGCCCCATAGGTGAACTCCACCACCTCTCCGGCGGCGACATCGCGGGGGAAGATTTCGCCGACAATTTTTTCGGCTGGCACGGGTCTGGCCACATCAAAGGACAGGGTGCCGACTCCGGCCGCGGCGAGAAAATCGCGGCTGACAAAATCGATCCTGAATTGGAAGTACTGCCGCGGACCAGGCGAGACAATTGGCGTACCCACGGGAGTCGTGCCCTCTAACGGATAGGGGGGCGACCAATTGCTCCAGTTGATTAGGTCGTCCCTGATGGGCGCTTTTTGTTGGAGGGGGAGACTGGCGTGATCGGCCTGGGAGAGGGTGAGGTCCTGGCGGACGGATTCGGGTTGGGAATTGAACTGGTCAAAAGCCTCGTCAATGGGCAAGTCATCGAGCAAGACGCCGTTGATTTCGGCCGACGCCTTCCAGGGCACTTCCTGCAAATCGGCGTTAAAGCGATTGAAGACAAAGGGCGTGGTGTCGCGGCCGGAACGGGTGAAGACGCGAATATCCGACAAGCCGGCTATGCCCTCGCGCCGCTCGCTCCAGCGCAGATTGCCCCAGTTGGCTAGATCGCCTAAGTCAAAGATATCCGACAGGTACTGGGCTTCGGGCACGAAGCCTGCGCCGAATACTTCCAACTCATCGACTTCAAAACCGATATTGGACAGCGATACCAGCCGCACATAGCGCACGAATTGCAGGGGCAAAGACAAATCGACGACTGCATCCGTATTGTCCTCGACCCGGACGAAGGTAGTGTACTGCGGGCGGCCTTCTACGGACGTCTCTTCGCTGCCGTCGTTCAGTTCTAGAGAATAACCTCGCATAAAGTCGTTTTCGAACTTGAACTCCTCATTGGCGCGAACTGTGTTGCGCGGAAAAAACCGGATCCGGTTGACACCAAAGCGCGCGCCCAAATCCAAGTCCATAATAATGCCGCGGGCGATGACCACTTCCCCGGCGGCACTGGCCTTGCGGCGAAAGGCCGTTTCTGCATCCTCGTCGATGATGGCCGCCAGCGACTCTTGGCTGATTGAGGGCAGGGGCGAGCTCATGCCGCCGCCTCTGTCGGCCGCGCCCAGAGCCAGATTCCGCCCCGTGTCGATCTGTTGCGGAAAAATCCACCCCTCGGCAAATGCGAAGTCGATGACGCCGCCCGGCGTATTACCAACGGCCAACTCGGTATTGGACAAGCGGAATTGCGGGTCGATTTCTTCCCCACCGCCCGACCACGCATGCCCCTCTCCCCCCAAGGCGATCGTCTGCGCTGGGGCATCGGCTGCCAACGACAGCAACGCCAAGGCGAGAAAGCCGCACATTTTTCTACTCATGCGTTTCTTTCTATAACAGTCCTGCATGACTTAACCGATTCAGCTTGCAGATCGTCTTGTTTCTACTATTCTGCGTCCATCTGCGGATCGTCTAGTGAAGGATTTAGGATGGCTATACACCGTCCGTAGGAGGTTGAGCAACTACAAGGGATTGCCCCTACTCTTCTCTCCAAGCCGGAACATCCCATGAATTGTACCATTCCCATTTCCACTTGACCTTCTTGGCCGGCATCTCCACTTCGTATTGAATGGGCGCGGTAAAAGGCAGCAATTGGGCCTTGCCGTCCATTTGCTCCCGCAAGTCTTCTAGGAAGGCATTGACGTCGGTCAGATTGGGCGGCCAATGACCGGCCGGAATCGGCTCGGACTGGCGGTCAGTGCGGTAGTGGGTGGGAATGACGAATTTGGGCTGCACCGCATTGATGAGCGGCTCCATCGGCGTCTTCATGTGTACCAGGTAATCGACGCGGCCGCGCAGATTCTCCAGCGGCGGATAGGCTCCGTGCAAATCCCCCGTGTGGAAAATGGCTACGTCCCTTGCGGCATGGGTTACGAGGTACGCGCAAGTGGGCAGGTCCGGCCGGGCGCTTTCGCCGCTTTCGTACACTTCGACCTGAATCGGCCCTAGGTCGAACTCAAAAGGCCCGGGGAATTCGCGGCGGCCATAGCGCTCGACATCCTGGTACTTGGGATAAACTACCTGGACCTTGTCGGCGGGAATGTGCTTGGTGATGGGCAGGTCGCGCGCAAAAGCAGCATCGCCGTATTTTTCGTCAACAGGTTCGTTGGGCGTCAGACAGCCAATGGGGACGAAGAGTTTTTTCCAGCGATCGCCCTCGCAGAGCTTGCGCAGGGTCTTGGGATGACAGTGGTCGAAGTGCTCGTGGCTGATAAAAATATAGTCGAATATCGGTTCAGCCCGTTCAAGATCCTCGCCGAAGAGATAGGGATCGAAACACACGTTGATATCGCCCAACAGCGCCTCAAAGTGTCCACATCCGGCCCATCGCAGATAAATGCTGTCCATATTGCTTTCCTCCCACGGAATGCCGCTCAATACACGACGGCCACTAGTCCACTGCGTTCTGTCTGTCCCTCGTCTGTATCCACCTGCACTCGGTAAAGATAGAGACCCGGTGCCACCACGCTCCCGCCATCTTCTCTGCCGTCCCATGTCCGGGCGTATTGACCGCTGGTGTCTGCACCCCGATATAGCTGGCGCACCCGGCGACCCGCCAGATCGAATATGCCCACTTCCACCTCCCCGGTACCGGCCAGTTCGAGCAGGATGTACTCGATATGGACCTGGTCGTTGATTTGGTCGCCATTGGGCGTGAATACCCGCGAACTGAGCACCAACTCACTGACGATCTCGCGTCCCAATTCAATCCCCACCGAGCGCTGATTGCTGTCTAGACGGAAAGTCGCATCACCGTCTTCCACCAACTGCCCCACTTCCAACGGGCGTTGGCTATCGAAGACCTGGGCGGCGAAGACCGTGCCAAAGCGGAACACCCGGCCCTTGAAGAAAATTTCCACCACGCGGCCAGTCTTGCTCCGGTCCATGCGCGCCACTTCCAATACCAGTCGCTGATCTGCCAAAGGCTCGGCGAGTTGCCAATCCTGCAATTCCTCGTTGACGCGCACGGAATCGACACCGGTGAACTGGCCCGAAGTCTCCAGCACCAAGCGGTCAAAGCCGCTTTCGCCCCCGGCAAAATCCGGCCGCATGGCATAGACGAAGGCCGTCTCTTCCCCTGGCTTTACCTCAATCGGCCAGATCTCGCCGAGCACCCGGCCGGCCACCGGCGGCTGAGTGACGCGGAATTCGATAAAATCGATGGCTGCGCCCTCCAATCCACTAGGCGCGAAATCCAATTGCATTTGGATGAATTGTCGGGGGCCTGGCGAGGTGAGCGGCGTGCCGAGACTGTCGGCCCAATCGTAGGGCCCCGACCACGAACTCCAATTGTCCAGGTCCGTGGTGATTTCGGCTTTGTTGCCCTTTAGGTTGTTGTAATCCACCGCAGTCAAGGGCACGCCCTGTGCGTTGCGGAAGGTCTTTTCCTCGCCGCGGCCGGTAAAACGCCAGTAGCGGTTGGGATCTACCGTGTGGCCGCTGCGCGTGCGGAGGATCAATTTGGCACCGGTATCTTGGAGGCCCGACCAGCGGATCTCACCCAAGCTAGACGGCTGGCCGAGGTCGAAGGCCCCGGAAGTATACAGGGCGCTGGATACATAGCCCTCGCCATAGACTTCCAACTCGGCGATCTCCCAACCCTCTTTTTTGTGGATATTGAGTTGTATCTGGTCGAGGAGGCGGGGGACAAAGTTGATTTCTAGCCGCGGATTTCGATTGTCGGTACCCCGCGCAATTACATTTTTGCCCCGTGGCCTTATCGTCCCCTTGGGCAACCAGTACAAGGTATAGTCCTCGATGAGGCGGTCGGGATGGTTCGGACGGGGATAGACGACGACCTGATTCACTAGGAAGCGGCCGCCCAGATCGAGGTACACCAGCGACGACTCCGAGCGCGCGACTAGGACCGCCGGGTCGAGAAACGTGGTTGCGTCGCCGTCGGCGATCAAATCGATTTCTTCGCCCTTGGTGAGAAAATTGTATTTCCAACTACCGGGACCGCCACCCCGGGCAAAGGAAGATATCGCCATATTCTCATCCGAAGGAATGAACACAGGGGCGAGCCGTCCCTCATCGCCGACCTCCAAGCCGACCATCACGCCCTCGGCTCCCGTGGCGAAGTCCTCCCAACTCAACTGGACAAACTCCACGTCCGAATTGTCCGCCAATTCGGGCTGGGGAAGCTCGTAGCCACCAACTCGATAAATGGTGAGCCCCCAAGACAAGTTCGGGATCAGCAAAGACAGCAGCGCTAGGCGGAGCATCGCAGCTTTCATGTTTATTGGGTTAAAATGTGCTGCCTGGCGCACCGTCTCGGTACACCAGGCAGCGAAAACAACACCAGAGATGAAGGATAGCTTAATTGACGAAACCGGTCTTGATCCGGCCCCAGGTCGTAGCTTCAACCGCAGAGGGTACAGCGCCGAAGTCAACGCTCTCATCAATGGGCGACAAGAAGAAGTCGCTGCAGCCATCGGCGTTCCTAAAGCCAATGTCGCTCTGGCTCAGGTTGTAGAAAGCGTCCCAACCGCCGCACTCTTCGCCTTCGCGTGCTTGGCGGCAGCCGACATCGTAATCCATCCAGTTGTAGTGGATGCCGATTATGTTGTTTTCTTGCATCTCGTGCAGGATCGACTCTCCAGGACCGGCGGGATTGATGTCATCGGTAGGAGCCAAACGAATCTCTAGCCAGGTCGTCCCCGGACCGTAGTGGTCGCCCTCAAAGGTGGCCACCGCATTGTACCAGCCCTCCTCGGGCAGCCAAGTCGCTGCGCCCCAGAAGAAGTGGACAATTTCCGAGCCTAACAACGTGTCGCCGATATTGTTGTAGGTTTCGGTCTGATAGCACTGAGAGCCGTCCAAGCGCTCATCACCCGGATAGCACTCACCACCACTGTGATCGGCGTCGAGGAGAATTTGCCAGGTATCGCCCGGTCGGTTGATGTCATCGAATACTTGGCTGTAAAAATAGAGCCGGTTGGTCCCCAAGCTGTAGGTCACCGTGGCTTTGGCGTCGAAATTTGACGCGTCTATTTCCCGTCCTCCTTGGGTATCGGGAAACTGCTCGGTGGTCTGCCAATACGCTTCGGGGACGATATCGTATTCACTGCCGACGCCGTCCAGTACGGGTTCGAGGCCGGCTGGCCACTGGAAGGCCGGAAAAATGGCACCCTCGGGCGAGTGCGCCGAAATATTGACCGCTAGGCCCAACGTAAGAGCCACAGCAGCCGTTGCGATGCGACGAGTCATGTCAGTTCCTTTCTCGTAAAACGATGAAATTTGCGTTCTAAACTAGAATACTTCTCTGCACCTAATGCATTCTCCTCCTTTCCGCAATCGAGTTGGACAAAAGCCGATCTACTGGGATTTCCCAATCTTTACTCCTCCAACTGCAAGGTACGAAATTTGAAAATTAAAAATCAAGCAAAATAAAAGGCGTACGCTTGAGCAGTCGAAGCCAACGCTTCACTCGCCAACCAAATGGTTGAGGCCAAAAGGCGGCCAAGCGTGCACCAGCCAGCGCTTCACCGCGCCTTTAGGCGTGACTAAAACGCTCGTTTGCTGCCGCCTTCGATTGGTTATAGTTTGCTCAACCACGGCTCGGATCGCTCGACTGCCACCCACTTGAGTCTGTAAAGGAACCGTCATGTATCGCACCATTGTCTCAATGCCGTATTGGGCACTTAGTTGGGCTCTGTCTGCCTGTACGCCACAAGACCAACCTCCCGCCGCTATACAACCACCCTCCGCGCCGGAGCAAGCCGTCCGGCAAATCGCCGTTGCCCAAGTCGGCAGCGATTCTATTTTCGCGGTTGAAGTAGAGCGTCTCATTGCCTCGTTAGGTCCCGGCCTAAAATCCAAAGAGAGCGGCGATGCCGCGCGCCGCGACTATCTGCAATCGCTCATAGACCAGAAACTGCTGGCCCACGCGGCCCGCACCCGCGGTTTGGACACGGTGCTGACCTTCAAGAACAAACTCGCCTGGAAATTTCGCGAAAAGGTCATCAACACCTACCAAAGCGTCAAAGTAAGTGCCCAGATCGAGATTTCCGACGAGGAACTCGAAGAACTCTTTGTCGCCGGCGACTTCCAGCGCGAAAAGCGCTTGCTCCGCCTCTTGGTCAACACCCGCGACGAAGCAGTGAAATTGCGCCAGCAGATAGCCACTGCCGACGACTTCGCCGCCTTGGCCCGGGCCTATTCACTCGACCTGCAATCCGCCGAGCATGGCGGCGATTTGGGCTATGTCAATCGCGTCGGTGCCGCCAATCACGGCATCCCCGTTCAAGTCTTTGCCAGCCTAGAGCCAGGTTCCCTGTCCGAAATCCTGCCCCTGAGCAAAAATTACCAGCTGATTTTCTGTACCGCTGAACGCCGTGCCGATTTCGCCCAGTATCGCCAAGACTTGTACAAAAATGTGTGGAAAGAGCGCTTCGTCGCCGAGCATCAGGCTCTGATCGAGGAGTTGGCGGCTTCCTTAAATCTGCGTCTGCACTCCGCTGGTCTGGCCGTCCTTATGGCCCAAGACCCCGCAGTCGAACCCTACCCCACCCTCGCCCCCAAGGAAGGCGCGGCACCACTGTTCATTTTTGACGGCGGCCGCATAACCGCGACGCACTACATTGAATCTTTCCGCCGCAGCCGCCAAGTGCCAGCCTTGGGCGACAGCTTGCAGATAATCCGCGCGGCCTGGAAATTGCCCATTCCCAAGTCGCTGGTCTGGCACGCGGCCAAAGAGGCCGGCTACACCGAAAGTCCTGCCATGCGCTACTGGAAGCAGCGCAAGACCGAGGAAATGCTCATCCTCGCCCTGCGCCAAAGCGAGATCGGCGACAAAATAACCATAACCGATGCGGCCGTGTCCCAGTATTACCAAGACCATCGGGAACAATTTCGCACCCCGGTGGAATTATGGCTAGACGAACTCTTAGTTGACGACCACAATCAAGCCAAGGCCCTGCGCCAGCGTCTAGATAGCGGCGAAACCATAGCCGATCTGGCCTCCCTGAGCCAGCGCCACGGCGGTCCAGAAGGCCGTGGAAAGATTCACCTCCACTCGTATCAGAAGGCGATCTACGGCGCGCTGGTCGATCATGCTATGGCAGCCGAAATCGGCGTCTTGGTCGGCCCGGTAGCAGTGACCGGCGGGTATTCCATTTTCCGCCTCAAAGAGCGCAGCGGCGGGGAAATTCCCCCCTTAAAAGCAGTGCACAAGCGCATAGCGGCGATCTTGCGCGTCATAGAGCAAGAACGGCGTTTCAATGAATTGGTCGCCCACTACAGAGAGGAATACGCCGATCAGGTGCGCATCTTTGCAGAAGCAATTCCCCAAATTCAACTCGACCCGCCCGCGCCTTCGAGTTGAAATTGGGAGTCAGGGCTGCTCCACCACCTCCACATAGCGCCCGGTCGGCAGACTCGACAAGACCTGCCGCCGCCCAGAAGGCCAGCGGATTTCCACCTGTTCCACCGCTGCTGCCGGCCCTAGGCCGAACAACAAGCGCGGGTCGTTTTGGGCCTGGAAGCTGTACCCCCGCTGGACCTCTCGCACCTGCTCGCTGCCGTCAACTCGCATTCGCACTTCGGCACCGATGGCTATCCGCCCTTCGGCCCCCACCAGCCGCAACCCCAACCAGCGGTACTCCACCTCGCTGTCGTTGCGCAGTAGGGTCGGCGTATCGTTCAAGTTCATAATGAAAACATCGACATCGCCGTCGTTGTCGTAATCGCCCACGGCCGCGGCGCGGCTCACCTTCTGCAACTTCCACACGGCCCCGCTCTGCTCTCCCACCTCCCTGAACCGCCCGCCCTCGTTGCGGTAGAGCAAATTGCGCTGCGCGTAGCGCAAATCGGCGTAGCTCTGATCCAGTTGTGGATAGACGTGCCCGTTGGCGACAAATAAGTCGAGCCAGCCGTCCCGGTCGAAATCGACAAAGGCCGTTCCCCATCCCAGGTAGGGTCCCTCAATTTGGCTCAAGCCGACCTCGCGAGTACAATCCCGGAAGCGCCAAGTTCCCTCATTGCAGTATAGGGTATTGAGCTCTTCTGAAAAGTGCGTTGCAAAGAGATCGAGATCGCCGTCGCGGTCAAAATCGCCAGCGTGCAATCCCATGCTAGCTTGCGGCAAACCGTCGCCGCTGTACGCGGCCCCGGCCTGGACGGCCACCTGGACCAAGCGCCAGTCACCGTCGTTGCGCCAGAGCAGGTTGGGTTCGGTATCGTTGGCCACGTACAGATCGAGATCGCCGTCGCGGTCCAAGTCGTTGAAGACGACCCCCATCGCCGGGTAGCGCAGAGCGCCGACTCCGGTGGAATCGCTCATGTCCAGAAACGTTCCGTCCCCCCGATTGCGGTAGATCCGGTCCGCCTGCCGACCAGCGTATTCGGGTCCGCAGTACACGTACAGACCTTTGTAGTGGCATTTAGAACCGCCCGCGGGCGGATTGTCCAAGTCGAATTCAAGGTAGTTGGTCACGTACAGATCGAGCCACCCATCGCCATCGACATCCCCGAAGGCGGCGCTAGAGCCCCAGCGGCCGTCGTCCACTCCGGCAGCAGTGGCAACTTCGGCAAAGCGGCCCGCCCCGTCGTTGCGCCAGAGTTGGTTGGGACCCCAATACGTGACGTACAGATCGACATCGCCGTCGTTGTCGTAGTCCCCCGCGGCGCATCCCATACCCCAGCCCCCAATGCCTAAATCGGCTTCCACTTGGCGGAAAACCCGCGCCCCGCCAGCTCCCGGTTCATTGTGGAAAAGCCGGTTGCGCGCCTCCTCTGGCTGGTATTCCAACCGCGTCCCGTTGACGACGAAAAGATCTAGGAAACCGTCGTTGTCGTAGTCGAGAAAAGCCGCCCCGGTGGACATGGACTCGAGGACGTAATTCTGTTCTGGGCTGCCGGAGACGTTCCTGAAGTCCAGCCCCGTTTCTCGGCTGACATCGACGAAGTGGAAAGGAGGAGGCTCGCTCTGTTCCCGCCCGGATTGCGCTTGGCAGCCCAGTAGCAAAGCCGACAGTACCAAGGCAATCATTGGGAATTAGGAATTGCGAACGAACGTTAGGCAACCTCTGCCTTTGCAGGGGCTGCGTAACATCACGCTATAATTTGAAGAAAAGCGTACACATTACCGACAGCCAAGTGGTGATGATCAAGCCGGTAACCAAGTTAAATTTGCCGTTGAACTCACGGCGCATTTCGGCTGCAACACTGTCGATTTTGGCCTCGGTTTTGGTATTGTTTTCGCGCACATCCGTCTCAATGAGACTTAGGCGACGGTCAATCTGCTGCAAAACATCGCGGGTGGAGAGCTCGGAAGCGGATTGTGGGTTGGACATGATGAGCATCCTTTGGTATCAGGTCAAAGATAATCGGCTACATAGCTCATGCAAAATGCAGGCCAACCCTTGCCCTCTGAACGACGGTGCTTTGCTAGGCGATGCGGTGTAGTATGGGGGAAACAGCCGTGTTGCGGTTTCGCTACGGCTTGTGGATCCGTCCCCACGCTTAGGACTCGACTTTAGGGCACGTACTCGTGTAGATCCGCGATCCAGTTGTACCCTGCTCGGTCTTCCCACTTGTGGGCCCCACCCATGACGAAAATTCGCGCGCCGACATTCGCGGTGGCCATCCAGGCTTTTTTCACCGGCATGGGGGTCTCGCTGGACCAAGTGCCGGCGTCAATATCGTACACTTCGACCTCGGTGTGATAGGGCGCTGATCCGCCCCAGCCGCCAAAGACATAGATCTTGCGCCCCACGGCCAAACAACCCGGATCGCAGCGCGGCGTAGGGATGGGCGGCAGCGGCGACCAACCACCGGTATCGGGGTCAAAGACATTGAAGTCGGGGCGGGGTCCGTCGCCGCCAATCCCGGTCGCAACGTAGATCTTGTCATCGACCACGGCGACTCCAGGCCCTTGGACTGCTTTGGGCAAAGGCACCCCCAAGGTCCAGCGGGCCGTGGCCGGATCGAAGACCTCAATGCGGTCTAGGTGCCGCTGGCCGATTGCTGGCTCGGCGTTCATACTGTTGCCGCCGACCGCGTAGATCTTCCCCTTGCAGACAACGGCCACCAGACCGGCTCGGGGTTTGCTCAAGGGCGCGGCTGCGGACCAAGTCTGCGTCTTTAGATTCAAAATCTCGACGCTGTCGCGAATTTCAAAGTGATAGTCGTCGCCGGTTTGCTGCTTTTCCTCCTCCGAGCGCACCCGCTTGCCGCCACAGGTATAAATATCGTCGCCAATCCGCGCCGCGCCGAACCACCCCCGCTGCGTGGGAATGGGCGGTCCCGGCCGCCAAGTGTCGCTGGCCACATCGTAGATCTCAACCACATGGACCGTATAGTCGCCGGCCCCGGAAATGGCATAGATCTCGCCTTCTACAGCAATAGCTTGCAGGTCGTGCCGATTGGTCGGCATCGGTGCTTTTTCGATCCACACTCCCATGTGCTCCTCCTAATGTGCTCGTTGAGTTAGACTAATCTGGGAAAGATAGGTCAAGCAACGCCTCGCTCCAACAGCCGCGCACCCCGCAGTTGTCTCGCCGTCCGCGCCGCTTTATAATGGGGCCATCTCCAATGGAGTGCAGCGACATGAAAGCGTCCTTTTTAGCGGTATGGGCCGCTATTGCCCTGTGGCCATGCGACAACTGGGGCTTGACCCTGTACCGAATTGGCGGCCCCCCGCCCGCACAGACGGAAGGGGTGGACATCGTCCATCTGACCTGGGAGGAAGCCGCTGCGGGTTTTGGCGGGCGAGCCGAAGGCCTGCTGTTTGCGGGCGACCAAGCGACGCCCATTCTGGTCACTGCGGACGATAATTTGGCACTCGCCGCCAAGGATCGAGGCGGCGGTCCCAAGAGCGCCCGCTTTGGCGTGGGCGGCTTTCTCGAAACAGAAAACGAAGTGAGTGCTGGAATCGCCGACGGCGATTCGACGACGGTGTTCAAAAACACCGATTCGGAACACGTCGGCGCGCGCGTCGTACTCATTCTCGACTTGGGCGGGCGCTTCCTGGTCAACCGCGTGCGGTTCTATCCCTCGCCTCAATTTCCCCTGCGCTTTATCGAACAATTCATCCTCACAGCCTACGACGACGACCGCGACGAGGTCATCGTCTCAGAGACGGACAACCGCTCTAGCACTGTCGATCTCCTCTTTCCGCCCCAAGCTGCCGATCGGCTGGTACTGAGCATGGCTTTCCGCCAACGCGATTGGGAAGTCGCCGAATTCGAAGCATACGGAGAAGGCTACGTCCTGGAGGGTTTCTACCAAACTCAGATCTTCGACTTGGGCGGTCCCGCCACCGTGGGTGACCTGCGCTGGTCCGGTTTCAAGGAACGAGACGCCCGCGTCAAAATCCGCACGCGCAATGGCACCGCGGCTGACCCCAATCGCTACTGGCGCTTTACGGGCCGCGGCGACGAGCAGACCTTTCGCGACGAGGCTGGCCAGCCCCTCACGCGCGCGACTTACGACAAGCTGAAGGGCAATAAAGCCGGCATTACTACCGATCTAGACCATTGGAACCCTTGGTCCGGAACCTACGATTTTGCCGACAGCACTGGCACGCCTATTATTGCGCCGAACGCCCGGCAGTACCTGCAATTCCAGATCCTGCTCCTGCCGAAAGGCTTTCAAGGGGCCGGGCTCAACTTTGTCGAGTTCACCACCTCGCAACCGCCCATAACCGACCAAGTGGTTGCCGAGATCTGGCCAGTGGAAGCCGAACCAGGCCAAGTGACGCCGTTTACCTATGCCTTTAAACCGCTCATCGTGCCGGACAACAGTGGTTTCGACCAATTAGTGCTGCAGACCTCTGGACGATTTGTCGGCATCGATTCTGTACACGTCAATGGAGATGGGGTGGACTGGACTGCAGACCTTGCGCACAAGCGCTTGGCGCTATCGCTGCCGCGCATGGACGCCACCGATAGTCAGAAGTTGGTCGAGGTCTTCTTCCGCGCCCAAGTCTTTCACTTTGGCACGACTTTTGCAGGCCAGGTGTTCGACTCTGAACGCCCCCTCGAAGTGGGTCAGCAGGTACAAGGCGGAGACGCCACCTTTGCACTGGACAGCAACCAAGTGTGGGCTGGCATACGCCTGCGCGGCCGCCTCGTGAGCGAAGTGCGGGCGCAGCCGCCCGTGGTCACGCCCAACGGGGATGGGATCAACGACGCGGTCGGTGTCGAATACTCGCTGTTGGAATTGGTGGAGACCGGTCAAGTGGCGGTGGATATATTCGACCTCGCGGGCCGTCTAGTCCGGTCGCTCTACCGGGGCCACCAGCGCAGCGGTCGTCACGTCCACTTGTGGGACGGCCACAGCGATGACGGCAGCGCCGTGGCACCCGGGACGTATCTGTATCAGGTGCGAGTGGACACGGACAAAGCACGGGAAGAACACACCGGCGCGATCAGTGTGGCGTATTAAATGAGCAGGGCACTCACCATATCAACACGAAATTGCCCTGCTTCCCGGTAATAAAGTCGATGACCAGCCAAGTGCCGGCCACGACAAAGGCACCCAAGATCATGCCGACAAAAAAGTACCGGGTCTGACGGTACAAAACGCCCCCGCCGTATTTGAGCACTAAGCCCTTTATGGCCCAAGCCAAAAAGACGTTGAACCACATCACCCCCGAAGTGAAAACCGTCCCGGTCATGGCCAAGCCCAGCGGATGAATGGGCCACCACATGACCCGCTGATGCACCCAGATCAGCAGCCACATCAGCCCCGCCCCCAAGCCCGTGAACAGCCAGCCGCCTAGATCTGTAGTCGAGGGATTCCGCATCATCATCGAGATATAAGAGAGGGGAACGGAGGAAGAGGTGAGCCAGAACCAGCTATTGAGATTGATCCCGCCGTGCCGATAGGACAGGTACAGCACAATCCAGAACGCGCCTGCCAACGTAACCACCAAGGCCAGCACCATGCCCCAGAAAAAGGCCCGCTTTCTCCCCCGCACCACCTCGTGGATCATCTTCAGGCTATTGGCGCAGGCAGCCATGGGAAAAGTGACGATATCCGCAGTCCACGGATAGGTGTAGGCCAGTCCAGTCAAGCCCTTCGGCCCAAGAAAGGAGGTGCCCATGCTGGCCATGACAAAATCGGGCGCAATGAGCGGCGCTCGCACCAGCGCCACCCCAGCCTCGGCGACAATGCGCGACAAGGCGATGAAGATCAGCATCGCCACCGAGACTAAGAGCAATACCGCCACCAAGGGGATGCCCGTGGCCTCGAGCCACACTACCATGACGACCAATCCCACCAGCACCGCCGACAAGGCCGCTCGGTACGACATAATCTCCAAATCCGGCGCACCACCGCCAGTAAATGAGAGCGTGCCTTCCACAAAGTATATAGAGCGAATACCAGCATGGCCCCTAGGGCCTGATGAGTCAGATAAGGGGAACTAGGATTGCTAAACCAGCCCAGTTTTTCCGTACTGTGGATGCCGAGAATATTGAAACAGCCCTGCTCGACGAGGGCCAGCAAATAGAAAAACCAGATTCCCAAGGCTAGGTTTCGGTTGATGAAATAGGAAAAACCCACCAGAGAAAACGAAAACTCAAAGGGCAAGTTGATGGTATCGCGGAACAAGTACATACTGGAGCGATAATTGTGCAGGGCGTTGCAGCAGCCGACTAGGACGGGTAGGGCAAAGCCGATCCACATCTGCGGCTGGCGGAAGACCGCACTCACCAAAGACGCCCCCTCGCGTCCGTTGATCATCTCAATGGGGACCTGCATCATCGGGTAGAGCAGGCGTTCCCCTTCCATCCACGGCCGGCGCAAAAGCACCATCAGACCAATCGACACCAGGTAGAGGGCGAGGAGGAAAATAGACCAATAGCCCAACGCCCCCAGCCAGCCCTCCCAAGGCACCGGCATCCCCTTGGGCAGGCCCTCGTAGAAACCTTGGATCAACTGCCCATCGTTGGGGGCGATCCAGGCGGGAACATAGGGCTGGATCAGTTCACCCCAATTGTTTTCGGGGGTAGCATAGTAAAAGACCCCCGTAATCATGGGCAGCAAGTGCTCGACCAAGCCAAAGGTGGGAATCGACGCCGACACCATCATCATGGCGTAGATCAGCACCAACTCTTCCCGCCTCAGCGCCAAATTGCGAGCCAAGGTTCCCACCAAGATATTGCCCAACACTAGGTAGAAGAACAGGAAGAGAGCAACGGGATTGCTAAAGCACCAAGCCATGAAGGTGCCCTGGATGATGGCGTTGGCGTAAATGGTGCCTACGCCAATGAGGAGGCACAACAGGGCCCCCAACAAAAAGGCCCGAATAGAAAGGGGCTGACTCTCCCCGGCAGGAGTCACCTCCGAGTTAGCTCGTCTGATAAAAGTCTCGGCCATTCGCTCCCACCTTGCCCGTCGAGCGCCAGACTCGCTATGGGGATCTACAGGCGTCACGAATTCTGAGCCAGTGCTAGCAGAAAGCCCGGTACGCTTCCACTAGCTTGGTCGCCCCCTCCAAGATCAGGTTGCGCTCGTCCTCAGCCTCAAAGAACAAGGCTCCCTGTTCCACCCAGCGCCGAGCCGCCTCTGGCCCCGAAGCCGTAGTGCCGAACGGGATTCCGTGCTTTCTGCACAGTTGTAGAATCTCTTCCATCGGGCCGCGCACATCCGGGTGATCCGGCTGACCCGGCTGACCCATTTCCACGGAAAAGTCGCCCGGGCCGACATAGACCATGTCCACCCCCGGCGTCGAGACGATTTCCTCGGCCCGCTCGTAGGCCCGTCGCGTCTCGATGTGCACCACGAGGGATGTTTCCTCATCCTGTGTCGCCATCCACGCCCGGTGATCCGCGACTTTGCAGTAGTCGCTGTTGCCGTACCCCGGCGCTGCGGCCCGGGTGCCCAAGGGCGGGAACTTGAGATAGCTGCGCAAGGTCTCGATGTCCGCTCTCGATTCCGTGCGCGGTAGCTGTAACCCCACCACACCGCACTCCAACAGCTTGGCCACTGCGGCCCGCTCTAGCTGCGGAGTTTTGGCAATGACCGGCAGGCCGTTGTCGCGCGCGGCCTGCACGGTATCGGCCAGAGCGGTCAAATCGAAATAACCGTGCTCAAACTCGATGTAGATAAAATCGCAGCCGGCCTGCTGGAAGCACTTGACCAGCGACGGCCGCACGTACTCGGCAATCATACCACCCACCAACACCTCCCCGGCCCGCAAACGAGCCTTGAGCTGGCGTCCGGGGCCTCCTTCGGGATAGAGGTGCACATTGAGCGGTTTGTCAGAGACGGGTTTGGGCATAGTCTATTTTCCTCTCTATATGCTCACTATAACAGCGACTTTAAACCGAACGATTGTCCAGCGAATAGGCGCGATTCTCGCCGCCTATTTGCCACGTGCCGCGAAACAGCGAGCGGCGCTTGGGCGGCATGGCCTCGATAATCTCGTGGCTGAGGTTGAGCCGGTGCCATTGCGCCCACAGGGAATTGTAGCAATTGAACACGGCGCAGCGCGGATTGTCTGAATTGCGCCAATCGTTGGCCGCGTGTAGCAGGCTTTCGGTGAAGACAATGGCCGAGCCGGGCGGGCAGCTATATTGGGCCATTGACGCACGCATGCGTTCCTCCCAGGGCGATTCGCCGATATTGGGCCGGTTGGGGTCGGGGCCGCCGTAGTTGAAATGGGCCTTGTGCGAGCCGGACAGAAACGTGGTGCCTCCCTGGCCGGCTTTCACTTCTTCAAGCTCCCACACCACCCGCGTCAGCCCAGAAAATATCTTGTTGCCCGCCACTTGGTAGCGCATGGCATTGGCCTGTTGCGGCGGCCGCACCACGTGCGGCAGGCCGGTGCCCTTGTCGCTTTTCCAGCCGGCATGTCGCACTGTGATAAAGGAATTTTCGCAGCGGAAGCTGTAGTACTCGTCC
>JAGWBY010000006.1:0-318 GCA_021295675.1 Candidatus Latescibacterota bacterium | reverse complement strand
TGGCACCGTCGTACACTTCGGCCTTCATCGCTGCGATTTCCGCCTCAGACAGCACCGAGGGCAACAAAATCCAGCCTTGGAGGTCGAAAAAAAACTTCTGCTCTGCGGTCATGGGTACGGGCGCGGCACTGTGCTCGCTCATAGCGTTCTCCTTGTCGATTTTTTACACCTGCTTGGTCCATTCAATCGGCTCGGGGGCGATGCCCTGTTCCCGGGCCCATTCGGCCAAGCCATTGCTCAATCCCCCCAACAATTGCTTGCCAATATCATCTACTTGGTCTAGCACCTCGTCGCCCGGTTGGACGAGGTTCATATTAT
>JAGWBY010000087.1:27121-27878 GCA_021295675.1 Candidatus Latescibacterota bacterium | reverse complement strand
TTCAACGGCCTATATGATTGAGATCTACGGCACCGAGGGCCGGCTCTATTGGAAGAGCGGTGCTCCGTGGTTTTTGTCCGCGCCGCACTTTGCCCCTGGCCAATCCGAGTGGCAGCCGCTCGACCCCTTAGTGCCCGAGCACTACGACCCGGAGGGCCCGGCTGCGGTGGAGGATTACCAGTTTGCCGACGAGTACGTGCAGGCGCTTGACGAGGGCCGTGCGCACGAGTGTTCGGGTGAAGCTGGCCGCCACGTGCTGGAGATATTGATGGGGATTTTCGAGTCGGGGGCGCGTGGGAAGCGCGTGGATTTGCCGCAAGCCGAACGCGACCACCCGCTCTTGCGCTGGCGCGAGGAACACGGCTTAGGTCTGCCTAGCCCTATGCCGCGGCCGTACGCGGAGTGGCTCGCCGCGGAAGATTGCCGCTTGGGCCGGGGAACGGGTTAGCCAGCGAGCTTTCCTAACAGTCCCCAACCGCTGACGGCGGACGAGGCGATCAGTACCGCGGTCGAGAGTACCGCGCCGATGAGGACCCAGGCGCGGGTGCGGTAGGAGGCGGGCAGCTTGAAGTTGAGATAGATGGCTGCCACCATCATTATGGCAATGGCCAGATTGGCGATGAGGAAACCGGCGATCTGGGTCAGGATGTCGAAGGGGATGTTGTTCCAGACGATGAACATGGTGGTGGCGAAGATGTAGAGGCAGATGACGCGCTTGATCGCTTGGTACTCCCAAGTGCGGTCCGGCCAGCGGGCG
>JAGWBY010000087.1:0-27023 GCA_021295675.1 Candidatus Latescibacterota bacterium | reverse complement strand
GGTGCGTCAGCAAGTTCCAGCCCTCAAAGCGGGTTTCGAGCGGGAAGAGCACGGCCGCCCCGGAAATCATAAAGGCCCCAGTGACGATAAAGAGGACCAGCGCCCCCAGCCCCACGTCCCAGCGCAGCGGTGCCACGCGTTGCCGCAGGTGGTGGATTTGCTGGGGATCGTCGGGTAGGTAGTCGATGGTGTCGCTGCGGCCGGCGCGGTCGCGGATGGCCTCGATGTCTTGGTGGCCCGTCAGTCCCCACTTGTGCAGGCCGACCCAGTTGGCGTAGGCGATGTAGCCAATCACCGAGCCGCCGACGTAGCCAAAGGTGGTGCCCAATGTCAGCAGCGGATGCGCGACGGTGTCCTCGGGTGCCCACTCCGGGAAGGGCGGCAGGTCGCCAAAGCGGAAGGTCCCCACAAGCGCCGCGATAAAGTCTGGACGCACAATGAGGGTCCCGGCAATGGTGCCGGTGACTAGGATTCCGCAGATGAGGAGCTGTTGCTTTTCGAGGCGTTCAAAGGACAGGCGGATGCCAAAGAGCAGCGCCAAGGCAATAAAGGCCGAGGTTATGGCGTTTTCCCAGAAGACTTCTTCCTCGCCGGCGGGCAGCATGTCGCGCAGCAAGAAGTGAAAAAGGTCGCCGCAGGGTTTGGAGACGGGCACCCAAGCTAGGGGCGCGCCGATCATTTCAAAGAGCAGAATGGTCAACAACAGCCATCCGCGCGGCCCGGGCAGGCGCACGAGGCGGTGGCCGATCAGCTCGCCGCTGACGGCTGTATAGCGGCCGATCAGGTAGGTGAAGAAGACGCCCTTGACCAAGCAACTGAGCAAGACCATCCACAACAAGCCATAGCCAGCCCAAGCACCGGCCCGCACCACGACGATGGTCTCGCCGGCACCGATGGCGACTGAGGCGACGATGGCCGCGGGGCCGAAGACGGCGAGCATACCTAAGAGTTTCTGCAGCGACCAAGACTGGGCAAAGACGCCTTCGGGCGGCGGGATTTCTACTTTGTTCATGTGAAGGGATGCGCTTTGCAGAGAGGAATAAAGCTCTGGGCGACGATGCTGAGGTGTAAATTCATGGGGGGGCAAGATACAGCGGGCGGATGGGCGACGCAATAGTTCACTGTCGAGCGGTGGATGAGCTGTGCTAATGCGCTGTTATCATTTTTCGCGTTGCACTTCGGTGTTCGCGCGCAGGAAAGACGCGTAACCCGCTTCATCAAGTGTCCCGGCCGCCAGTTCGATAACGGCCTGAGCCGCGCTCTCTTGCGTGGCGGTAAAGCGATAGCCGTTCAACTCCAAAAACAGGATTCCGACTACAAAGCCGGTGCGTTTGTTGCCATCGACAAATGGATGGTTGCGTACGATGCCCGCCGTATAGGCGGTAGCCATTTCGATGAGATCGGGTGTGTCCGCATAGGCGTAGTGTTGCTGTGGCCGAGCCAGAGCCGATTGCAACAAGCCGTCGTCGCGCATCCCCGCTGCGCCACCGTGCAGTGCGAGCAGTCGGTCGTGCAGCATCAGCGCGTCGCGTACGTCAATCCAAACTGGTTCCGTCACTGGGCCAGAACGTGGAGCGTGTTGCGATAGCGGTCGAGGATCTCTTCGGCCTTTGCCAGCCTCTTGGCAAAGGTGGGATAGTAGGGCGTCATCTGATAGCTGCCGTCCGACCCTTCGATCAGGAATAGAGGATCCCCGTCTTTGGTGCGCAGCCGATTGACGACCTCCTTAGGGAGGATGACGCCGAGCGAGTTGCCGAATTTGCGGACTTTGAGTTCGACCATGAAATGCCTCCTGTTGTTATTACTATTGTAGTAACATTTAACTGAGACGCAAGGAGAATGCCTAGTCGAGATGGATTTGCAGAGGCTACATCTGGGCGCAATAGTCCGCAGGAGCGGTCCGCTCGCGCTAACGTATCACGGCCAACTTGCGCGCGATCTCCGTGCCGCCGGCCTGCAAGCGATACAAGTACACCCCGGTCGCTAGATTGCCGGCTGTCCAGGTAATGGTATGCCAGCCGGCCTCCCGGTGGCCCTTGCTTATTTGTTCGATGCGCTGGCCTTGGAGATTGTACACCGCTAGATCAACTGGCCCCGCCACGGGCAGCCAAAAGCGTATCTGGGTCGAATTGTTGAAGGGATTGGGCGCATTGGCGACCAAGATCGGCGCACCAGTCGCGTCTGGCGACTCTACTTCCTCCACCGCGGTAGCCGTTTCTAACCCGGCAATGTCGAACTGGACGAACCACAACTCGTAGTTGGGGTGAGGCCCGGCTCGGCATCAGGCTGCCGCTGGCCGGGGAAATGCCGTGGAGGAAGAAACTGGAGACTAGGCCGTAGCTGGCCAAATCGGCCAGCGGCTCCTCCTGCCAGCTACCCCCGCGATCGTCCGATCGATAGAGCCGCAAGTCGGACCCGTACGTGCTGGCTACCCACACGGCACGGCTTCCTCCGGGTCTTTGATAGGCCGCAGCCACCTGTGCATTGCTCAGCGCTTGACGGGTCCACGCGCCCGTATGCGGGTCGCGGACAAAGACGAATAGCTGATTGGCCTGTCCGGGGGATTGGTACTGTCCGGTGACGTAGATGTAGCCATCTAAGTCGCGCCATATGGCCTCGCCGAAAGCTATGAAATCGCCTTCGGGCGCGATCTCGACCACGACCTCGGGCGCGATTTGACCGGGATCGCCGTAGGGCAAGTGCATGTAGAGGATGCGGTTGTAGAGCGCCCGGGGGTCGGGCTGATTGCTCACTAGTAAGTGATAACCCGTCTCATCTGGCTGAATGACCGGGTAGAGCCAAGTTGTCCACGGCACCTCTGTTCTTTGCGTCGGCGCGAGGATGTAGGGGCCGTCCCAAGTGCCGGTGCGCAAATCGAGCGTGGCCGTCTTGAAAGTATAAGCCGATGACTAGGCGCTCGTCGTAAATGCCAGCGCCCATGTACCCGGCCTTGCCAATGGCGTCCGGCACTTCGAGTTGTTCGAACTGGTCGATCTGCCCCGGCGCTGTGGCCCGTAGAATGACTGGTTTTTCGTTGATCTTTGGATAGATCAGGAGCAGTCGTCGTTGCTCGTCGAGCAATACCATGCCCGGCTGGTAGTTCAAGCCGTCCCACTCGTAGCCCCGGTGCCACTGCCCGTCGCGCAATTGGTAGAGCGCCCCCTGTGCCGTGGCCTGCTCCGAGCCCCACATCTCGCCATCGTACACCAGTTTGGGGGCGTTGTAGCCCCAGTACGAACTAACCCAAGCCACCCCTGCGTCGATTTTAGATAGGTGCACGTCGATTTCTTGCCCCGAGACCCCAACGGCATGGCACATAATGGCTAGCCATAGCCATGCGACTCGTCTTTCCATGATAGCCTCCTTTGCAGCAGCACCTGACGCAAAACTCGACAGCCTAGCCTTGTGTTGATTTGGCGTTGGCAAGGCCGTGCCCTATTTTGCAGCCGACCTGTCCACCTTCTTGACCAGCTAAAATCCCATGTCTAGTCCCATTGCAGCAGGCCAGCCGTACTCGCCGGAAGAAACCCAGTGCATCATCGAGCAATTCAACCGCGACGGCTACTGTCACCTAGGACCCGTCCTCGCAGCCGACGAGGTCGAGGCCCTGCGCGAGGCCATGGCGCGCAAAGTCGCAGACCCCCGCATCCTAAACGACGAAGCAGGCCTCATGCGCATGTTCGAATATAGCGAGGCATTCCGCGACTTGGTAGTTCGCGAGCCGTTTGTCAGCTTGGCCGAAGCTATCTTGGGCGACAACTGCCACCTCATGTCGCAAAACGCCCTGTACACCGAGCCCGACTTCAGCAAAGTGCCCGACGGCCCCGGCGGCTGGCACCTCGACGACTTGATCCACTTTCCCCTGCCCGATGAGGTGGAACAGCACGATCCGAGCATTACCATGCCCTGCTTTGTGCTACAGATCTTCACGCCGGTCAGCGATGTAGAAAGCATTGAATACGGCCCCACGCAGGTCGTGCCCGGCAGCCACCGCGCTGGCCGCGGCCCCGCCGAGCAAGACAAGCCCACCTTTTGTGGGACTGGACCGATTTCCTTATTCGCCCGGGCTGGCGACGCTTACATGTTCAACAACCAGATCTGGCACCGGGGGGCTCCCAATACCTCGGATCGCACTCGCTTCATGGCCGGCGTCACGTACAGCAAGCGCTTTATCTCTCAGCGCTTCTATCCCTTTATCGACTACCGCATGCCGCCGCACGTGATGGAGGGAGCTTCGCCTCGTTTGCAACGCTTGCTCGGCCGCCACGAGAAAGGCTCCTACGGCTGAGGTCAGATTCCGCCTGCTCTCTGGCCACCTACCGCAGCACAACTGTGGAGACGACTATCAAGCCCATCGGGGTTGACCAAGGTTCAAATGTCTATTTTTAATCCCTATCCATTCTCTATAGACCGCCAACTCTTTCTAGGATTTCGCTCATGTTTCGCGCCTTTCTCCTGCTGTTTATGCTGATGCTCTACGCCAACCAGCTAGCCGCCGCCCTTGAGCGCAGCACCCCCGAAGCTCAGGGCATCTCCAGTCGGGCCATTCTCGACTTCGTCGATACGGCCGAGGATTCGATCGATGCCCTGCACAGCTTCATGCTGCTGCGCGGAGGGAAAGTGGTGGCCGAGGGCTGGTGGTACCCCTACAACCCCGACAGCCCCCATCGCCTCTACTCGCTGAGCAAGAGCTTCACCTCCACCGCAGTGGGTCTGGCGGTCGAGGAAGGGCTGATGAGCATCGACGACTTGGTCCTCGACCACTTTCCCGAAGAAGCCCCTGCCGAGCCAGACGAAAACCTTGCGGCGATGCGCGTGCGGGATCTGCTGCGGATGAACACCGGCCACCTGAAGGAGCAGGCCGACGCCTTCTGGTCAACCGAGCGGGACACCTGGGCTGAGTCCTTTCTCGCCGTGCCGGTGGGCCTCAAGCCCGGGACCCACTTCGTCTATAACACGGGAGCCACCTACATGGCCGGCTTGATGGTTCAGCGGCTGACGGGCGGGACCCTGATCTACTACCTGACACCGCGGCTCTTCGCGCCTTTGGGGATCGAAGGTGCCACTTGGCAGAGCAATGACGAGGGCTACAACGTCGGCGGCTGGGGACTGAAAATTCGCACTGAGGATATCGCCCGCTTCGGCCAGTTGCTGCTACAGCGGGGGATGTGGGATGGCCAGCGGCTGCTCCCAGAGTGGTGGGTGGCGGAGGCCACCGCCTTGCAGACCGCCAATGGCAGCGACCCCAACAGCGATTGGGACCAGGGGTACGGCTACCAGTTCTGGCGCTGCCGGTACAATGCCTACCGGGGCGACGGTGCCTTCGGCCAGTACTGCATCGTCATGCCCGACCAAGACGCAGTGGTGGCCATCACCGCTGGCGTGAGCGACATGCAGCAGGTGCTCGATCTGGTCTGGGATCACCTGCTGCCGGCGATGGAGAATGAAGCCCTGCCGCCGGCCGATAACGGCCCGCTGGCCGAGCGGTTGAGGGGCCTGTCCCTCGCGCCGCAGGAAGGGATGTCTATCTCCGCGCTGGCTGGCAAACATTCGGGGCAGAGGTTTCTGTTTGCGCCCAACGAGCGCAACCTGCGGGCGGTCACCTTTGCTTTCGGCGAGGAGGAAACGCTGGTGACCGTCGAGGACGCGTCTGGCGTCGAGCATCCGATCCGCATCGGCCACGGGGCTTGGGTGGAGGGCAGCACCTCATTCACCAGCGACCATTCTCAACCGATCGTCGCCAGCGGCGCATGGAGCGCGGAAGACACCTATAACGCGAGGCTCTGCTTCTACGAGACGCCCTTCCGCCCCCTGCTGACTTTCCGCTTCGCCGCAGACCGGCTGCTCTTCGACATGGAGTACAACGTCGGCTTTGGAGAGACGAAGTGGGAAGAGCTGACCGCCACGGCGCAGGTGGGCGAGGAAGTTGGGCGCTGAACCATAAGACGGGGAGACGGGCCTCCGCCTCGCCGGGACAAGGACTTCACCATGAAATTTGGCATCATTGGCTGTGGCTCCATAGCCGAGAATTCATTCGGGCCGAGCCTGCTAACTTCGGAACGGACCGACCTCGTCGCCGTCTGCCGTCGCGACCTTGAGGCAGCTAAGGCATTCTCAGCGCGATTCGGTGGTCCGCGCGCGTACGGCTCGGCCGCGGAGTTGGTGCGCGACGACCGGGTGGAGGCTGTCATCGTGGCTACGCCGACCGATACCCATTGCGAGTACACCTGCTTGGCGGCGGAGCACGGAAAGCACGTACTGTGCGAGAAGCCGATGGCGAGAAACGCCGCCGAGTGTCGCGAAATGATCGCCACGTGCCGGGCTCACGGCGTGACCTTGGCAGTCGCCTACCGCCGGCGCACCTGTCCGCAAGTGGTCGCGGCCAAGCGGTTGATCGCCGCGGGCCGCATCGGCCGGGTCGTTTTCGCGCGCACCCATTACAGCGGGCGCTGGGATCCGCAAGCGGGGGATTGGCGGATCGAACCGGGCATCGGCGGTGCCCTGATGGAAATGGCGTCTCATCGCATCGAAGTGCTGTTGAATTTCGGCGGTGGGCCGCAGTCAGTGATTGACCACGACTGGCCCGTCGATGACACCGACGCCCTGATCGTGCGCTTTGAGGGTGGCGGGATTGGCATGCACTCGACGATCCTGACCTCGCCACCGCGTCGCGACTTTGCCCAGATCGACGGCGATGGCGGCAGGATACTGATCGACCCGCTGGAGTTGACGGCGGATCACCTGATTCTGGAGCTGCCCGATAAAACTGAGAGGATTGAGGTGGAGCCGCTGCAGGAGAAGCTGTTCGATCTGCCGATGATCGAGGATTTCGTCGCCGCCGCGGAGCGGGGTGAAAAACCGGTCTGTGACGCGGAGAGCGGCTACTGGGTGCAGGCGGTCTCCGACGCCGCCCTCGCCTCATCGAGTTCCGGTGCCGTGGTCGCCGTCGAACCGCTGGGTTCTTGAGGGTGGTCGCTACCGAAGCGGAGACAGCGTCCAAGGCCGGTGCCTCCGGGGAACTCACCCTGTGACCGCAACTCTATCTGGCGGGTGGGATGGCGCGGACTTCGTCGGACCAATCCCGCCAGATGTCGCCGTTGGTGTTGTCCACTACGAGTGGATCGGGGAGGGATGCGGGCGTTTTGAGGAAACCGTAGATGGTTGCTTGGCGGATGACGTCGGTGGATGAATTTTGCCCGGCCATGTGCAAAATTTTAGTGTGCCATAAAACCACTGTGCCGGCGGGGCCGTGGCAATCGAAGGGTTGGGTATCGACCTTGATGCGTTGGATGACGGGATCGTTGTAGCCGCCGGCCTTGCGTTCTGCCAAGTGTTTGTCCGTGTGCTTTTCGCCTTCGAGGAAAGCCTCCCACTGATCGCGCCAGATTCGGCTGTGGCTGCCCGGCCACACTGTGAAGCCGCCAGAGTTAGGCGGTAGGTCGTCGATGTAAGCTGACATTTGCAGCCGCCAGCGGCCGTAGCAGGCACCGTCGGAGTGGGCTCCGCGATATTCCGGCCCGGGAGATGGGCTGTTGGGCAGGGTGCAATACAAGCCGCGCGTCCCTTGGCCGTTGAGCCACAGCAGTGCTTCCTCGGTGGTGAAGGAACCTTCCTCTGGCCACCGCTCGATCTCTTTGCCCAAGTGGGTGGCCAGCCCTCCCACGGCGTCGTCGCACATGAAGCACGGACCCGTCGTGATGCCGGAATCATCCTCTCCAGCGGGCCACACTACCGTGCCCTTACCAAGCAATTGCTCGGCGACTTGCCACAAGGACCGAGGGGCCAAGTCGAGCATGAATTGTTCGGCACCGTTGCGGACGTAGAAGCGGTGGCCGTTGCCGGCGAAATAGGGATCGCCGCCGATTTCGGGCCGCTGCGCTTTTAGCTCGGCGCTCTCTTCCTCGGTGAGCGGCTCCCAAGTGGAGGGATCGTCCCGCTTCATGCGGGGCAGGTGGGTTGCTATTTCGGCCCACATTGCGTCTCTGGCTTGGCCGCAGAGTTCGGGGTCGAGTACGGCGGGGAGCACGAGGAAGCCGTCGCGCTTGAACTGGGCTATCTGGCTCGCCGTTAGGAGCGGGACTTGCTGCACGCTTGGGGCGGTTGGCGTGGGTTGCATATCAGGACTCACAATGTTCAGATGTGAAAATAAGAATGGCTCTTATTAGCGTTAATACTGGAATGCGCTAATAACACAACTCGACTGTGATGTCGCAAGCACTCATGTCCGCTCCGAATTGTCCGCACGCTCAAATGCCACCAGCGTTGGCTTATGGTAATTCGGTCCCTTCTCCGAGAATGGCAAGATATTGATCATAGCCGAAAAGCCGGTTCCGTTTCTTGCCCGTCAGTTCGCGCACCACTCCGACCTGTTCGAGTATTTGTATTCCGGCGGTAACGGCGGGGAATGATAGTTCCGTGCGCTTGGCAAGTTCTTGGAGCGACGCAATCGGGTGCTCCTGCAAAGCCTGATGGACCCGCAGCGCCGACCCTGCCGCACGCCCCATCTGTTGTATCTTTGCTTGGTCTTCCTGAAACAAGGAAAGCAACCGCTGTGCAGTCGAGACGGCTCCCTCCGCGGTCTGCGTCACGCCGTTGAGAAAGAACTCAAGCCACGCTTCCCAGTCGCCGTTTTTCCGCACATCATTGAGGAGGTCGTAATAGCTCTCTCGGTGTTGTTTGAAGTAGAGGCTCAAATACAGCAGCGGCTCGCGCAGCACTCCGTCGTGACATAATAGGAACGTGATCAGCAGGCGGCCGACCCGTCCATTGCCGTCGAGGAAGGGATGGATGGTCTCGAATTGGACATGGGCGAGTCCCGCCCGCAGGAGTGCGGGTAATCCGCAAGCCTCTGTATGGAGAAATCGCTCCAAATCCGACATGCACTCTGCAACGGCGTGGGCTGGTGCAGGCACAAAGCGCGCCGTTCCGGGTCGGCTGCCGCCAATCCAGTTTTGTGAGCGCCGAAATTCACCTGGGGTTTTGTCGCTACCACGGCCCCGTGCAAGCAACTCGGCATGGATCTCGCGGATGAGTCGATTGCAGAGCGGGAACCCCTCGCGTATCCGGCACAATCCATGTTCCAGTGCCGCCACGTAATTCGAGACCTCGACGACATCGTCGAGAGGGGTACCTGGCATCTCCTCTAGTTCGAACAACAGAAGATCCGACAGTGAGGACTGGGTACCTTCGATCTGAGAGGATAGAACGGCCTCTTTGCGGACATAGGTGTAGAGGAAAAGGTGCGTATCGGGCAGCAACACGGAGAGACTGTCCAACCGGCCTAGCGCCAGTAATGCCTTTTCCAGTGGCCCTTGCAGAGCTACCAGATCCAGTACAGGCGTGGGCGGAAGCGGCGCAGGTACGAAAGCCCGCACTGTCTCATCGCTAACGATCATGGTCTCGTATTGGCCGGTTTCGCCGCGTTTCACGGAGAGATTTCCTTATTAAGCACAACGTAATAAGCAGTGTCACTATTAACATTTAAGGATAAAGTATTAATAAGAATCGTCGAAGGCAAGGAACGAACATTAGCAATGTGAACCGCCCGTTGGATACTCAGCTAGCGCTCAAACGCCACCCGCGTCGGTGAGTAGGCCGATGACAGCCGCGAGCCGATCCTTGTCTTTGACCTTGGAGCGCAACGCAGTCGCCAGCGGCGTTGCCCCTTTGTCGTCTTTGGCGTTCACCTCGGCCCCACGGTCGAGCAGCAAGGCGACGATTTGGTCGAATCCCGCTTTGGCGGCGCAGTGCAATGCCGTCTGGCCCTTGTAGTTCCTGACGTTGACATCGGCCCCGGCGTCGAGCAGGGCGCGCACGCGTTGGACGTTGCCGCCGCGATCGCCGCGCGACTGGAAGACAAGGGGCGGCCAGCCGCCCTCGGCGTGGTCCACATCTACGGTGCCACCGCGAGCGGTCAACAATTCGATGATCTCGGCATTGACGATGCCGGAACGGGGGGCCTCGGCGTGAGTGGGATCGGTCCCGGCGTCGAGCAAAGCTCTGAGGATGTCGGCGCGATCCCGCCACACGGCAAAGCGAATTAGCCAGCCGCTGTACGGCCGCGGATCGGCACCTCGCGCCAACAGCATCGCGACGATGGCGAGGTGCCCGGCGTGCGCTGACTGGAATCGTGCTGGGCTTTCTCGGTCGTTGCCAGTTCCGGTTCGCGGTCGAGGTAGTCGGCGACTGCATCACTATCGCCGAGAAAGGCCGCAGTGTAGATGTCGGTTGCTGCACCGCGTGTTAGAAGCTGGTCGGCAACTGCGTGGTGGCGCTTGTAGCGCGCGGCGCAGTAGGGGGAGATTTCGACTAGCAGCGGCGTGAAGTGGCAGCCGCAGGCGTGGATGTCAGCGCCTTGATCGAGCAGGTAATCGACCATGGCGAGCCGTCCCCGGTACGCGGCTTCCCACAGCATGGTGCGACCGTGCGAACCGATGCGAGTGATCCACGCCGGCTTCTGCGCCAATACGGCTTGGACCGTTTGGAGGTCGCCGCGTCCGGCAGCAGCGACCGCGATCTTGAGAAAATCACTGGCTTTTCCCGGTAGAATCGACATGGTTACCTGACCTTGTGGCTATGCCTTAAGTACATGACAGTAGAAGCGATATGAGATGCTTCGCTTCGCTCAGCATGACAGCGTTGGGCTCAGTACCAGTCATGCTGAGCGGAGCGAAGCGGAGTCGAAGCATCTCGTACCTAGATGCCCATGTGTAACGTGTTGTGTATTAAGGACTGTAGTAGTTCCAAGTCATCTTACTGCGGCGGTAGTGGTCTTGCGACCACAGGCGCGGATGGTCAGAGCTTGGATTCTCGGACTCGTTGAAGTAGATGTGGAGTTGGTTGCCGTGCAGGACGATTAGCTCTTCGCGCCAATCTCCAGCTACATCGGCGACGTAGAGCCGGTCGGCTTTTTCCTTGAAATGGTGGAGAAAGCGTCCGCTGAGCGGATCGAAGATGCCAATATCGCCGGAGGTATGGCGCTCTTTGGCCGCGGCAAGCTGTTTGCGGTCGCCTGTCCAATCGATCTTGTGGATGACCTCGACGCCTCTTACGGTCCACCCCTCGGGTGCTACATCGTCCATCTGGTAATCGGCGATCCTCTCGCCCTGGGCGTCAAAGATGAAAGGCTTCTGATGCTCGTTATAGCGGCTCCGGCACCATATCTCCAGCCCCGGCCGTTCCAAGTCGAACTCGCCGACCGCGGCATTCTGGGGTTCTTGATGGCGGAAGTGCGTTTCCCAGAAGAGTTGTTCGTGGTTGTAGAGGAAAATGCGATTGCCGCCGCCTTCTTCTAAGGCGACGATTTCCAAGCCCGGTACATTGGGCAGCACGTCGTAGATGAAGATCGAGTCGATGTGACCGCGCAGGGGAATTTGCAGTAAAATTTTGCCATCGGCAGAGACGACCGTAGCGCCGATCACTTCGTCTTGTCCGTCTCTATTCAGGTCCGCTAGTCGCGCGCCGTTGTGGGCGCAGGAGACGAAATCGTCGCGTTCCCACAGGGGAGTAAAATGGCCGCGACGGAGATCGTCTAGCGCATAGGCTGCTAGGAAGCGACCCATGCGGTAGCCTTCGGCGTTGGTGGTTTGGAGGAGTAGATCTCGATCGCCTGCGCCACGGAAATTGGCGACGACCAGATGTTCCCAGCGTTGGGTGCCTTTGGGGATGGGCGGCTTTGCGGTCCACTGTTTTTGCCCTGTAGTGCCATCGACCACGTGGAGCGTGCCATCTTGGGTAAGGAACAGCACTTCGACCTGTTTATCGCCATCGATGTCTGCGGCCTGAACCCCTGGACCGTGATGGCCGGGCAGGCCGATGCGCTCTGAGGAGCCGCCTATCCAGAGGTCGGTTTCGAGTACCCAGAGTTTGCGCCCATCGTGGGCATGGGCCGTGATATGATTGGGAACGGTGACCAAGTAATCCATACGTCCATCCCCATTCAGATCGGCGACAATGAGGCCGCCGGCAGAATCCTCAGGGCCGGGAACGTCCAATTGGATGACGAATGGATTTACGGGGTATGCAGGCCAGGGCGACCGCATGTTTCCGGTGGTGGAACAACTGGCTAGGATGAACAGCGTTAGAAGGAGTTGCAATGTCATGGAACGCTCGGACTACTTAAGATAAAGCAAGCGCTGCGTCTGGACGCCGCCGAGGTAGTGCAGGCACGCGAGATATACCCCGGCTGACACGGCATTACCCCGCTGGTCTCGGGCGTCCCAGGGGACTTGGTACCAGCCGATGGTCTGGACTTGGTCCACCAGCGTGCGCACGGGCTGACCCAAGAGATTGTAAACAACCAACTGCACCGGGCCGGGAGTAGCTAGGCGGTAGGGGATCTGGGTGTGGGCGTTGAAGGGGTTGGGGAAATTGGGGTCTAGGCCGCTGGCGGTCGGCAGGTTGCCTAGGACCGTGGACTCCACTGCGGTATCGTCCTTGCAGATCGGCAAATCGGCGGACCATCCCCACCATTCCCATGCCCACCATTCCCGTCTCTCCGATACGCAGGTCCACTGGTTACCTTCGAGGCCTAGATGTTCGAGTTTTGTCAGTTGATGGGTCAATTCGGTTGGCATCGGCCCCGTCAACTGATTACCGCCGAGGTACAAGTATTCAAGTTTTATCAGTTGTCCTAATTCGGTAGGTATCGGCCCGGTCAACTCGTTGTAGGCAAGACCCAGCGATCTCAGTTTTGTCAGTTGGGTCAATTCGATAGGTATCGGCCCCGTCAACAGGTTAAAGCCGAGGTCTAGATGAGTGAGATTTTTCAGTTGGGTCAATTCAGGAGGTATCGACCCCGTCAACTGGTTACGACTGAGGCCTAGATGAGTGAGATTTTTCAGTTGGGTCAATTCAGGAGGTATCGACCCAATCAACGCCAACGCATTACCGCCAAGTTCTAGATGAGTGAGATTTTTCAGTTGTCCCAATTCGGTAGGTATCGGCCCCGTCAACAGGTTAAAGCCGAGGTCTAGATGAGTGAGGTTTTTCAGTTGTCCCCATTCGGGGGGTATTGGTCCGGTCAACGCATTACCGCTAAGATATAGATGAGTGAGGTTTTTCAGTTGTCCCAATTCGGCAGGTATCGGCCCAGTCAACGGATGGAAGTGGATAAATACGGAGTCTTCCCTTTCCTGCGAAATACTATAATTATCATGCAAATACAACTCGCTGACACGAGAATCGCTGACTACGACGCCGTTCCACTCAGTAATGGGTAGCTCTGTGCTCCAACCATACCACTCAGTAATGGGTTGCTCTCTGCCATAAGGAGAGGCGACCACTAGGTCGTGGAGGCCCAAAAGCACCTCGCAGTCCGCCACTAGGCCAGGGTGGTCCTGCGGATCCGGCACGACAATGCCGTTGGCGCACGGACTCGATGCCGCGTCATCCTGCGCCGCCACCGGCACTACCCACGCCACCAGTCCGACGCTCAGCATACAGATTGACAATCGCCGGCAAAGGGCGTACCCACCCTCCGCAGTAGAGAACCGTTTACAATCCATGAGACGCTCCTTTGAGACGAGATGGCCTAAAAATACTCAGACCCCGTTCGAGCGGGCGCAGGCCAAGGCGACGATGGCAGCGGGCGCTTGCCAAAACGCAGACCAATTTTCGCCTCTATCCTCGCTGCGGTAGAGCTGATCCTCGACAGCGGCCCAAGCAATCCCCTCGGCGTCAAAGGCGATGTGGAAAGTGTCGATATTGCCCTTGGCTTCGGGGAAGCCAGCAAGCGCCTGGGCCCAGGTGCGGCCCGCATCGTGCGAAAAGTAGAGCTTGCCCTGCACATCCCTGCCATGACCAGGCCCTTTGCTGACACTGGCCAGCAGGCAGTCGGGATCGCGCGGGTGGACGGCCAAGGCACGGCCATAGCGGCTTGCCAAGCCCTCCTTCCGATGCTCCCAAGAGTGGCCGTAGTCGTCGCTGGCAAAGACCGCGTCGGCGGTATTGGCGTACAGGCGTCCCTCCATAGGGGCGGTAGCTACCTGATGCACATCGGCGTGCAAGTCAGGGGTCACCGGCTCCCAAGTTGCGCCCCGGTCGGGCGAGCGCATGATGCTGCCGACGTGGATGTCGGCAAAAACCCAGTCGCCACTGTGCGCCAAGCTGCGCACGGCCGGTGGCCCGCCCCAAGGCGTGTACCAGCTCTGGCGGCATTCTAAAGCGTCAAAGGATTCCATTCGTCGCGCTGGCTCGTCGCCGTCGAGACAGTACACGTGGGGCGGCTCGGTGCCTAGCAGCACTTGCAGCGGCTCTTCGGACAGCAGGGCGATGCACTCCACTGAATCGCCGATGCCGGTAGCCTGTGGTTGGGCTTGGCCGTTGGCTAAGACGACTACTTGGCCGTCGGCCAGACCAATGGCGGAACAACGGACGCCTTCGTCTAGGCAGCGGATGCCGTCGATGGCCAAGCGTTGCGTGGGCGTGCCATTCTCCAAGGTGAAGACTTCGTTGCTGGTGGCTATGAGCATGATCGTCCTCCTGAGATTGGTCTTACAAAAGCCAAACCCGCCGACTCATGGCATGGCGCGCATGGTGCCGGCGGGTTTTTGTGGCAGCCTGTTAGAGCGTATGAAACTAAGCTGGTTCAACTCTGTCAAGGCATCTTTGCCGGGCTAGGGCGAAAAAAGGGGGCCTTGGTCGGCTTCGCCGCATCTTCTCAGCGCTTGAAGTCGTACTCCATCAGTTCGGCCGTGCCCTGCCAGACGATACCATTGTGCCCGAGCCGACGTGCTTCGCTGACGATGCGGTCGATCGCCTCTGGTGGCCAACCCTCTCCGTGGATAATCGGATAGGAAGGCATATCCGCCGGTAGGTACAGTTTTGCCTTTACCAGATCCCGCAAAACCAAATCGGCCGTGGGGATTCGATAGGCCAGCGTCGCCGGCTCGTCAGCGCCGTATGCGGCAATGGTCTCCGGCAACCCCATGCCGTCGTACCCCGTAAATCGATAGACAAGCTGTAGGGCATTTTCTTCCCGCAGGTTGGGAATTTCCTCCTGCAGAAAGCGGCAAAGGCGGAGATGTGGGACACCAGCGGGCTGGCAAAATCGGCCATCTCACCCCAGCGCCGGTAATCGTGGCCCGCCGTTAGGGCCATGGAGGCCGGGTAGGTGTCGGTGCCAAAGGCCTTGTTAGGGGCCGCCGCATGCACCGCCGCGCGAAAGCGCGCCAGATTGCGGACGATCAGGTCACAGCGGAAGCGGACCCAGTCGAGTACTCCCGATCCTAGACCGAGCGCGTGGACCACATCGAAAAAACCAATTCCGAGACGGACTACCTCGCCGAGACGAGCGCCGTCGAGCTGGCGCAGGCCCTCTCGAGCGCGCTGCAAGTCCTCGACCATCGCTTCCATGTCGTAACCGAGCTCTTGGGCGGCGGCGGTGCAAGAAGAACAGGTGCAGCCAAAAAGCCCGAGGGGAAAGCTGCCCATTGGATAGCGGAAGTGGGTGATGTCGAGCGCGTCGAGATCGTACTGAGTCACCCAGTACACGCACACGGCCTCGATCCAGTCTTGCACATCCTCCCGCGAAGGACAGAACATGAGACGGCGAATCGTCCAAGCTCCTCCGTACGTCCACACGTTCAGGCCCGCCTCCTTCAGTTGTCCCACAGCCTTTCTGAATGTTTCGTCGTCGCCCCGAGCTGCAACGCCGGGACCGCACAGGGCCTGGGCCTGCTGGTATTCCCTCGGATCTACGGGCCGACCATCGAAGTGCCGTATGACGAGCTTGCTCAGTTCCGCTTCTGTTGGCGTGCGTCCTCCATAGGGACTGAGGGCGAGCACCTCCTCCGATAGCTGGCCCGTAAAGGAGAGAACCACCGTATTCAGACCGATCTCATCGCGTAGCCGCTCGACGTAATCGGGGTATTTGAGGACCTCATCCGTAGTCAGATAAATTCCCGTGAGCCAATTATTGGTCATTGGTTTCCTTCCTTCCGAATCACAAAAGCCAAACCCGCCGACTCATGGCATGGCGCGCATGGTGCCGGCGGGTTTTTGTGGCAGCCTGTTAAGCCGTATGAAAGTGATAGCTTCTAATCCTGTCAAGGCCGCTTTGTGTATTTATTCGATACTTGTCGTCGTCAACTCCGCCAGCCGTTGGCCTCGTAGAACGCGCGCGACTGATCGACGGTTCGCTCCGTCTCCTGCAGAAAGGAGAGCAGGCCCTTGAGGAGGTCGACTAGATCGGGCCGCGCTCCAGCGCCGCTGGCGACGCCTTCGGGCACGTAGGGATTGCCCGGCGCACTCTGCAAGATCGCCTGCGTGGTCTTGGGCATGTACGTGCAGAGGTACCCGTCGTAGCCGATTCCTTTTAGGATTCTGAAGATCTCTTGGTAGTCGGCGTGGCCGGTCCCGTGTTGGCAGTGGTTGGTCTCGTTGAGGTGGAAGTGTTTGATCCGCGATCCGGCGTAGCGCAACGCATCCAGGATCGAGCCTTCCTCGATGTTCATATGATACACGTCCGGCTGCACGCCGAGGTTGTCGAGCCCGAGTTCATCGACGTAGTTGACCGCCTCGTAGATCGTCGTCAGCACGCCGGGGAGGCCCTCGTACGTGTTCAGCGGCTCCAGCAGGATGGTGATGCTGCGGCTTGCCGCGTGTTCGCAGATTTCCCGGATCGACTGCCGGAAGTTGTCGCGCAGGGTCTCCACCGGCTCCAGCGGAAACGGCAACTGGGGAACCGCGGGCTGGGCTGCGCACAGTTCCGTGAAGCTGGCCCCTGCGTCGGTCGCTAGATCCACTGTGTCCTTGGCGTACTGCACGGCGCGCGCCCTTTTCTCCGGGTCGGAACTGGCGAGGTTGCGCTCCTCGCCGGCGTGGTAGTATCCCCAAGCCGCGAGGACTTCCGGGACGACGAGGCCAGCGTCTTCTACCCGCCGACGCCATTCGCGGCCGTCCATCTTCTCCGGGTTGCCTGGCAGATCGATGCCGGTGTATCCGGCCTCTGCGGCGGCTTGTATTACTACATCGGGTTCTTCGAGGACGTTGTATCCGACCCACGGAAGCGTGTCGCACTGCAAGCTGTATTTGAAAGCCATGATGCCCGTCTTTCTGCGTTGGAATGGTGGTTGGTCAAACGTCCACTTGGCGTCCGTTTCTGCGGCGAATGGAGCGGCCGCTAAGCCGCACTGCGCTCTGGGCTATCTAAGATAGAGTAAGCACCAGAAGTGTTCTATATAAATGCGTCTTGGTGCTCTGGTTATCGCACCACGTAAAACCGGGTGCGATCCCTAAAGCCGTGCGCATCGACGATCTCCAGCGCGTGCGCACCTGGCTCCAGCGACACTGCCAAGCGGTGCTGGTTTACGGTGCGGCCCAAGAACCGACGATTCACATACCAGAATAACGCCCGCTCCCGGTCGCTGTGAGCCGCCCGCAGGACGATGGGCTGCTGCTTGCCGTCGAAATCCCGGCCGACCTGCAGGCGGGCCTGTGGCGTCGGGTAGAGCACTTGCAGGGGCTTGGCTTCGTGTGGGGCGGCGGATCGTGGAGCACCTGCCCCCGCTCCCGCAGATATTGTACGACATCGGTCGGATAGACCATTTGCCGCGCTAGTCTATGGTCGCCAGGCTTCCAGCACAACGAACACACTTGATGGGTTCCCGCTTCATTGAGGACGATGCTGCGATGGTAGGGACAGCGGGCCATGGGCCGCCTGTGCCGGGGCGTCAGGGCTCGGGTTGGATGAGGGCAGTGGGGACTGGCCGGCCGGCCGCTGTCGAGGCAGAGCGTCGCGGTCGTCAGGTCGGCGTCGGGCCGCGGAAACCACGCTTGGTCGGGGTCTTTGGGGACGCGGTGGAAAATGTCAAAGAGCAACGGCCCGGCGGTTCGCGCGCCGCTCAGGGCGGGGTTGCCCTCGCCCGAGAAGTTGCCAACCCAGACGGCAATGGTCCACGCGGGACTCACGCCTAGCGCCCAGGCGTCGCGCTGGCCGTAGCTGGTCCCGGTCTTCCAGGCGAGGGGCCACTGGTCCTGGTACTGGTGCCAGTAGTACTCGACCCCGGGCCGCCGCACGTTGCGCAGCGCCTCTAGGACGAGATAGGCGGCACCTGGGCTGCTGAGGGGCGTCGGCGTGGATTCTGACTGCTCCTGCAAGTAGCGCAGGGGCTCGATCTGTCCGCCGCGGGCGAGGCCGCGGAAGAGCCGGGTCATGTCCCAGAGGGTGACTTCGGCACCCCCGAGAATCAGCGGTAGGCCGTAGGGTGGATACGCCAGCGTCTTGGAGAAAGCGGTAGAAGTTAAATAGGCCATAGCGCCGCAAGAGGCGCACGGCCGGGACGTTGAGGGAGCGCACTAGGGCCTCTTCGGCTCTCACTAGACCATCGTAGCGCTCATCGGCGTTGCGCGGAGAAAACCCACTATAGAAAGAGGGTACGTCCTTGACTAGGGTTTGGGGCAGGATCAGGCCGGCGTCCATGCTCAGGGCGTAGAGAAAGGGCTTGAGCAGCGACCCCGAAGAGCGCGGCGCAATCACGCCATCTACCTGCCCTTGGTGCGCCGGATCGAAGAAGTCTCGCGAGCCGACGTAGGCTCGGACTTTGCCGCTGCCGGTCTCCACTAGCAGCGCGGCACCATTGCCAATGCCCTGGTGGTCGAGGTAGCGCAGGTGCCGTCCGACCAGAAATTCCAGTTCCCTTTGCAGGCCAGCGTCTATGGTGGTTTTGATGAGGCGGCCTTGGCGACCGCGTTTGAGCGCGCGCGACAGGTGCGGTGCCCATACCGGATACCGAAAGGCCCGCGTGGGCACGGGTTCGGCGAGAGCCAAGCGCAAGGTCTCCGCGTTGAAATGGCCGGTGCTCTGTAGGCTGGCCAGCAGTCGATTGCGCTTTTGCACTAGCTGCTGCGGATTGGCCGTGGGGGAGACGAGCCCGGGCGCGTTGGGCAGCACTGCGAGGGTCGCGGCCTCGCTCCAGGTCAGTTCATCGGACTGTTTGCGAAAGTACTTGTGGGCCGCAGCTTGGAAGCCGACGATATTGCCGCCGTAAGGCGCGTGGTCGAGGTAGAGGCGCAGGATCTCGTCCTTGGTGTAGTAGAGTTCGATTTTGAGCGCCAGCAGGGTCTCGCGGGCCTTGTTGACATAGGTGCGCTCTTTAGGACGCATCAGCCGCGCTACCTGCATGGTGATGGTGCTGGCACCGCTTTTGACCGTTCTGGATGCGGCGTTGTGGTAGAGGGCGCGGCCCAACGCGAGCGGGTCAACACCCAAGTGGCGGTAGAAGCGCCGGTCCTCAAAGTGAAGGACCGCCGTTCGCAACTTGGCGGGCACGACGAGGCTAGTATCGGGGGGGAAGCACCACTGCTGGCCGTCGCTGAGGAAGGCGCGCAGGAGCTGGCCGTCGCGATCGACGATCAAGGTGCTGTAATCCGACGCGAACAAGGGCCGCGGCAGGGGGGGCAGGAAGTACAGGACCGCGCCCAAGGTCGAGGCAGCGAGGAGATATAAGGCATATCTGGCGATGCGCATGACACCCTGCGGCTATGGCTCGACGACGACCGTGCCACCGGCTTTGCGGGCGCGGAAATCGCGGTCGTACATGGCTTCGACTTGCGTCGGCGGCAGGGCGAATTCGCCCTGGGTCACTGCGTTGAGCTTGACGGCGAAATCGAGCGATTGGCCAGTTGATGCGGTCGTCGCGGATATCGAGGTATTCTTCGGCGTTGAGCCGCCATTTCTTCATCCAGCCGGGTCGGGCCTTAGGCGACAGCCGAGTATTTTCAATCTCCCAGCCGGCTGGCAAAAGCTGGGTGAGGGCCACTTCTTCGAGGACGTGGTGGGGACTGCGGTTTTCGACGCGGATATGGCCCCAAAAGGTGGTGCCTTGGGCTAGGGTGTCGGGGTCAATGCGCATCCCGTCCTCGTCGAGCCATTTCACTCCGAGCCTGATCCGCCCCTCCTCGTCTTGTACCTCGCCCCGCAACGGTATTCCTTCCCAGTCGAGGGCGACAAAGGCTCGCTTTATCGTATTCGTCGAGTCCAAGCGCACTTTGACATCTCCACCGAAGCCGCTGGTGATCTCCTGTTGGTAGCCCAGCGCGTCGGTGCTGAAGGGGGTTAGCTCGCCGCCGGGTAGGCGGATGTGGCCAGTGAGTGGGTTGCAGGGCTTGGACGTACTTGCCGAGGGCCAGCAATGCCACGCTGGTCGTCTGGGTAGAGTGCCAGCCCTTACTTATGCCGAGGGCCACCTCCTTGGCTAGCGAATCGGCCGCGTCCCAGCGCTGGAAGGTGACCAAGGCGTCGAGGATGAGGGCCTCGTCGCGCAGGCCCGAGCCATAGGTGTTGGCGAATTCTCGATAGTCCTCGACTTTAACGCCGGTGGTGCGGGCGATTTCGTTTGCCGTTCGCCCGACCCCCGCGTGCAGGTACGCCGCGGCCAGCCGTTGGTCATACTGCCCAGTTCGTTCTCCTTGAGCAGGTTCATCGCGCCGAGCGCCGGATCGCCGGCCAGCGCCAGCAGATAGACCCGGTACACGCGCACCTTTAGGCGGTCGCGGGTCAGGATGGCCTGAGTCTGCTGGTGGCGGAGCCATCCCTGGAGCATGTCGTTGGGGACGTGGTAGCCCAGACTGCGGGCTTCGATCAGGAAGTGCCCGGCATAGGTGCTGCCCCATGCGGAGGGGCGACGTTGGCCCGGCCACAGGCTGAAGGAGTCGTCGGGGAGCTGAAAGCGCCGCAGCCGGAGGATGGCGGCGTTTATGCGCTCGTCGATATCGACAGCGACGATCCGGCGCTCCTCCGGCTTGAGGTCCAGTAGGTCCTTGAGATAGAGCTGGGGAAAGACCGAGGAGACGGTCTGTTCGATGCAGCCGTATGGGTAGCGCACCAAGCGCAGCATTTGGTTGTCAAAGTTGAAATCCGGCCAGCGGCGCACGCTGATCCGCGCTTGGTTGGTGCCGAGCAGGCCCTTGTCCGGCAAGGTGAACAACACCGAGTCGCCAGGGCTTATCCCGCGCTCGTCGCTCTCGTAGATCGGCGGCGATGAGGGCCGGACCTCGAGATGCGTCTGCCGCAAGGCGTGCGCCTCGGTAGCTGCGGCCTCGACCACTATGGTCGCCAACCCCACGGCTTGGTCAGCTTGCAGCCGGAAGGACAGGTCGCGTTCCCCCACGCCGGCAAAATCGACCCGCTTGCGCGCCTCGCCAACGATGGCGAGCGGTCCCTGCACTGCAATCGACACCTCTACAGTGCCCAGACTCTCGGCCATGGCGAACGCAGTTACCGGCACCTCAATCCGGTCTCCGGGACCGATGACCCGGGGCAGGGTCGAGAGTACCATCAGTTCGCTCTTGACCTCGATAGTCTTCTCGGCGTGGCCGAACCTCTTACCCAGGGTGCCCACGACCATAGTCCGCACTGCACCAACGTAGTTGGGCATAGTGAATTGCACCCGGGCATAGCCCGCAGCGTCGGTGCGCAGTGGGCCGGCGAACATGGAAACTGCGGGGAAACGCCGGCGCTGGTCGTGCTGCGCCCGCTGGCCGGCGGCAAAACCTCCGCCAATGGCAAAGCGCTTAAACGGGTCGCCCTTGGCCACGCCGATGACGTGGGCGAACAAGTCGAAGGTGCGCACGCTTAGGCGTTGTTTTTGAAAAAAGGCATTATAGGGATCCGGCGTGTGGAAATCGGTCAGGGCCAGCAGGCCCTCATCGACCACGGCAATGGTGAACGCAGCCGAGTCGGCATCACTCTGTACTTCCACCGCAAAAGGCTCGCCGGGGCGCAGCAGGTCGGGCATATGGATGTCGAAGTCGAGGCGGGTGGCTGGATCGTGGACCTCAATGGGAACGACGCCGAATAAGCGCATGGGCCGGTCGTTGTCGGTTTGGGCGTGCGGCTGGATCAGGGAGACGGAGGCATAGGCCGTGGGGATCATCGCGGCGCTGATGGCAATGGGGATTCTGGCCTCCTCCTCGGTGCCGTCGAGGCGGTACCAGCGGGACTCGAGCACCTCTCCGCCCTGTTCGACGGCAAAGAGGATGGAGCCTTCTTGGGGCACGGGAAAGCGGATGACGGCCTCGTCGCCAGGCTGGTAGCGCTCCCGGTCGGTTCGCAATACCAGCGCTCCCTCGTTGTCCTCGCCTGACGGCGTGCGGCCCCAGTGATAGGCGCGCGCGAAGAAGGCCGCGGTATGACCCTTGTCGTCGCCATCGGCGACTTCGATGAGGTACTGGCCCCTGTCGTCTGGCTTGAAGAGCAGATCTATAGGCGTCAGTGCGGAGACGACTCGCTGCTCGGAGACGAGTTCGGTGCGGCGGTCGCTTTTGAAGCGCCGGCGGAAGGCCTCGCGGTTTTCGTATTCCCACCACCAGTGGGTCATGCCCCGGTAAACGCGATAGCGCAGGTTCCTGCCGGCCACGGGGTTGCCCTTGACATCGGTCACTATCGCGGGGATCAGTACGGGCGCCCCTACCTGAGTATAGCCGTAGTTGAACTCGGGTTTATCGAGTCCCACGTAGTGATCGTAGGGGTCAATAGGGAGCCGGTGTCGTCGGTGGTTAGGGCGCCCCCCTTTTTCCAGCACTTTGGCTGCGAGCACGGCCTGGAGGGCCGAGGGCGCATTAACCAAGGAGGGGAGGGTCCACTCGACATGGGCGCTTCCCTTGGCGTCGAGCCGGCCTTTGAAAAGTACGGCCTGCACGGGCTGGTAGTCGATCAGTTCGTTGGTGAAGCTGAATGCTCGATAGTGTGGGAAGGTCTTGGGTGTGCTGTGCAAGGCAACGGCCAACTCCGCCTCCAGCCCGGCGGCCGGACTACCAAATAGGTAGGCACTGTGCAGATCGGCACTCAGGATCTCATCTTCCCGGCCGAGGCGATCTTTGGTGGCGATTTTGGTCTTGAGCCGGTAGGGGACGACGGTCTCGATTTTCAGCACGTGGTTAAAGGCGCTGTCGCCGATCAGGATTTGGGCGCGCCAATTGCCCGTAGGATCTTCGGGACGGGTGACAAACGCAAAGCTGTACAGCCCTTCCCGGCCCTGCCTTTGCACCTGTTCAAAGACTAGCTGGTTCTTGGGGTTGAATATCTTGCAGGTGGCGGGATGGTCGTCGGGGAAGGTGTAGTCCTGGTGGCGGGCGATGACCGAGATGTTGATCTCGTCCCCAGGGCGGTACACGCCGCGTTCGGTGTAGATAAAGGCGCGAGTGCCCGGGCGCGACTCTGCGCCGCCAATGTCAAAGCTCGACAGGTTCCAGGCCATGTCGTTGGGTTTGATCACGCTGCGCTGCCCCTGGTGTTCAGCTTCGACGTAAAAGACCTCCTCGCCCACGTCCTCAAAACGCGCCAGCCCCCGGTCGTCGGTGGTGCCCCTAGCCGCGACTTGGTTCTGATAGGTGCGCAGGTTGACCTCCACGCCGGGCAGGGGCAGGGCGTCGTCAATGCGGGTGGCGTACACGAGGTGCTGGTCGTGGCCGCGCTTGTAGGTCAGGCCGATGTCGCTGACGATCAGGACCTTGTAGGCCTGGCCGTGGGCGCGGATGTAACGTCGGGAATTCGGGTCTGAGCGGCCGCGGGATCGCTGGTTGTAGTGCTGCCGGATCTCGTCGGCCGCGCTAGTCGAGGATCGATAGAGCATATCGTCCTGTTCAAAGCTGAGCCCGATAAGAAAAAGGCCTCGTTCGCCCTCGGCGATCAGGGCACCGAGGTCCAACTCGTGTTCCAACCATGTGTTGCGCTGGTCGGAAATTTCGAGCGTGTCGCGGGCCACCTGTACGCCGACGCGGCGCACATCGTATTGCCGGAAGGAATCGCGCCGCTCCTTGCCGCTATGTAGGCGCTCGGTCTGCAAAAACTGTCCTAGGTTGGAGGCATAGACCTTCTTCACCTCCAGCGCGACGCGGTGCAGATTGAGGGTGGCAAAGCGCAGCCGCTTGTCTTTAGACGACGGCAGGAACATTCCATCGCGGGCAAAGCGCAACTGCGGCTTGCGGTCGGCGAAACCGATCTCCTGGCGCGTGGCTTCCTCGGTGCGAGTGCCCCAGCGGCTGCGGATGCCGGCATGGACCTCCAACTCGTAGGTCTGGCCGTGGGCAAAGTCTCCATCGACGAGGATCTGTTTGCCCCTGGCCTTCAAGCGAACCGGCACTGCGGGCCGCACCTGAACCAGTCCCTCAATATGCTGTCGCAGATCCAATTCGTCTGAAAAGATCAGGATCAGGCGAGGGTAATTGCCCTCTTCTTCCTTTTTTACCTCCTGCAAGCGCATGTCCTGCAGCGGGGCGAGGGGGATGTCCTTCTCGTATAGGTGGGAGATCTCTAGTTTTTCGTCGTCCACGATCAGCGCATAGCTCTGCTGGGTCGTATCCCGTTCGATGACGGCACTGGTGAAGGTGAAGACCTTGCCGGTGGCGTCTGCCTGCCAAGTCAGAGGTAGCAGGGTCTCGTCCTGGCGCAGGGTCGTGGCCTCGCGCACCTTCTGCACAGCGGCCTTTTCGGTCAGTTCGAGGCGGCCTTGGTAGGTCAGATAGCGGGGGTCGTTGGCGGTCTTTAGGTCGAAATCCCCTGCGAGAGAGAGGATTTCGCGCCCGGCGACAGTGAAGTCAAAGTGCAGGGGTTGCAGGTCAGCGCGTGCCGGCAGGAGAGCCGCAAGGTCCAAGCGGCCTTGGTATGGCTGGCGCATGGGCAAGGGCCGGTTGGGGCGAAAGACTAGCGCTTGGGTTGTTTCCCATTGGGCAATGCCGTCTATGGGCGGGGTAAAGGTGAATACCTGCTTTTTCAGGGTGTGGCCGACCAGACTGACGTCGATAGCTGGTTTGACGAACCGGACTTTGATAGCATCTCCCGATGACACGGTCCCCGAAGTTACCGTACTGACTAGTTGGGCAGTTTCCGGCGGGACAGTTTGGGGGAGGTCCTCCACTGGCCCCTGGGCGCAACCCAGCGCGAGGGCGGACAGCAGGACGAAGCGTTTGCAGAGAGTCCCCGCGGATTTATGACGTGAGTGATTCTGAGAAATCGCTTGGTACCAATTAGAGGTCAAAGGGACGATCCGTTTCGAGTGCATAGCGATTCCTCTTTCGGAGACGGTCGCGCGTGCGATACGCCCGACAGATCGTGGATGTTCGAGTGGACCGGATGGAAGTCGGCGGTCTGTCTGCACCGGCGATGTCCAAAACCGCCCATGCGGATTGACCAAGCACCCTAGAAGGCCCTTTATAATTCTCATATATTATAGGAATGCCCGTTTTCGTTTGCAACGCACGCTCAGAGCGCATAATTCAGTCGTCGTGCGCCTATATGTGTTGCTAAAATCGGATTGTGGACGATAAAAAATCTGGAGGGAAAATGGTTCTCAGTGACCGAGTAATCAAGACGCTACTGGCAGAAGGCAAAATCGTCGTCGAGCCGCTGGGGGAGGGGTGCATTCAGCCGGCCAGCGTTGATGTTCATCTCGACAAGCACATTCTCGTGTTCCGCAACTCGCGCCGCCCATTCATCGACGTACACGAGGACTTGAGCGACCTGACTGAAATGGAGGAGATCGGCGAGCAGCCGTTTATGCTGCATCCGGGCGAGTTCGTGTTGGGAAGTACTCTTGAGACGATAGAGTTGCCGGACGATCTGGTGGCGCGGCTGGAGGGCAAGAGTTCGCTGGGGCGCATCGGGCTGCTGATTCACTCGACTGCGGGGTATGTGGATCCCGGCTGGAAGGGCCATCTGACGCTGGAGCTGAGCAATGTGGCGAATCTGCCCATCACGCTGTATCAGGGCATGAAGATCGGGCAGCTCTCGTTCCACCAGCTAGCGACGCCAGCGGACAGCCCCTACGGTTCGCCGGGGCTGGGCAGCAAATATCAGGGGCAGACCGTGCCCACGGCTAGCCGAGCGTACCGGGATTTTGAGGACGGCAAAGGTTAGCAACTACATGCGCGTCTTTTGGAAGCTGACAATCTATCCGAGGGAATAAATATGGTACAAATAGCACCACTAGATCGCTCTCATCTTCCCCAGGTCTTGGCGCTCGTCAACAGTCATCTCAGCACCGTGATACCTGGGTGGAGCTTGACTGCCGATTACTTTTGGGAGCGCCTGCAGAGCGAGCCGCAGGAACATATCACTGATCCTTGGGTTGTCGAAAGGAAATCCATTGTTGGCATAGTCAAGGATCGCGTTTGCGCGGCGGCGCACCTCCTCCGATACGGCGACGACACGCGTTATAAGGGAACTGGAGACATTGGTTGGATCTTGTTCTGGCCCGAAGAGCGCGAAGCTGGCGAGGCGGTCATGACGGAGTGCCGGCGGCAGATGAACGCTTGGCAGGTGGTGGACGAGCAGATCTCGGGTCCCTTGCCGGTTCCTGCGTGCGTGGGCATACCGGATGTCTGGCCACACATAAGCGGTCTGGTGGAACAGTTTGGCTATTCCGCGAATGAGGACATTGACGAATCTGTCTATGGTGGCACGCTGAATGAAATCTCTGCTCTTGGTGAGCCGCCAGTAAAAGGCGTAACGATCCATCGCGATGCGGGGGAATTCGGTACGCGATTTGTCGCGCGGCTCGATGGACGCGACATTGCGCACTGCGAATGTATTGCAGATCTCACGCAAGGCGGCCAATTGCCTGCATTGGCAGGATGGGCTGAGCTTTCGGAGCTCGCAACGAGCGAAACGATGCGCAATCAGGGAATTGGTTCGTGGGTCGTCCGACACGCCGTTGAATGGCTACGGATGGCTAGGTGCGATCGGATCGTGCTGTCTGTTGATCGAGCTGATGAAAAAGCAGGCGCAGGAAGGTTTTACCAGCGGTTTGGCTGGATGCCGCTGGTGCGACAAAAGCACTGGCGAAGACAGGAAGAACGTTGAATTGACCGCATGCCCGATCGGCAGATCGATCTGTTCATTCGCTTCTGTTGGCAAAACAACGGCCGACTCTCAGCGCGGAAACGCGCCAGCCACTTCGACTTCCTATCGGATGAAGAAATCACCTTCATGGAACAGGCCGTGCACTACCCCGAGAGTGGAGTGGACGTCTCAACATCAGTTGAAGTCGATGAATAATCTTCAGCAGGTCGCGTCCTTGCCTTCG
>JAGWBY010000086.1:4820-33966 GCA_021295675.1 Candidatus Latescibacterota bacterium | reverse complement strand
AGAATTGCAAAGCGTCGGTCGGTAGTAGGAGAGATTCTGTGATTGACCAAGCACTTATTTTGGCCGCCGGGCACGGCTCGCGTTTGCGCGACCACGTTCCGGTAGCGCACAAGGCTCTAGTGCAAATAGAAGGCGAGCCGCTGTTGGTGCGCACCTGCCGGATGCTGGAGCAGAGTGGCCTGCAGGAGATCGTCGTGGTCACGGGACATTGCGGCGCGGATGTGTGTGCGGCGTTGAATGGGGCGAGTGGTTTGGGGATCGGGCTGCGGTTTGTCGAGAATGCGCAATGGAAGCTGTCCAATGGGATTTCGGTGTTGGCGGCGACTGGGATACTCTCGGAGAAGTTCCTGCTACTGATGGCTGATCATCTCTTTGACCCGGAGATGATTACTGCGATGCGCGGCGTTAGCTTGAGTCCTGGAGAGGTGGTTTTAGCGGTGGATCGCAAGCTGGACGCGATCTACGACATGGACGATGCGACGAAGGTGCGGTTAGAAGGCGAGCGCATTGCGGCGATTGGCAAGGAGCTGACGGATTTCAATGCTGTGGATACGGGCCTGTTCGCTTGTAGCGATGCGTTGGTGGCGCATCTCAGCGAGGTGGAAGCGCGCCGAGGCGATTGCAGCTTGACCGATGGGATGCGGATGCTGATAGAGCAGGGTCGGTTGCGCGCTTTGGATGTTGGCGCGGCTTGGTGGCAGGATGTGGATACGCCCGGGGCGTTGGCGCACGGGATGCAGCTACTGCGGGAGCACGGGGGCTAGGGTAACTCTTCCTTGCTTTGTTTGCGCTTGTTTTTGCGGCGGTATAGCACGTAAAAGGGGTACGAGGCGACGAGTGCGGCGGCGAGGATTACGGCGGCGACCCAGCCGAACATGCTGCCGATTGCGCCGATGATGATGATGGGGCCGATGTAGGCGTGGGCGGCGCTGCTGCACAGGAGCAGAAGCGCGCAAACGAGGCTAATTTTCGAGAAATGACAGGGCATTTTGGGGTATCCTTTGGGCTTGGGTCATCATGCCGCGCAGGGGTTTGCCTTGGTAGGAAGCGCGGTCTGGGTTGTAGTATTCCCACGCGATTTCGCCGGTTGGCGTGACTTCGAGCAGGCGCCCTCGTTGCGATTCCGTGATGAGGGTGTTGCCGTTGGGCAGCCGCTGTTGGGCACCGCGGATCCAACTGTCGAAAATCTGCTCGGTGCTGGTGCCCTTGTACTCCCAGTAAATTTCGTGCGTAAATAGATCGATTTCCAGGACGCGGCTTTGGCCGAAGGGGTGGCCGCGCAGGCCCTGGTTGTCGAAGAGGAGCAAGCGGCCGTTGGGCAGGAAGTCTGGGTCGTGCTGCTGTTTCCAGATTCCCTCTCCGTACCAGATCACTTGTTGCTCGATGGGATCGACGATGATGAGGGCGTTGGGGTTGCGCAGAGAGATGAGCAGGTCGCCGGCTTTGGCGCGCGGGATGTGAGCGGCTGCGGCCCAGTCCGGCGGGATTAGGCGAATGGCGTTGGTGTGGGTGACTTCGCTGTGGCGGGTAGTAGGGTGAGTTTTTCAGGGCGCGGAAGATGGAAAAGCGCCGCTTCTCTTGGCCGGTTACTCCGTCGATGACCACGGCGAAATCTTCGATGTACGGGGGTTGGATGTTGCCGATGGGCGTGGTGCCGATTTCTTGCACGAGGGTGTAGATGTTGCCTTGATCGTCAAAGTCGAAGTCGTGGTGAGCGGTGCCGGTGTATTTCCAGATTACCTGTGAGTTTTTGTCGAGTTTGACGAGGCCGTAGCCGTAGGGGTAGTGGTTGACGTAGTCGTGGTTGGCGAGGAGGTCGCCGTTGGGGTAGAGGTGGGTGCGGTGCCAGTGCAGCATGTCGGGCTGCTGCGGGAAGGCGGCGAAATCGTCTTCGTCAAAGGCTTCAGCAAAGTCGCATTGCCACTGGTGGACGATGTTGCCGAGGGAGTCCATGAGCACGGCGGCGGTGGCGTTTTTGGATACGAGCGTCAGGCCGGGCTGCATGGCGGCGGCGTTGTGGATCATGGCCCCGGATGGCTCGCTGGCGTCTTCAAACCACATGGTGCTGGTGTATTGGTTCTTGGTGTCGGTGAGGTCTTCGTAGAGATAGGCGAGGTGGCCGTAGGCGTTGACGGCGTGGATGCGGATGTCGGGAGCAGGAGCGAGGTGGAAGATTGCCGAGACTATGCCGTAGATGAAGGCGAGGAATAGGAGGCAGCAGATTAGGGTGGCGATGTAGAGTTTGTGGAAGAGGGACGACATGGGCTAGCTCCGGTTGGTGCTGACGAGGACGGTGGAGGGATTGACGCCGAACTTATCAAGGAGCCAGCATGAGTGTTTATGAACATCCGTTGAGGTAAAATCGGTATTCAACCATAGCTTTCCGATTTTTCGCTTGTTATGAAACTCCTTGCCGGTTGAGTGAATCGGTTCAGTGTGCAAAAGGTGCCGTTTTGAACCTTCCCTCAAAGGGACTGGACAATGTTCCGCTGAAATTTTGCCAGTATCAATCAAGTAATTCGCAACGCTAACCCACAGATCGACCCAATTCTTAAGCGGTTTTGTACTCGAGTCTGGAAATTTGATGTATGCCGGTGGTTTCTGGCCAGTTCCGGCTTCGACTTCCAGTGACATAAGCGGCACCCAATCGCCGTTATTAGACGGCTTAGCGACTTTCTGTCTGCTGCTTGGCTCGGATATCGTAGATGCCGATTCGGCGTGTGCGGATTTTTCTATCATTACTGGTGTCGCCGCTTCCTGTGGCTTGCCACTCGCCAAATTCGGTCGCCATAGACCCAAAGCCTGCAACGCACAAGCGTATGGCTCGTCTCGCGTCAGTTGGAGTTCCATCAGGATGCGATTGTCGAGCTGGCCTCTCTTAAACACGTCGAACATCTGCCAATGGTCTCCGTTCGTGATAGCCATGTAATCAATGCCATCCATGTTCGCGTAGTTGAGTGCCTGCATTTTTTCGTCGTCTTTCAGCGCCCTCCCTAGGGCCTTAGCCTCAATCACGGCTATTGGTCGCCCACTCCCCATCAGCACGTAATCAGCCCAATCTCGACCTATACGGTATTCGAGTTCGACGGAATTGGGGTCTCCAACATCCCATCCCAACTTGTGCAGCATGGAATCAATGAGCACCTGCCGCGTCCGCGTCTCATTGCCTTCCAAATATGCGCGATGCGCTTGAATACGCTCTCGCAGCGTTTCGATGGTTTCTTTCAGATCGTCTAATGCCATTGAGGCAGCTCCTTTGCGGACGGGCGTTGCGCCGGTATCCTTCCGTTGTTTCTTATGCAGCCATGGAAACAGATTTTAATCACACGCGGCTGATGCGTTTTTTCGGCTGGCTGGTGCATGCGCATCCGAATTTTTGGATTGACGTGGGCAAGCTGGAGACGCAGTTGCTCAAGGGCCGGTTGGCGCGGCGGACGGTAGAAGCGCCCATTTACATCACGGGCTTGGCGCGCGCTGGTACGACTCTGCTGCTGAACATACTGGCGTCTCATCCGCACCTCACCTCGTTTAAATACTGCGATTACTACGGCGCGTTTACGCCGTTTTGGGCCGACCATATCTTCCGCGCCGTCGGATTGGGTGCGGCGCGCAAACAGGAACGAGCACATGCCGACGGCGTGATGGTCAACGCATACAGTCCAGAAGCCATGGAAGAAATCCTGTGGATGCAGTTTTTCACTTACCTGCACAATCCCGCCGTCAACAACGCGGTCGAACGGCAAACTAGCCACCCGGAATTTGAGGCTGTTTACGCCGCGACCTTGGCGAAGTTGCTGCTGTGCCGCGATGCGGATCGCATTGTCTGCAAAAACAACTACAATATCACGCGGATCGCGTATCTGGCCAAGCTGTACGAGGACGCGCGCTTCGTCGTCGCCGTGCGCCATCCAATCGCGCACATCGCGTCCATGGCGCGCCAGCACCAGCGCAACTTGGCCCACTTCTCATCCCCGATTCACCGCCAGTACCTGCGCAACGCTGGCCACTTTGAGTTTGGCCACGAGCGCATTCCCATTACCATTGACGCGGAGAAAACGCGACACATCCAAACGCTGTGGGGCGAAGGGCGCGATGCCGAAGGGTGGGCTGAATACTGGAATGCGATCTACGCTTGGACCTACGAGGAGGTGCTGCAACACGAGGCGCTTAAGACGCGCTGTTTGGTGGTGCCGTTTGAGCAGTTATGCGCGGCAGCCGAGCAAAAAATTACGGACATTGTGGCGTTTTGCAACTTGGACGCTGACGAGGCGTGGGTGAAAGGCTGGGCCGAGCAAGTCGCGTATCAGTCCCAATACGAAGCGGCATTCAGCATCGCCGAGCGCGACGCCATCATGCAGGTATGCGGCGCGACGGCGAAGAATTATGGATTGTAGCTACAGTCATCCCAAACCGATATGAGGTTGTCTAATGAATCAGCTTGAAAATCGTCCACTGGACGGACAAATCGCCGTCGTCACAGGCGGTGCCCAGGGCTTAGGGTTGGGAATCACTCGGCAGTTAGCTAGCGATGGAGCCAACGTGGTTATCGCCGACCGGCAGGAAGATAAGGCGCGAGAAGAGGCCGCGAAGCTCCAAGACGAGGATCTCACAGTGCGGGCCGTGGCGCTCGATATAACCGACAGCGATGCGGTGACTTCGTTTTTCGCCGAGCTAGTTGCCGAGGAGAAGCGGGTGGATATCCTGATCAATAACGCTGGCACCGGGCAGCAGGTCGCCCCGATAGTCGAGTTGGAAGACGCCGAATGGCACCGGGTGATGGATGTGACCTTGACCGGGGCGTTTTACTGCTGCCGCGCCGCTGGACGCATCATGGAAGACCAGGAGGCCGGTTGCATCGTCAACATCTCCTCGATCAATGGCCAGAATCCAGCCGCGTTGGTAGCTGCGTACAACATCGCCAAGGCTGGTATCATCAGCCTTACCCGAACCTTGGCGCTGGAGTTGGCTGCGTACAGCGTGCGGGTCAATGCCGTGTGTCCGGGGCCGGTGTACACGGAATTCAACCAGCGCAACATGGCCCAGCGCCGCGTCACCTTAGGGATATCCGAAGAAGAAATGATCGAGCGCATTCGCGCGCGAGCCGGAGGATATAGCCCAAGGTGTTGCCTTCTTGTGCAGCCCAGCGGCGTCTTGGATCACCGGCGAAGTGCTCCGCGTCAGCGGCGGCATGGAAGGCGTATCGGCCACGCCGCCGAAAAGGCCGCGTCAATAGGGAGATACCTCATGACTACAGCTAATTCGACGCAATGGAAGTCCTATCTGTTGCCCCTGCCGCACGAGATTCGCATTGCCGACAGTGTCCGCTGTAAGCCGGGTGAGGTGAGTATTGCGCTGCGGGACCAAGCGGGGCCAATTGAGCAGCAGGGTGCTGCCGAGCTGGAAGCACTGTTCGTTGAAAAGGGAAAAGCAAAGCCAAATGGTGGGGCCTTTACCATCGACATTGGCGTGGCTGCGGCAAACAGCGCGGCCATTGAACGGCTCCAGAACTTGAAGAATAAGGCCCAGGCGTACCTCGTTGAGCCACGAGGGCGAGACGGTCTGGTGCTGACGGGGTTAGACGAGCGCGGCGTGTTCTACGCTTGCCAGACCCTGATCCAATTGCTCGAACCTGAAATGAGTTCGGAGCAGGTACACATCCCCTTGGCCGAGGTGATCGACTGGCCCGACATGGACGAGCGGGGTCTGTGGAATTTTCCCGAGCCGGCGACTTGGATCCCGTGGCTGGCCACGCTCAAATTGAACTACGGCAAAATGGCCTCGACGCAATTGCATCCCATTGAACGCGGCCAGCGCAATCGGGCCACTATTGACCGAGAACAGTTCGAAGCGGCGCGGCAGCGGGCTTTCAATTATCTGCCCTATATCCTGCACCTCAACTTTCTGCACGAGTGCGGCCTTTTCAGGACCTATCCCGAGCTGGCTGGCAAGGGAGAAGGGGAAGACGGGCAATCAGCACCGGGCTCCCTGCGCTTCGCAGCCGCTGTTGGTGCAAATCATACAAGAGTGGATGGAGGATATTGCCGGGCAAGGGGCCGAGGAAATAAGCTGCTGGTTGAGCGAACGGCCGGGGCAGTGCGGCTGTCTGGAATGCACGGCGGTGGGGCAGTTTGTGCTGGAATCGCGGGCCTTTGTCGCGGCTTGGCGGCAGGCCCAAGAGCGCTATCCCGATTTGCAGATTCGCATCTTTTTATCGACCACTACCACCGTGCGCAACTATCGGGTGCTGGATGAGTTGCCCCCAGAGGTGAAAATCGAGCGGGCCTGTGCTACGGAACTGGAGCGTGTGCTGCACCGGCCGCGCGATTTAATGGCCAATCCGCTGCTGGATCACTATGCCGCCGAGGGGCGCTGGATCGCCAGTTACGACGTGCCCATTGCGGCTAACGGCAAAGTGGACACGCCCGAGTTCAAGGTGCCGCAGCGCTCGGCCCACCGCATGCGAGACTACGTCGGCCAACTGGTGCGGCGGGGCTATAGCGGAGCGTACGCCATGATGGCTTGGGGCGGTCCAGAGCGTCAGATTTGCAGCTTCAATATCCACGCCTTGGCCGAGTGGGCTTGGAATATGCAAGGCCGCGACGAGACGGAATTTGCCTTGGCGTGGGCACGGCGGGAAGGCTATGCCCAGCCAGAGGCCGTGGCTGAGTGGGCTGCCTTGATGGGGCCGGTGGAATTCGACGTGTACGATTCCGATTTCCCGATATGCTATTCTTGGGGCAAGGCCGCGGAGATGGTGCGGCAGCGGCAGCGGCCCTATTTGGGCGAGGGGATGTTCCGCTATTATCTCACGGCCGAGGATTTCGACGCCAAAGTCGCGATCTGCGACCAGGCCTTGGAAATTGTCGAGGGCCTTGGGGAAGCGGAACTGGCCTATGAGACGCGGGTGGTGCGGTCCTATGTGGAATTGGCGCGTGGCGTCTATTGGGTTGCCGAACAGATGGCCACGCTCGACTTAGGGGATATGGAAAACCAAGCGTTGGTGCGGGGCAGTCTGGATCAGTTGCAAAAGGCGGGTCAGAACAATGTCCAGGCTATTCGGGATTGGCGCGCTGGTTTGGGCAGCGAGCCGTGGCACTATCGGGTACACGATGCTATGAAGGGCACGGAGACGACTGTGGCGGAGATCGCCCGATGCGTTTCTGATCGCTACTTGTATTGAGAGAGATTAGGCATGAGTGATCGGATAAGTCGGCTATCTACCCTTGTAAGTCTCTTGCCGCGGTTGCTAGCGTTTATTTGGCGAACCAGCCCGTTCCTCACCTCTGTTGCCATGCTGCTGGCGATTGGTAATGCCGCAGTCGTTCCTTCCCAGATTTGGCTTACTAAGGTCATAATCGATCAGATAGCCGAAAATGTATCCTCAGCTATAGAAGGCAGCTATGCGCTAACCAACTTTGTTCTCCCAGTCGCTGGTATAGTTAGCGTTTGGATACTCGGCGTAATTGCTCAATCTCTTGCCGTGCATGTCCGGCGGCTTCTTGGCCAGCGGAGTAGCCACCGGGCACGAATGCAGGTGTTTGCCAAGATGGCGGTATTAGACCCAGCGCTCCTTGAAACTCCTGCTGTTCACGACTCATTCAACAATGCACTGGAGGAAACTGAACAGGTTCACGAGACAGCGTTTTTTGTGTTCGGTTGGATTTCTGATCTGCTGTCCTTGATTGCAATAATCGGACTGCTTGCGCATATACATCCTGGGGCGGTCTTGGTGATCGTCCTCACTTCTGCCCCTGGAGCAATTGCACAGGCTGGCTTTCTCGCCCGTTACTACAACATAGTTCGCGAACGATCTGAACTACGTCGCCGGATCCAGTACCTTGGCGACCTCTTATCGAACGCACCAGGACTCCGTGAACTAAGACTCTTTAGGCTAGTAGAATACTTGTTAGATCAGTATCGCCGATTGTGGAAAGTACAACATGCTGATGACCGCAACCATTGGCTGCGCCTAGGTCGGACCGATTTGCTTTATGGTTTATTGTCTGTTGCCGGCACTCTGACAATTTGGTGTTACGCAATCTTCCGTGGTCTCATGGGCATGATCACCATCGGCGACGTTAGCTTGGCCTTCCAAGCTGCCGAGCAGGGACGTTCTCGTTTCAGCAATACTTTTAGCAGCGGCGCTCGGGGTTTTGAGCGCCTATTGTATGCGTCGAATCTTTTCGAGTTCCTAGATCGGGAATGGGAAGATGCTGAAGGAAAACTTCAGTCCCCAGGCACAAAAAGTGTTGCCATTCCTAAGCCCATCCAAAAAGGGATCGAATTCCGCGATGTATCGTTCCGCTATCCAGGGTCTAATAAGTACGTGCTGCGCAATATCTCCTACCATTTTCCCGCTGGGCATACGACGGCTATCGTCGGCCCTAATGGAGCTGGAAAGACGACACTAATTAAGCTATTGATTCGACTATATGATCCAACCGAGGGGACGATTCTGGTGGATGGAATAGACCTGCGCGAAATCGAACCCGAGTCGTGGTGGCGTCATGTGAGTGTCATCTTCCAAGACTTCCAGCGCTACAATCTATCTGCACGGGAAAACATTGGCTTTGGCGAATTGGAGCACTTGCATAACGACGATAACCTCATGCAGGCAGCACGCCTTGCTGGCGCTGAGACGCTGATACAACAGTTCCCGAAAGGACTTGACACCATGTTTGGTCGCATGTTCTCCGACGGTATTGAAATTTCTGGCGGGGAGTGGCAGCGCATTGCCCTTAGCAGAGCATTTATTCGGGACGCACAAGTAATTGTATTAGACGAGCCGACGGCGGCGCTTGATGCTTTCATCGAGAGGGAAATATACGAAGGATTCGCACGAGCGATTGTCGGCAAAACAGGGTTGTTGATCTCGCACCGATTTTCCACTGTTCGCATGGCGGACAGTATTCTCGTCCTAGAAGAGGGGCAACTCGTCGAACACGGAACGCACGAGCAACTCGTTTCGATAAACGGCCTCTATGCCGAGATGTTCACAACTCAAGCGAGTCAATACAGGTAGGGATTGTACCACTAACACGACCGTGGCGGAGATCGTCCAATGCGTGGCCGATCGCTACCTTTACTGAGGGAGGTAAACATGACTGAGCAAAACAATACACTGTCCCAGGAAGAGATGGATTTTAAAGCATGGCACAAGGCCGCCTGGGAAGAGGTTAAGCAGTTCCGCGAGACGGCAGAGGGTTCTTTTGGGGAGAACGACCCCCAACATCGACTCGCCGCAGAAATTTTCCAGACGTATCTGGAGAAGAGGCCTTCAGAGATAGCCACAAAGGCTTTGGACAATGCTTTCACCATGTGGGGAAATCTGAAGGGTGTCAGTGACCAAGTTCTACCGAAGATGTGTGGGATGAAGTCAAGTATGGTTTGTGGAACAGTTTCGGACGTGATGGCCGAGAAAAAGAAGCAATTCTCCTATTGGAGGAATTGGTCGAAAAGGTCGTTCCTTTGAAGAGTCGATCGTCCTTGCTGTGTAGTTTAGCCGATGCTTGGGAGCGCGAAGGTGAGACGGAAAAAGCTCGTCGAGGATTTGAACAAATCATCGCATGGGATGCTGCTGAACAGCATATAGATCATGCACGAGGACATATGTACGAGCTTGACAATTTAAACGTCGGACAGTTGGCCCCTCAATTCAGGTTGCCCGATATAGACGGCAATCGCGTAGATCTTGCAGATTATCAGGGTAAAGTCGTGGTTTTGCATTTTTGGAGTACAACCTGTAGCATGTGTAAATTTATCTACCCTTCTCTGCGCAACATTGCCCAGGAGTATTCTGAGGATGAGGTAGCCCTCATTGGTATATCATCAGATATGGACTTTGACGCTCAATTCACATGGCCTCAGATATGTGAAGGCAATGGGTGGAAAGATACGGTTTTTAAGCTCTACAATGTGGATAGAATGCCCATCGAGTATATCATTGATCGAGATGGAAAGGTAGCCTTTAAACTCGGGGGTGGAGGAAAAGGTAGCGGTGAAAAAGTTGAAGAAGCAGTGCGATCTCTCGTGATTTGATGAGTGCGCCGTCAGCGGCAGTATCAGCGCTGCCAATAGTACGACACTTTGAGTTGCAGCGAGCGGCTGGCTTGTTCCAGTCCCTCCTCGGTATCCCAGACCTGATTGTACACGAGAAACAGATCGCTGCCGGGCAGGTAGCGGTAGTTGAATAGGGCGCTGTTCCACTGCAGGAAGCCGCGCACGAACATGTCGGGCGAGAAGGAATAGAGGAAGCGGTGCCCGAATAGGTGAGTGTTGAAGGTGCCGTTGGGCAGGTTGATGTGGTTGAACTCGTAGGTGCCTTCCAGCTCTAGGCGGGCATTGTAGCGCCAGATGGTCTCGGTGGAAACGCGCTGGCGGGTGCCGTTGAAGAAATCGCCGTATTCGCACGAAGTGCGGCCCGAGAGGCGGCGGCTCGAATTGGCGAAGAGATTGAACTCGTAGCTGCCAAATTCGTACGTGCCTGGAGGGATTTCTTGGTTGTCGCGTATCTCAAAAGCCTCGTCCAAAAGCTCGTAGCGCTGGCGGTAGCGCGCCCCGAACCAGTCGCCGATTTCCAAATTGGCAAAGGCGGAGAATTGAAAGTCGCGGCTCTGCAAGGTATTGCCCCGATCCATCAGATAGGTAAAGCGCGGTCCGATCGAGAACATGCGGATCCAGCCGATGGCCGGGCGGGGTCGGTAGCGCCCGCTGCCTTTGAAGCGGCGGATGTCGGCGCGCGGCACAAAGCCCACTTCGGGTGCAAAATCTTCTTCCACGTCCAGATAGTTTAGGCGGGTCTCAAAGCGGCCTTGGCGGTAGTCCAGTTCCAGCAGGCCGGCCCGGTCGCGGCCTTCCACCTGGGGAGTCCAAGTCTTGGCGGCAAAGCCGCGCAGGTTGAGGGCAGCCTGCAACAGCGACAGGGTGAAGTCCACGCCGCCGGTGCGGTTGTAGTTGGCCTCGGAGCCGGGTTGTTTGTCGATGGCGATAAATCCGAGGTTGGAGCGGCCCAGCATGTCGCGCTTGACGCGCAGGACTGTGAAGTCGGTCTGGGCTACGTGTAGGGTGTCGAGGACGTGTAACTGCAGGGTATCGAGGGTGGTGTCCTCACTTAGATCGACTTGATCCTCGTGCTCTTCCTCTTCATCGACAAAGGTCATGGCTTGGGTGGTCATGCGCAGGGCACCAATTTGATAGGGGCCGGCCCGTCCGGTGAGTTTGCCACCGGCCAATACGGGTAGGTTGTGGCCCTCTTCAATGCCAATGCGACGGCTGTAGAACAGCAGGGTGGGTGGCCGGCCGCCAGATCCCTGTCTTTCGACGCGTTCGCCGAATTCAAAAATGCCAGCCCCTTCGAGGAAGAAGTCGCGCTTTTCGGGGAAGAACAGGCTGAAGCGGGTGAGGTTGATCTGCTCTTGGTCGGCTTCCACTTGGGCGAAGTCGGTTTTGTAGGACAGGTCCAAGGTCAGCGAGGGAGTGAGGCCGTATTTGAAATCGAAGCCTGGGTCTAGGTCGTATTCCGTAGAGCCGTCGGCGGTGAAATCGCGCTGGGTGCCGCTCAGGAAGAAGGGGGCGACCGCTAGGGGTGGGCGGCTCTGCAACTGACCCAAACCCTTCAGGACGGCGAGACGCGAGGTGCGATAGCGGCCTCTAAAGCCATAGGATTGGGGCGGAGGGACGAGAAAGACTTCCTCGTTTTTGCGGCGAATGGCGCGGCCGATGTTAATGCCCCACACGGCTTGGTCGCTGTCGGGATAGCGCACCTGATCGAAGGGAATGGCCACTTCGGCGCTCCAACCCAAACTGTCGATATGGGTGCGGCTCTGCCAGACGCTGTCCCAGGATTGGTTGTGAGTGCGGCCCTCGTCGGTGAGCAGTAGGTCTTGGCGCGCGCCCAAGGGATTGGTGCTAAAGTAAAAGCCGCCGCGGCGGTCGTTATAGGGATCGAGGATAATCTGGATATTGTCGTTTTCGTCCAACTCGGCATCGCGCCGCATTTGGTTGGCCACTAGGCGGTTGGCCTCGCTGTCGAAGCAGCGCAGGGCAAAATACAGATAGTCGTCGTCAAAGAGGATGCGGACTTGAGTCTGCTCGGTGGGCGGGGCTCCTTCGACGGGATCGCGCTGGAAAAAGTCGGCTATGGTCGGGGCTTGGTCCCAGACCGCATCGTCAAGGCGACCGTCAATGCTAGGGGGCGTGGGTGTGCGGGTGGCTTGGACGACGGGGGTTTCCCGGGCTTGGCTTGGTGCGGCGAGTAGCGCTAGGACGACGGCGCTTTTGGCGATGGAGGGTAGAGGGTTCAAGATATAGGCTCAGGGCTTCTCGCTTGAGCAGGTGAAGCTCAATTTTTGCCGTTTGTCTGTCAAGGAAGACATGCTCGACGCTTCGTTGACACTCCATCTTGGGCAAACTACCTTCCTCCGCCTCTTTAGCCACAGCATTCTACAATGGGGACCGCGATGACCAAACTCCCGCGCCTGATTTTCAATACCGACGGCAATTGGATGCTTTTCTACCTGCCCGACCGCAATCCCGACGATGTCATCCATCAACTCGACGAACTGGTCCCAGCCGGTGTTGACGCGCTCGCTGGACTCATCGGGATTGATGACGACGTGGTCTGGCGCGGCAGTCCGCATTCGGCTATGTGGGGAGACGACACGGAAGTTTGGGATCCCGATCCCGACGTGGATGCCGACGGCAAGCCGATCCGCAAGATGACGGCCGGCGGCTTTGAACTCAACCGCCTCGAACAGCTCTACAATTGCATGGACGCGGTCATCGCCGATGGCCGCGAGTTGATGCAGGTCTATATCCACGGCTGCCGCCGACACGGCATCGCGGCGATTGCGTCGATGCGCATGAACGATGCTCACACTTCCGACGAAGCGCGCGAGTGGCAGGTGCGCAGCCGCCACAAGAAGTCGCGACCCGATTTGCTAATCGGCTCCCCGACTCCGACGCGCGCGGGTGGTGCTGACCGCTGGAATTTCTGCTGGCAATGGGACTACGAGCAGGAGGAGGTGCGCGACCGCTTTTTAGGGCTCGTCGATGAGACCTTGGAGCGCTACGACTTCGATGGGATCGAGCTCGATTGGATGCGCGGGCCGCCTTACTTCCGGCCCGGGCGCTTGCTAGATAACCTCGACACCCTCACCGAGTTCATGCGTCAAGCCCATGCCATAGTGCGCCGCCACAGTGAGCAGAAGGGGAAGGAGATCGCGCTGCTGACGCGGGTGCCCCCCTGTCTCGCCGAGGCGCGTGGCATTGGCATTGACGCGTCGGCTTGGATCCGCGAGCCGGTGGCGGATTTATTCGTGATGTCCTCGGCCTCGTACTGCCCGGCTCGCATCGACATCGCCGAGGCCGTCGCCTGCGCCGAGGAGAGTGGGGTGCCGATTTACGTGGGCTTTGACGGGGCCACGCATCTGACCTCGCCGCACGAGGGGTACGATCGCGGAGTGCCTGCCGTCTTGCGGGGCGTGGCGCTGAATGGGTATGAACAGGGGGCCGCTGGCGTTTACATTTTCAACTACGACTATCGGCACCACCGCGCTTCGCCCTTTGAGGAGGAGGAGTACAATGAAGACCACCTCAATCTCCTCACCGATCTAGCCGATCCCGAGCGGCTGGCGCGCCGCGACCGCAGCTATTCCGTGTCCGATTCCGCTTTGGGGGGTGTCGTCCACCACACGCTTGGAGACCATTACCCGCAGGTGCCTCGCGCCTTGAGTATGCCGGCGCGCGCGACCGGCGGCCTTGGGTACGAGATGACTCTCATCATCGAAGACGACATTGAAGCTGGCCTCGCCGACGGTCGCATCCTCGGCACTGAGTTGCGCCTACACCTCACGGATTACGAAGCCTGCCTGGACCGCATTTTCTGTCGGGTCAACGATTGCGATGTTTCGCTCGCTGGTGCCACTAAGCTGGAAAACGAGCTCGGTACTTGGCTCGTGGTGAAAAATATCCCCGTCCAGCGCGGCGAAAATCTCGTGCTCATAGGACTCGACGGTTTGCAAACACCTGATCCGTGGCCGACGCTGCACCAGTGCGAGGTGATGGTTCTGGGATGTGATAGCGCCTAGTAGCACAGCAGCAGACGAATTGTCATTGCTGATCACAGCTTGTCATTCTGAGCGGAGCCGAAGAATCTCTTCCAAGAATTACGCCTCGCCGGCATACGGCCTCTGGGATGACGAGTTCGCCGTAGAGTTGTCGTAGAAGTTCCAGCTTGCCTATCCGGGACAAGCCGATGAGTGGAGAAGCATTGCTCACTACGCTCACAGACGACCAAGCTCCTTTAAAGTCGCCCGATCTTCCTCGTAATTTCTGCTTCCCAGCATGAACTGGAAATCCCATGCGCTCATGTCGGCCATTTCTCGCGCTTTGCCGAAAGACAACTTGCCCTGTTGGAACAGATAGGCTGCCAGCTCTCGCTTCAATTCCTCGGGGGTCATATGCGTGATATTGAGTATTTCACGCGGTATTTCTATCGGCACGGTAGAAGACATATTATTTTTCTCCTCTGCATTACTTAGAGACTGTTTTAAAGCTCCTCTTAGTACACGACAGTAACGTTATACATGGACATTGAGGTCTAAGATGCTTCGACTCCGCTTCGCTCCGCTCAGCATGACACGGTGAAGCAGAGTATCCACTTGTCATGCTGAGCGGAGCGAAGCATCTCAAACCACCTCTACTGTCGTGTACGTAGAAGCTCCTTAAAAAAATAAACTAAAAAAAGGCATCAGCACGTTCTGCAAATCCGTGAGCGGCAGCATGGAGCGCACTTGCACGGCCGCGCCTGCGTCAACTTCGACCGCGCCGAGCGGTCCAGCCTCAAAGCCGAGTGGTTTATCCTCGCCGCATCCTGCTGCGAGCGCCGCGAGGAATGCGACGTGGAATACTCTGTTAGCCATTGATGTACATCTCCTGATTGTGTTGGTCAGCGGCGTAAGGTATCACGGTCTATCTGTGGCTGCAATGCCGCCACAGGTTGGAGATGACCGGCTGCAACCTAACCTATTACATTAGACGATATAGTATAACTTCTCATCAGAAAGGGTATGCCGACAAACGCCATGAAATCACTCGATTCTTCCATTGAACAGTCTTCTCCGTCCACACAGCCGATAGCGATTGTGGGGATGGGGTGCCGGTTCCCCGGCGCGGAGGGGCTTGCGGCCTTTTGGCGTCTGCTCGCAGCCGGAAAAAATGCGGTGACGGAGGGCGTTCCCGGCTCTGGCGTCGGACGCTTGGGCGAGTTGTTCCCGGACGCGGTGCAAAGCGAGGCCTGCCGGTTTGGCGGCTTCATTGATGGCATTGATCGGTTCGACGCGGAGTTCTTCCGAATCTCGCCGATTGAGGCAGATCTGCTGGACCCACAGCAGCGCATGATGCTGGAGACGAGTTGGCAGGCCCTTGAGGACGCGGGGATGGACCCGGAGCGCCTGAAGGGCAGCCGCACGGGAGTGTTCGCCGGGATCAGTAACAACGAATACCGGGGGCTAATCCTGAGTTCCAGCGACACGTCCGAGCCGGCCACCAGCCTCTATTCAGTTACCGGCACTTCCCTGAATACGGCCATCGGGCGGGTTGCCTTTGTGATGGGGCTGGAGGGGCCGGCGCTGTCGATCGATACTGCCTGTTCGTCGTCGCTGGTTGCGGTGCATCAGGCGGTCGTCTCCTTGCAGCGGGGCGAGGCCGATCTAGCGCTTGCAGGGGGTGTACACGCGATCCTGTCCGGGCGGCTGTTCGAGTTGCGCGCGAATGCCGGGATGTTGGCACCGGATGGGCGGTGCAAAACGTTTGATGCGGCGGCGAACGGGTACGTGCGGGGCGAAGGCTGCGGAATTGTGGTTCTGAAGCGGCTGAGTGAGGCAGAGGCAGACGGCGACCGGATCTGGGGCGTGATCCGAGGCTCGGCGGTCAATCAGGATGGGACGAGTGCGGGACTGACGGTGCCCAACGAAGCGTCGCAGGAGCGGGTCATCGAGGCGGCACTGCTGCGGGCGGGGGTTTTGCCCTCGGACGTGAATTACGTGGAGATGCACGGGACGGGGACAGAAGTGGGCGATCCGATTGAGTTGCGCTCGACCGCGGCGGCGTACGGCAAGGGACACACCGCAGATAGCCCGCTGCTGATCGGCTCGGTGAAGACCAACTTCGGCCATCTGGAGTCAGCAGCGGGGGTCGCCGCGCTGATCAAGGTAATGTTGGCGATGAAGCAGGGCGCGATTCCGCAGCACCTGCACTTTCGGGATCCTACTCCGCAGGTGGATTGGGAAGGGTTGCCGTTGCAGGTGACTGCGGCCGCGATGGACTGGCCGAACCACGATGGTCGTCCCCCGATAGCGGGTATGAGTGGGTTTGGGTGGTCGGGTACGAATGCGCATGTCGTGGTGGAGGGATATGGGGGGCCGAACGGGGCTGCTGCCAGACTTAATGGAGTGTATTTGCCTGCGGGTTCAGCGCGGCCTGTTGCCGTTGCTGGGCCGGAGCCGATTGCGGCAGGAGCGCTCCGTCCGCGTGCGACGCGGTTTTTGCCGCTGGCGGGAAAATCCGATCAGGCGCTGAGGGATTTGGCGGGGCGGTATCTGGCGTGGCTCGGCGAGCTTGCTGACGCGGGCACCGCAGGGGACATGATGGCGGACATGGCGTGGACCGCGGGTGTGGGGCGGAGTCATTTCGCGCACCGGGCGGGCGTGGTATTCAGCGATGTCGAGTCACTGCGCGAGGGGCTGAGTGCGATTGCCGAGGCGGGCGCAGGGCCGGTTCCGTCTGTGCCGTCCAAGGTAGCGTTTGTCTATACCGGGCAGGGTAGTCATTGGGTCGGCATGGGCGAGGAGCTGTACCACACTGAGCCGGTGATGCGGGGGGTGCTGGACCGCTGCGACGCGGTACTGCGGGAAGATCGCGGTGTCTCGCTGCTCGATGTGATGTTTGGCCGCGCCGGAGATTTGTCGGATCAGGCGTGGACGCAACCGGCCATTTTTGCGCTGGAATGCGCGCTGACGGCGCTGTGGGAGAGCGTGGGGGTTCGTCCGAGTGCAGTGCTTGGGCACAGTCTTGGGGAACTGGCAGCGGCGCAAGCGGCGGGGGTGTATGGCTTGGAGGAAGGGGTGCGGTTTGCCGCGGCGAGGGGCGAACTGACGGCCAAGCTGCCGCAAGGGGCGATGGCGGCGATTTTTGCGGACGTGTCGCAGGTAGAAGCGGCGATTGATGAGTTGAACGCCGCGTCTGAGGGGGTGGGGCTGAGCATTGCGGCCTACAATGGGGCGCATCAGGTGGTGAGCGGGCCGGAGGAAGAAGTTGTGGCGATTGAGGAGCGCTTCCTTGCGGAGGACGTTCGGGTCAATCGCTTGCGCACCAACAACGCCTTCCACAGTCCATTGGTAGAGCCGATGTTGGACGGGTTGGAAGCCGTAGTCGCGGGGATGGAGATTGCGCCGCCGTTGCTGACGCTGGTGAGCAATGTGACTGGGGGAGTGTTGGAATCGGATGGGCTGCTGGATGGGACGTACTGGCGCAAGCACACGCGGGAGCCGGTGGCGTTTGCGCCAAGCATGGAGACGCTGGCGGAGCTGGGCGTCGATCTGATTGTTGAGGTCGGTCCGCACGCAGTGCTGGGTTCGATGGCGACTTTGGCGTGGCCGAACTCGGGCGACGGCGGATCGCCGGTTGCGTTGTCGAGCTTGTTGCGCCCCTCGTCCAAAGTGGAAGAAGCGGACCGGGCGTTTACAGCAGCGGTTGCGGGCGCGTACGAGGCGGGTCTTTCGCTGTCCTTTGCCGGGCTGTTTGCCGGGGAGACCCGACGCCGAGTCGCGCTGCCGGATTATCCGTTCCAGCGCCGGCGTCACTGGATTGAGGCACCCAAGCGGCGGCGGACGAGCGCTGGCCACCCGCTGCTGGGCGACCGGCACGAATCCGCCAGCGGGGAGATCACCTTTGAGACGGAAGTGTTTCCCTCAGATCCGGAATGGTTGAACGACCACCGGGTGTTCGGTCGGCTCGTGGTGCCGGGCGCGCTCTACGGAGCCATGGCGACATTGGCATCTGCCGCCGAGGCCGGATCGCCAGCACTGGAGGACATGCAGCTTCACAACCCGTTGATTTTTCCGGAGGAAGGGGAAGGGGCCGGCGAAAAAGGACGGAAGGTGCAGGTTTTGCTCGACCGTTCTGAGGACGAATCGTCGCGCCGAGTGCGGATTCTCAGCAGGGGAGAGGACGGGGAGGAATGGACGCTGCACGCCGAGGCTCAGATCGCGTCGGGCTCCCGTGGCCCGGAAGCCGAATCGCGTTTGGATATAGAAGGCCTCAAGGCCAGCCTGTCGCCGGTGGATGTGCCGGCTTTTTACCGCGCCAAGGCCGAGGTGGGGATTGATCTCGGGCCGAGATTCCGCACGCTGGCCGCGGTCTGGTCTCGGCCCGGCGAGGCGTTGGGCGAGGTGTCTTTCCCCGAAGCGGTCGGTCAGAGCGATCTCGATGTACATCCGCTGCTGCTCGACGGTTGTTTTCAGGTTCTGGCTGCGGCGCGCAATCCGGGCCAGAACGAAGACGGGATCACCTATCTGCCGTTCGCTTGGGAACGGCTGTGGCTGAAGGACCGGCTGCCGGATCGGCTGATTTGCCACGTGCGCTTGAGGGAGGATCCACGCGGGGAGGAAGCTGACGAGTCGCCGGAGGTTTGGGCCGGGGATTTGCACATTTACGACCCGAGCGGGGTCTTGGTCGGTGAGTTGAGCGGATACGCGGTGAAGCGGGCGACGCGGGCGACGCTGCTCGCCGCGGTAGAAGGGTTGAATGAGTTGCTGTACGAAGTTGTGTGGCGGGACCAGCCTCTTGCGCAGGGAATGCCGCCTGCGGATTTCCTTCCGAATCGGACTTGTTCACTCAGTACTTGGCGGATGAAGGCGTCGGGGCTGAAGACAGGGACGCCCTGCTGGGAGATCTGGAGCGGCTGTCGCGGGCTTACGCGCTGTTGACGCTGGACAAGCTGGGCTGGGAGCGCAAGATGGGTGAAGCGGTGGACTCCGAGGACTTGCGGCAGCGCTTGAAGGTCATTGACGATCACAAGCGCCTCTTCCGTCGGATGCTCGAAATGCTGGCCAGGTCCGGGGTGCTGGAGGAGGCGGGCGACGGTTTTGTTGTGGTAGTGGGGTCCGGCGATCCGCTGCCGGAAGGAATGCCGGGCGATCCCGACGAGTTTGCGACCACGCGCATGGTTCGAACGAGATCGGGCTGTTCCGGCGCTCTGGCGCTGCCTTGGCGGAGGTGCTGCGCGATCAGGCGGATCCGCTCACGTTGCTGTTTAGCAGTGGGGAACCGAGTGCGGCTGATTTGTATCTGAAGGCGCCGGTGGCGCGCGCGGCGAATCGGATGCTGGGCGATGCGATTCAGACGCTCGTGGCCGGGTTGCCGGATGGCCGGCGGCTGCGGGTGTTGGAGGTCGGGGCGGGTACTGGGTCGGCGACTGCATCGGTGCTGCCGGAGCTGCCGGAGGGACGGTTCGACTATACGTACACGGACATCTCGGCGGGCTTCTTTGCGGAAGCCGAGTCGCGCTTCGGGGACAGGGGCATTGAATACCGGGTGCTGGATATCGAAAAGGACCCGATGGAGCAGGACTTTGACTCGCACAGCTACGATCTGGTGATCGCGTCCAATGTGCTGCACGCGACGCGGTATCTGGAGGAGACGTTGGCGCACTGTCGGGAATTGCTCGCGCCCTCGGGACAGTTGGTGGCGCTGGAAAATTTGCGCGGCCAGGGTTGGCTGGATCTGACTTTTGGACAGTTGGATGGCTGGTGGCGGTTTGCCGACAGCTACCGACCGCACCACGCGCTCGCTAGCCCGGCGATATGGCGTCAGGCGCTTGGGGATGCGGGTTTCGGAGAGGTGGAGGTAATAGGAGTAGATGAGTCGGAATCGGCGGGAATGCCCGACCGGGGGGTGATTGTGGCACAGGGACCGGTGGAGGTTGCCGAGCCGGCAGGTGCGTGGATTTTGGCTGCGGATGAGGGAGGTGTAGCGGAAGAGTTAGCGGCGGAACTGGCGGCGGAACTGGCGGCGCGGAACCAGATGGTGGTGTTGGCGGGCCGGGAAGGGGAATCGGTGGCGGACGGCTCTGGAGTCGTCCGTAGTACCGTGGACATGGAGCAACGCGAGTCGTGGCGAGCGCTTGTGAGCGAGTTGCCGGGCGATGTGCCGCTCAGCGGTGTCGTGCATCTGGCGGCGCTGGACGGTCACGGGCCGCAGGCGACGACCGGGGAAATGGCGGTGGATGCGAAGCGGGTGGCGGGGAGTGCGCTGGCGCTGGTGCAGGGTGTGGCTGACGCCGATCTGACCCCGGTTAGGGGCATGTGGTTCATAACGTGCGGCGCGCAGGTTTTGGAGCAGGAACGGGGCGGACAGCTTGCCGGTGCCACGTTGTGGGGCTTTGGCAAGGTGGCGGCGCGCGAAGCGCACCAGTTGCAGCCGAGAATGATCGATCTCGATCCCGGAGACGCGGTATCTCTGGCCGACATTGTGAACGAACTGATGTATCCCGATTCCGAAACTCACATCGCCTATCGCTTTGGCCGCCGCCAAGGTACCCGGATGGTCCGCGCCGCAGCGGTCACTGATCGGCTGGCCCTGCCGGACGAGCCGGGATGGACGCTGGAGCCGGATGTCGGCGGTTCCCTCGACGCCATTCAGGTGGTGCCGGAGCCGGAGCAACCGCTGAAGCCAGGGGAAGTGCGTGCTGCGATCGAAGCCTTCGGCCTCAACTTCCGGGACGTGTTCATCGCGCTCGGCCTTGTCGATGACTTCATGGGCGGGGAGTTCTGCGGCCGGGTGCTGGAGGTGGGAGACGGCGTCTCCAGCGTTGCGGTGGGCGATCGCGTCGTCGGCATGACCTTTCGGAACTATGGGTCGGAGACGGTGACCTTGGAAAAGATGATCGTGCCCGCGCCGCCGGGGTTCTCGGTCGCCGAGCTTGCGACAATCCCGACGGCGTTCGTCTCGGCGTCGCTCTCGTTCGAGCTTTCGGGGCTGAACGCCGGGGACCGGGTGCTGATTCACGCCGGTGCTGGTGGGGTCGGACTCGCAGCGATCCAGTTGGCACAGGCGGCGGGTGCAGAGGTGTTCGCGACCGCAAGTGAGCGCAAGCGGGACTATCTGCGCTCGCTCGGCGTAGAGCATGTGTTCGACAGCCGCACGACGGCGTTCGGCCAAGAGATTCTCGACGCCACGGACGGGGCCGGGGTCGATATGGTGCTGAACAGCCTGACCGGCGAGGGCTTCATTGAGGCGAGTCTCTCGTGCCTGGCGCAAGGCGGCCGCTTCGTGGAAATGGGCAGGGTAGATATCCTGAGCGAGGACGAGATGACGGCGATCCGGCCGGACGTCTCCTACGCCATCCTCATGATCGACGTTCTCAAGGAGGAAGAGCCCGCACGGGCCGGCGACATCTTGCGGCGAGTGATGGCGCGGCTCGCGGCCGGTGAGTTGACTCCGCTTATCCACGCTCGCTGGCCTGTGGCCGAGGCCGGGCGCGCGATGAAGTGCATGCAGGGTGGGCGTCACATCGGCAAAATCGTCTTCACCAATTCGCCGCTCGCCCGAGGCCGGTTGCGCGACGACCGGACCTATTTGGTTACCGGAGGCCTCGGCGGGATCGGCTGCGCGGTGGCTGGCTGGCTGGCCGAGCGCGGCGCTGGTGCCATCGCGCTCAACGGTCGGCGACCTCCCGATCCCGAGGTCGAGGCGGAAATCGAGGCGCTGCGCAAGAGCGGGGTCAGGGTGCAGGTGGAACTCGCCGATGTGACGGATGCCGCTGCGCTGGACGCGATGCTGGCGCGGATGGATCGGGATATGCCGCCGCTCGGGGGCGTGATCCACAGCGTGGGCGTCCTGTCGGACGCCGCGATCAGCAACCAGCGCTGGGAGACATTCGAGACGGTGATGTGGCCGAAGATGCTGGGGGCTTGGCATCTTCACCGGGCGACCGCCGACCGCGATCTGGATATGTTCGTCCTGTTCTCAAGTGTGGCTGGCGTTCTGGGCAATCCGGGCCAGTCGAACCACGCGGCGGCCAACGCGTTTCTCGATCAGCTCGCTGCCCATCGGCGCGCGCTAGGGCTTCCTGGACAGGCCATGGCCTGGGGCGCTTGGTCGGAGATTGGTGAGGCCGAGGAACAGCGGGAGCGGATGACCCAGCGTTCCGCGACGAGCGGCATCGAATGGATCACCCCGCAGCAGGGTCTCCGGGCGTTCGACCGGCTGGTGCGCGAGGACGCTGCGACCAGCGTTGTGCTGGCGAGGGATTGGGTTGCGTTTGGAGAGTCTCTCGAAGGCCGCCCGAACTTTTTGGAGGACCTGTTGTCCGAGGATGGAGAAGGCGAAGACGATGTTGCTGCCTCGTCGGACGATCTGATGTCCCTGTTGCGGGAATCGCCGGCTGCGACGCGGGAGGCGTTGCTGGTCTCTTTCCTACAGGGAGAGGCGCACGGTGCCCGAGCCTACGGTGGGTTTTTTCGACTTGGGGATGGACTCGCTGATGGCGGTGGAATTGCGGAATCGGCTCAACCGGGCGTTTGCCGGGGAGTACACAGCGCCGAACACGTTGGTGTTCGACTACCCGGACATCGCCACTCTCGCCCGTCATTTGGTCGGGGAACTTGGCGAGGTCGGCAGTGCGCCCGTCCCCCAGGCGGAACCTGAACTGGAGAGCCGGCCGACAGTGCAGATCGAGGAGGACGGTATTGCGATTGTGGGTATGGCGTGTCGATTCCCCGGCGCACCGGATATTGCGGCATTCTGGCGTCAGCTCGAAGCGGGTGTAGATGCGGTAACGGATGGACGCGGAGATTCCGGTTCTTGGAGTGAGCTCGCCGAAGACCTTCCCACTGAGTACGCTGCGTACCGTCAGGGTGGGTTTGTGGAAGGGATTGAGCTATTCGACTCGAGGTTCTTTCGGATTGCGCCGATTGAGGCGCGCCTGATGGACCCGAGGCAGCGGATGCTGCTGGAGACGAGCTGGCAGGCTATTGAGGATGCGGGGATGGATCCAGAGCAGTTGCGCGGTAGCCGCACCGGGCTATATGCCGGCATTTCCGCCAGCGAATACCGGGACCTGATGACCGGCGGCGACTACGGCGTCAGTTATCTGGGCACCGCCGGGAGCATGACGGTCGGACGAGTTTCCTTCGCGCTGGGTTTGGAAGGGCCGACGATGCCGGTGGAGCTCAACTGCGCGTCGTCACTGATCGCGGTGCATTATGCGGTCGCGGCCTTGCGGCAGGGCGAAGTGGACATGGCCTTGGTTGGAGGCGTACACACCGTCCTGTCGCCTCACATAACCAGAGAGATGGCGGAGTTGGGGATGTTGTCGGCGAGTGGGCGGTGCAGAGCCTTCGATGCCGCGGCGGACGGCTTCGTGCGCGGTGAAGGATGTGGAGTGGTCGTTCTGAAGCGGTTGAGCAAGGCGGAGGATGACGGCGACCGCATCTGGGGGGTGATCCGCGGGTCCGCGGTCAATCAGAATGGGGCGAGTGCTGGGCCGACGGTGCCGAATGGTCCGGCGCAGGAGCGGGTGATTGAAGAGGCGCTGGCGCGGGCGAGTGTTGTCCCGGCGGAAGTGGACTATTTGGAAGCACATGGGGCCGGGTCGGGGTTTGGCGATCCAATTGAGGTGCAGGCAGCGGCGGCGGTGTACGGCAAGGGACGCGAAGCGGACCGTCCACTGCTGATCGGCTCGGTGAAGACCAACATCGGTCACTTGGAGCCGGCTGCCGGGGTTGCGAGCCTGATCAAGACCGTGCTGGCGATGAAGCGGGGGGTGATTCCCAAGAATTTGCACTTTGAGGAACCGAGCCCGCACTTGGACTGGGATCAGCTTCCGGTGCAGGTGGTGTCGGCTATGACGGAGTGGCCGCGCCATGACGGACGACCGCGGCGAGCGGGGGTGAGTGCCTTTGGGATATCGGGGACGAACTCTCACGTTGTGGTGGAAGGGTATCCTGCCGACTCAGACGGTGGAATGCAGTTGCCAGCGGGTTCTGCGCGACCTGTAGCCGTTGCCCTGCCGGAGCCGTTGGTGGACCTGCCGCTGGTAGAGGAAGAGATTCGGACGCGCAGGACGCGGTTGTTGCCACTGTCGGGGAAGGCGGACGGCGCGCTGCGGGAATTGGCGGAGTGCTATCTGTCGTGGCTGGACGAGCGCGACGGGGAGAGGGACACAGAGACGATGCTGGCGGACATGGCGTGGACTGCGGGTGTGGGGCGGAGTCATTTTGATTACCGGGCCGGGGTGGTGTTCTGCGATGCTGCGTCGCTGCGGGATGGGCTGAAGATGATCGCGGACAAGCGGCTGGAACGAGTAGCGGCGACGAAGGTGGCGTTTGCGTTTACCGGGGAGGGGAGCGAGTGGGTCGGCATGGGGCAGGCGCTATACGAAAGCGAGCCGGTGGTGCGGACGGTGCTGGATCGCTGCGACGCGGTACTGCGGGAAGAACGGGGTGCTTCGCTGCTGGATGCGATGTTTGGTCGGGCAGAGGGAGCTTTGGATGATCCGGCGTGGACGCAGCCGGCTCTGTACGCGCTGGAGTGCGCACTGGCGGCACTGTGGGCGAGCGTGGGAATCAGGCCGGGCGCGGTGGTTGGGCAGGGCGTAGGGGAACTTGCGGCAGCGCAGGCGGCGGGGGTGTTCGGCTTGGAGGAGGGGTTGCGGCTTGCAGCGGCTTGGGGCGCGGGGGAGCCTGTGGAAGGCAGCGCAGTTGCGCCGCCAACGCTCGCTCTAGTTAGCGGTGTAACGGGGCGGGTGATGGAGGAAGGGGACGCGCTCGACGAAGCGTACTGGCAGCGGCAGGCGCGTGAGTCGGTAGCGTTCGACCGCTGTGTGGAGACGCTGGCCGAGCTGGATGTGCAGGTCGTCGTGGAGATTGGTCCAGACGCGGTGTTGGGGCCGATGGTAGCCTCGGCTTGGCCAGAGTCAGCGGATGGTGACGGAGTACCGGCCGTGTTGTCGAGTCTGCGGCGAGATTCGCAAGGGGACGACAGCTTCGTGGCGGCGGTTGCGGCAGCGTACGAGGCTGGGCTGGCGGTTTCTTTTGCGGGGTTGTTTGCTGGGGAGACGCGGTCCCGGATTTCGCTGCCGAGTTATCCGTTCCAGCGCCGCCGCCATTGGATCGAAGCGCGGCCAGTTTCAACCTCGGGGCGTTGAGTACGGTGGATTGACGTAACGTATGCGTTTTCCTATTTTGCCCGTCGTTTTAATCCATATACATTCACCTTGAGAAAGGATTGCGAACATGGCCTCAACCGGAGATCGCCTCAGAAACCTCATTAGCGAAAACCTTGAAGTAGATGGGCAGCCAATAGATGTGCCCCAAGATCTGAACATCAGCCTCGTTGAGGCTGGCGTCCCCTCTACGGATCTCGTTGCGTTCGCAAAATTGGTCTCTCAGGAGTTCAACGTTTCGTTTACCGCCGAACATTGTACTCAGCTTAACAGCCTCCAGGAAGTAGTCGAGTTTATCGATTCCCAATAAACATCCTTGGGAGATCGTCCGCTGATCCTGCGAAAATCGGCGGCTTTCTAGTCGGGCTGATATTGCCGATTGGGAAGCCGCCGTTTTCATGTGGATGTAGCGCCCCGACCTAGCAATTCTAAAGCATTCATGCGATGATCCGCAGACGCAGATGGAGGTAGTAGATTCTTCGACTCCGCTGCGCTCCGCTCAGAATGACAGAGCAAGTGCAAAACGCAGCTTCACCGCGCCTTTAGACGCGGCTACTACTTATGAATGAGTGCTGGTGGCGTCCGTTTAGAAAAGTTGGCCATGCTACGGTCCTGCACGTTGATCTGACGGCTCATGCAGACCGCGAGGCAGAGGCTTGGGCGTGGCTCGATGAGGAAGAACGGGCGCGTTGGCAACGCTACCAGCACGACGGGCCGCGCCGCCGATTCGCGTTATGCCGTGCGGCACTCCGCGCTGTTCTCTGTAGTCAGCTCGGTTGTCGCAACGAACAGCTTGCGTTTGGTGTATCCGATCACGGCAAGCCGTATGCGGTGGTGCAGGGGGTGGCGGCTCCCGTCAGCTTCAACGTCAGTCACAGCGGCGCGCACGGCTTGATCGCATTTGCAGCGGCTGGACGGCTGGGTGTGGATGTAGAGGAACGCAGCACGCCGCGCGATCTCGATGGACTGATCAGTAGCGTGCTGGGGCCAGACGAACAAGCCGAACTGGCACTAGCACATGGCTGTCGCAAGTTGCACTTATTCTTCAATTTTTGGACCATTAAAGAAGCATTGATCAAGGCGCTTGGCCTAGGGCTTGCTTTGGATATGTCCGGCTTCGAGATTCCATTGGCCATGCGCCACGGTAAGACGACGAGTATATTTCAGTTTCCGCATATACCGACCGTTAGCTGGCGGCTGGAGGACCTTGGCAACGAACATTTCGCGGCTGCCATCGCTCACGAATTAGCCCCGGAGCCCAATTGACTGCGAATCCAGAATCCGTCTGGGAAATACCCGAGCCGCTTTCCACTAGCGATGTTCGCGTGGATGACGACACTTTCATCACTCTGCGTCGTCATGGGAATCCGGCGGGGCCGCGGCTCGTGTTGAGCCACGGCAATGGTCTGGCAATTGATCTTTACTATCCCTTCTGGTCGCTGCTTATCGACGATTTCGATCTGATCATCTACGACCTCAGAAATCACGGTTGGAATGCTGTAAGCTCCCCGCAAAATCACAATGTTCCGACCTTTGTCAGTGACCACGACCTTATTCTCGAAGCGATTGACCACCACTACGGCAAGAAACCGAAAATAGGTGTCTTTCATTCGGTTTCGGCGCTGACAACGCTTTTATCGCCGACTAGAGGCAGCGAATTCTCGGCGTACGTGCTGTTTGATCCGCCTTTGTGCAAGCGCGGTGCCAGCTATGAAGAATTCGATGCAGCCGCCGAGCGCGTGGCTGCCATGACGCGGCGTCGCACCTATCGGTTTCGGACTAGGGCAGAGCTTACAGATATTCTTCCCTATATACCAACTTTTCAGCGCGTCGTGCCCGGGGTTTTCGATCTAGTGGGAAGGACGACGCTGCGCGAATGCGAGAGTGGAGAGGGGTATGAGCTTCGCTGTCCGCGAGAGTACGAAGCGCAGGTCGTAGAGTATTCGGCCCCTTATGCCGTATTGGTAGATTTTGCAACATTCCGTTGTCCAATAAAGGTCCTCGGCGCTGATCCTACCTTGCCGTATTCCTATCTGCCGACGCTCGATCTTAGTCACATTTTGACCGTAGATTACGATTTCCTGCCCGAAGCGACGCACCTGCTGCAAATAGAGCAACCAGCAGAATGCGTCGCGGCACTGCGCGAATTTATCGAGCCGCTGGCTTGATCCCCATTTTCCTACCGCGCCACTTGCACCGTGACGATATCTAGGCCGTGATACTTCTGGTGCCGCACCGACGAAGCGTAATGGCGCAACAGGCGAAACGATAACTCTCGTTCATCAAAGGTTTCGGTCTGTTCGTCTAAATACGCAAGACGATCTTCTAGGTTATCCTCGTCGAAGACCGCGAGAAATTCCATTTCCACAGTCCCGCCCTCGGGCCGCGCGACGACGATCAAACGCGGGGCCTCGCCCGCTGGATATGCGTCGTCCGGCTGCAATAAACTCGACAGGGTTTCCTCGCCCGCGGAGCGCAACCGCTCGGTCGCAGCGGCGTCCCAACCCATCTTGGTAGCAACCTCTTGGAGGAAGGCGTCGATCTGGGGGAGGTCGGCGATATCCAACCGAACTTCCAAGCGTCGGCTGCGCGGGCTGGTTAGTTCCAAGAACGCGGTTAGCACCAGCGCTGTTGCCGTGCCGATGGTCATGCCGTTGCCGAGCAACGCACCCCAAGGACTAGGCAGCAGGTCCACGAGAATGTTTTGATGCTGCATACCAAGGCCGATGGAGAACGCCAGTCCCACTACGATGGCCTTTGGCGGATCGAGGCCGGCTCGCGCGAGGGTCTGTATCCCCTCGACGAAGAGCATCCCAATCGCGACTAGCAAGAACCCCCCCATGACCGGGCTGGGGATTGAGATTAGCACACTCGTTATCTTGGGAAAGAACGCCAGTGCCACGAGGAGACCTCCCACGGCATATCCAGCGCTGCGCGCGGAGATGCCAGTGAGGTTGATGAGTGAGACGGTGGATGACGAATAGGAAGTCGTGGGCGGCGTCCCGGTAAGGCCCGATAATAGAACGCCTATCCCGTTGGCGTAGGTTGAGCCTTGAATCAAGCGAAAGTCGATCGCCCGTGGTTTGCGCCGCGACACCTGTTGAATGACCACGCCGTCGCCAATGCCCTTGATTACTGTTGTACGAGAGTCACAATCAGGAACATCGGCAGCAGCGCCCAGAACCCTGCGCTCGGCGTCAGGTCCAGCCTTGGGAATCCGCTGTTGGGGATTCCAACCCAAGAAGCGGTGCTCAAGCGCTCAAAGTCGTACAGTCCGAACGGTACCGCTGCCACGCAGCCTGCGGCGATTCCGAGCAGCAGGGACCACGGTCGCCAAGTTCGGGGACCGCGCAGCATCAACATCGTAGCTGCAATTAGCGTCACCACTGCCACGCACGGACCCGCCGCCAGTGAGGATCCCTCGGGCACTTCTTGCAACCGGTCGAAAGCGATGGGGAGGATCAGCGCCGCAATCAGCATGAGTACTGTGCCGGAGACAGCGGGTGTAATGATGCGGCGCAGCAACGGCAGCCACGTCGCCAATGCCAAGTAAAAGAGCGATGAAACGACGATGAGGCTCGCCAACATGGCCGGCCCACCCTCCTCGATGGCTAGGACCGAGACGGCGATGAAGTTGGGCGTGGCTCCCATGATGAGCACGTGGCCGCCGCCCAGCCGCCCGATCTTGGCAGCTTGTAGCGCGGTGCCCACTCCGCTGATTATCAGCGCCGCGAAGACAGCCCACGACAGGTAGATTTCGTCTTGGCTGGCTGCTAGGGCGGTGATGGCGACGACTAGCACCGTCGGCGCCATGATACCCTAGACCCCGACCCCTATGGCCTCGGGTAGGGGACAGCGCTCGTCTGGTTCGTAGCGGATTATTGCTTTTGCGCGGGCTGATGACAAAAGAGGCTCAGCTTT
>JAGWBY010000086.1:0-4769 GCA_021295675.1 Candidatus Latescibacterota bacterium | reverse complement strand
GGTAGATGTTGATGCGCCCGGTGCCGCAGTCGCCGAAATCGTCGCAGGAGATCGCGCCGATAATTCCCTGAAAGCCGGCTGTCGCGCCGACGCCCGCGCGCAGGGCAGCGCGGTCTATGTACAACTTGCCGTCTTGCTCTACCGCAACGGATTTGATGGCGCTGAGTAGCACCGTCGTGGCGTCGTACGCCTGCGCCCAGTACGGAGAAGTCGGCAATCCACCGTACGTGGCTTCATACGCGGCGAGTATTTCGTCTGCGTTCTTGCCGGTTGCCGCGTTGACGTTTGCGCCGTGGTCCGACTCCGGTCCGGCGAAGTACGTGTCCTCCGACTGGGGCGTGGCGAGAAACTCGGACACGAGCATGGCCGCGCCCGTGATAAACGTCGCCCCTTCCAAGCCGTCGAACGCCCGCGCCTGCTCGGCAAAGTGCGAGCCTTCCGCTCGGAAGAGCGGGAAGAAGAGGCCGTCTGGCCCGGCCGCGGCGAATTCCGCGAGCACAGCCGTCATGTCTGTGGCTCCCTTGTCAATCCCGGCGGTGGCCGCGATCTCGCCGCCGAGGGCACTGAACGCATCGTCAAACGCGCTGACGAGGGCCGTGGTGTACGGGTCGCCATCGTGGATGGCCGCCATGCGCCGCAGGCCCAATTCACCGTAGGCAAAGTCGGCGACCGCTTGCGCTTGGTAGAGGTCGTTGTTGGAGACGCGGAAATAGCCGGGGTGGTAGTTGGGGTTGGCGTTGCCAGCGAGGTCGGACGTGAGCAGCGGCGATGTGTTGGACGGTCCGATCATCACCAACCCCGCCTCGCTGATAAGCGGTGAGGCCGCCACGGCCGCAGCCGAGCACGAGGTGCCAATGACGCCGAGCACCTGTGCATCGGCGCTGATCTGTTCGGCCCCGGCGCTGCCGCCCTCTGGAGAGCATCTGCTGTCCAGAGACTCGCCGAGGTCGATCGCGTAACCCCGGATGTCGCCGAAGTCGCGCACGGCCAATTCAATGCCGTTGTGCAGCGACGCTCCTAGCGACGATGCGCCGGTGATCGAGAGCAACGAGCGAATCTGCACGGCCCCGCCAGCACTGACCTCGACCACGCCGAGCGATGGGATCCGCGACTCGGCTAGCCCGGCGACGGGAGTGGTGGTCCAAGTTATGCTGCTGATTCTGCGCTTGGCGGCCGCCTCGGTCGGCTGGTTGGCGGAAACGGGATCGCGGTCGGAACACGCGCCTAGGGTCAAGGCGCAGGTGAGGAAAAAAAACAGAGCGGATTGCATGGGAGGCTTCCTTTGTAGAGTTGGGCAAAACCTTGGTTAGTAGGGGCGAGCGCCCGCCCGCCCCTACAATTCTGCGTCTATCTGTGGATTATCGCACGAATGATTTAGGATGGCTATCTCACGCTGGAGAGATGCCCAAAAATTCGCGGGCCGGGTGATGCGGCTCCGCGGCCGAGCGGGCATCGGGATCGTTGACTACCGCAGTAGTGGGCGGTACTACGGGACGTCCGTGGGCTAAGGGGTCGTCGGTGTCTTGCATCCATTGGTCGAGGCGTTGACGTAGCTCCGCTAGGTGATCTCGGCAATTGGGGTCTGCGGCCAAGTTGTGGGTTTCGTGCGGGTCGAAGACCAAGTCGTAGAGCCGTTCGCGCTCTAGGGGGCGTTGTCGCCAGCCTTGGTCGATGAAGTAGTCTTTGGTCAGGCTGTCGTCGCAATTGGGCATGACTGGGTATTGGCGCTGGTCGAAGCGGCGGATGTACTTGAAGCGCGGCGTGCGGATGCAGCGCTGGGGTTCGTAGTAGGTGTGGTAGTTTACTTCGGCGAAAATTTCATCGCGGACTTCTTGGGCTTGGCCGTTTACCAGAGGTAAGATCGAAGTGCCCTGTACGTGATCGGGCAAGGCGATTCCGGCTAGAGCGCAGACCGTTGGATAGATATCGACTTGGCTGACCAAGGCATCGAGTACTTGGCCGCCGCTGAAGCCGCCCGGGCCGCGCAGCACTAGCATGACGCCAAGGCCGTGATCGGTGAGGTTGCACTTCATGGTGGGGAAGGCTATGCCGTGGTCGGTGGTGCAAATGACGAGGGTATTGTCGGCCAAGCCGTTGTCTTGCAGGGCGGCGAAGACGCGGCCCATTTTGGCGTCGAGGGTGCGGGCCGCGTCGATGTACTCGGCCATGTCGCGGCGCGTCTCGGGGGTATCGGGAAAAGGCGCGGGTGGTCGCACATAGCGCGGATCGGTGGGATCCTCGTCTTGGGGCTGGGGCGCAAAACCGCGTCTTTGACGGTGGGTTTCGCTAAAGCCCACATCCAAATAGAAGGGCGCGTGATGATCTTCGGCCAAAAAATCGGCGGCCCGGTCCTCGGTTTGGGTATCGGGAGCCTCTTGGGGCAACAGGCGGGTGAAGCCGCCGTCGTTGACGTCCGCTACCACGTGCTGGAAGCCGGCCATAGCCGTAGTGTAGCCAGCTTCTTGCAGGATATGGGTCAGCAGCCGTTCGGGATGGGGCAAGGTCCAGCCGCGATTGACCAAGCCGGTCATGCCGCAGGAATGGGCCCACTGGCCCGTGAGCAGGCAAGCGCGGCTGGGCGAGCAGGTGGGGTTGGCGCAAAAGGCTTGGCGGAAGAGGACGCCTGAGGCGTGGGTATGGCGTGGCCGTAGGGCTGGACGTAGCGGCCGGTGTCGTGCGAGTGGATATAGACGATATTGGGGGGTGGCATGGGAACCTGTCGTCAGTCGATGGTGCGAAGCGAAATGGGCACCCGTCTGTGGGGATCACCTCATTTTTTGATGAAAAAAATACATACCGTCATCAACCGCAATTCCCTAGACAATGCCCAATGCGGCTACCCGCTGATGTGCATCTTTGATTGGCTGCTTTTCGACGACGGCACTTTCCCAGACGCCACCTCCTCGATGCGGCTGACTACGTCCGCGACATCCCAGACACCATCGACGCGACCAGCCAGCAGGCCGTCTGGTCCCACTAGGAGATAGGTGGGTATGCTCCCGCCGCCTGCCAGCCGCCCGGGGAGCGGACGTGGACGCCGGTCAGGCTGTGCTCATTGACTGCTTGCTGCCACCGGTCGGCGCTGGCGTCCAAGGAGATGCTCAAAAAGACGACTTTCTGGTCTTGGGTCTGCTGTTTGATCTGTTCCAGATAGGGTACCGCCATGATGCACGGGGCGCACCCTCTCGACCAAAAGTCCAAGAAAACCGCTTGGCCTCTGAAATCGCTCAAGGAGACGCTTTGGCCTTGCAGGTCGTCGAGGGTGAAGTCGGGCGCGGGCTGACCGGGTTTGAACTTGGATGTTTCTCGCACGACCTCCTCAACGGCCTCTGTGTATTCGGGATAGGGATTGTCTTGGCGGAATTCGGCTAGGCGTTGTTCGCCTTGGTCAAAACGGCTCCGGTGGAAGTCCTCGATGATTTCACCGGCGAGAAAGAAGTACAGGACTTTGCTGTGCAAGAGCCGTTTGGCTAGGTGGTAGATGATGGGGTGGAATTGGATTAGGATTACGTCGCCTCGGCGTTGCTCCTCGTCCCACTGTACAATGAAGTCTGGCAGATACGCGATGATGTGGGGTTTGATACGGTTTCGGCGTTGTTCTTCGGATAGTTGCTCCCGTTCGGCTCGTGCCTCGGCTTCGCGCATTATGCGTAGAAAATTGTTCCACAGAAAACGGCGGTAATCGATGATACCGATAGCCGCTTCGTCGACCAGTTCGACTGGACCGAGGACATCGTAATAGTCCGCAGGGAGGACTGGGCGCTTCCGTCCATTGCATATCTCGTAAGCGATCAGATAATGGAACAATTCTTCAGCCCATTCATAGGTGATTGCAGCGCGGTAGTAGGCGATAAAGCCCGGGGTGAGTTGGTACTGGCTGCACCCCTCGTCCAAAAAGTGCTCCAGTTCCGAACGCCGCTGGTCAATTATTTGGCGATGCGCGTCAACCGCCAAGTCTTTGTAGTCGATGTCTAGGTAATCGGGGAAACGAGACCGCAGAGCGGCGAGGAATTGGTTATTAGCCGCGCCTTGGCCGGAAAAGCGGAGGGACTGAGGAAGGTCGAGCAAGTCCGCGTCGATGTGCAATTGGTCTCCCGGTTCCAAGAAGAGCTTGACCTTCTTGTCGAGATCGACTGAAGCCATTTGCGCTTCCGTAAATGGCAGTTCCACCGCGAGGCCACCCTTTTCGTCGAGAGGGACTTCGACGGTGACAGGCTTATGGTAGATGGGCGTTTGCTGGTACTCGAAGGCAATGCTGCGGCACTCTGAAGCATTGGCTAGCGCGGCGGTGACGCCATGAAAATCTCCTCTCTTGGGGATGCGGCTTGTGTACAGGAGCCAAATTTCGTATCTCGCTTTCGAGTGCCCGAATGGGTGCTCTAGGTGAATCGGAGATGAAATTTTCGGGACTCGATCTATGCTCCTCGGGCATTGATCACACATTAAAAGGAGGTCCACTGTGACTGATAACAGGGAAGTTATGCTGCAGAATTACACCCGGCGCGAATTTCGCCAAGGGCTTGAGGCCGGGAAATTCCAAGCCGCGATCATCCCCACCGGCAGCATCGAGCAGCACCTCGAACACCTGCCCTTTGAACACGATATCGCCTCGTCAACATGGGTGGCGCGACAAGTGGCCCTGCGCATGTACCCAAAGGTGATCGTGGCCGTGCCCATGGCCGTGGGCATTTCCGAGCACCACATGAAGCACAAGGGCAGTCTCACGGCCAAGCCGGGCTCGTGGCTGGCCGTACTCTTCGACGCGGTGG
>JAGWBY010000085.1 GCA_021295675.1 Candidatus Latescibacterota bacterium | reverse complement strand
CGGCGTTAAAGGCGTTGGCGTTAAAGACGGCATGGCTATAGGCGCGGCTGAAGGGGCCGGCCCAGCAGCCGATGCCGGGATGGACGTGTAACGCCGCGGAAAGGCCGAGGCGAGTGAGCATGGTGCGGGCGCGGATGCGGGTGTGTTCGTCCTCGGTCAGTTCGGCCAAGCGGCCCAGCACGCGCACGGCGACAGAGGCGTAGTTGGGGCTATTATACTCGGCCGGCAGGCCGTAGGTATCTACGTGCGCCATCCAGCGCACCAGTTTTTCCCGGCCGCGCTGGCCGATATTATTATCGCCCAACAACTGGCCGCCGAGGCAGGAGTTGGTGATGTCCTTGAGGACGATGTTGGTATAGGCTAGGGCCACGTCGATGCGCGCGATTTCCTCTAGGCCCAGCGCGACGGCGCGGTGCATAGCTGCGACCAAGTCCGGGGGCAGAGCGTCTGATGTTTTGCACAGCACGGGAATGCAGTAAAAGAGCACAAACTGCACGGCATTGAGATCTTCTACTACTTCGTCTTCCAACTCCCAGCGAAAATTGCCTCGGTGCGGTTGGGTGTCCCGCACTTCTTGGCAGCCGAGCACGGCGCGAAAGATGGCGGTGGCTTCGGCGATATCTGCGGGTGCGCCGCTGGCCATCAGCTCAGAGGCCAGTTGCGCCGAGGGTACAGTGGAGTGAAAGATGCGCCCGCGCACCTGATGGGTTATCATGTGTGCTTGGGCGTCGTAATTTTCGGGCAGGGCCGGCGGTGATGGCAAGGTGGATTCCTCGGTGAAATTAGTTTCAATAGAAAGGAAGACGAAGTGAGTGTCAAAAAAAGTGATTTGCTGATCGGGGACCAAATGTGTCCCCCTGCATCTGGACAGTACTATCCCCTGTATAGCCCCGTAGACGGCACATTAGTCGCCGAAGTCGCCGACGCCAGTCGGGCCGACGTGGATCGGGCCGCGGCGGCTGCGAACGAAGCATTTTACGCCGAGTGGAAGTTCTGCGGCATTGAGCACAAGCGCGCTTTATTCGCCAAACTGAAAGAGGTGCTCTATGCCATGGCCGACGAACTGGCGGCCGCCAAGGTCCAGCCCCAGGGGGGGCCGGGCATCCCGCCGCTGGTAGAGCGCGTCATCGACTACTACGTGGGTAAACTAGACGACGGGGCGGGGACTCTTATTGAGCACGGCGACCAAGGCACTAATTACGTATATAGGGAACCGCTGGGCGTCGTTGCGATCTTTGCCCCCTTCAACGGGCCGATGCTGGCCTCTCTCTTATCGGCCGTGCCGGCACTGGTAGCCGGCAATACGGTCGTGCTTAAAGCGCCCGACCAAGAAGCGCCACAGGCGCTCAAAACCATGCAGGCATTCCACGAAGCCGGTTTTCCCGCTGGAGTGGTCAACGCGCTCAGCGGCAAGGGGCCCGAGGTGGGGCAGGCGCTCGTCGCGCACCCAGCTACGCGGCTGATCAGTTTTACCGGCAGTACGGCGACGGGTAAAAAAATCATGGCCGCGGCCGCCGCAGATCTCAAGCGAGTGCAGCTAAATCTGGGCAATAAAACGGCGCAGATCGTCTTACCCGACGCCGACCTCGAAGCGGCGGCGACGGCGACTGTGGGATCGGCCTTCCCCGGGCAGGCGTGCTCGGCAATAAGTCGGGTTTTGCTGCACGAATCGCTGCGCGACGAATTTATCGCTCTACTAAAAGAAAAGGCACAGGCCGCAGGGCCCAGCATGTTGATCGACCAAGCGGCAGTAGAGCGCGTGGAGCGCTACGTCGAGATGGGCAAAGCACAAGGAGATCTGCTGTTTGGTGGCGCGCGGCCGCCGGGAGACGAGCACGCCAAGGGTTGCTATTTTGCGCCTACGGCTTTTGCCTTTGCCTATCAGTCCTCTCCGGTTTGCCGCGACGAAATTTTCGGCCCGGTTGTCTCCGTGCTGACGTTTGCCAGCGACGACGAGGCCCTAGCATTGGCCAACGATACGGACTACGGACTGCTCGTTTCGCTCTGGACCCGAGAGGCTGAGCGCCAGCGGTACTTTGTGCGGCGATTGGAAGTGGGGGTTGTGGCCATTAATAGTGCCAGTATGCTGAGCCATCGCACACCTTGGGGTGGTTTTAAGCAGAGCGGCATTGGCCGGCGCTACGGCGAGATGGGTCTGGAGCCTTTTTTTGAATACAAAACGGTGTGGATCTCTTGAAGAGGAATTGATTTGGCGGAACGACCGAATTTTGTCTGGATAAATACACACGATGTGAGTGCGAGGAATTTGGGGTGTTATGGCGATGATTATGCCACAACTCCTCATCTCGATAAGCTAGCTGAAGAAGGCATTCGCTATGCGAACGCTTTTGCCTGCGGGCCTATTTGTTCACCCGCGCGCACAAGTATTTTTACCGGAATGCATCAGACGACGGTGGGTACGCATCATCATCGAAGTTTTGCCAGACGTCCTGATTTTGTGCAAATGTTGCCGCATTATCTGCTGGCAGCAGGGTATAACTGTTCGGCGATCAATACTGACCTGAACACCGACATTGATCCTGACGAATGGGCCGCGTATCAGAGCAATGATGCGCTTTTGGCACGAGCAGATGAGAAGCCTTTTTTTGCTGTTTATAGTTTTGGTGAATCCCACGCCAGTGTGTTTAAGCTGACCCCAGAGCAAGCGCGAGAACAGCGGTCGAGTTTGTTAACGGATGAAGAATTGCACGATCCTGTCAATGCACCACTTCCTGTTTTTATGCCTGATACACCGCTTGCGCGAGAACGCACCGCTCTTTTTTACGATGGCCTGATGCAGGTTGACCGTCACGTGGGAGAAGTACTAGAAAAATTGGTGTCCACAGGTGTGCTGGACAATACGATTGTCTTCTTCTGGTCCGATCACGGCACAGGTTTTCCGAGAGGCAAGACGCACGTTTATGACGATGGTTTGCAGGTGCCGTTGATTATTCGCTTTCCCGACAAATATCAACATCTGGCACCAGGACCGCCGGGAACGGTGGTGGATGATCTGGTGATGACGATGGATATGGGCGCGTCTGTTTTGAGCATGATGGATGTGCAGATTCCCAACCATTTTCAAGGACAGGCATTCCTCGGTAAGCAAAAAGAACCGCATCGCGATTATGTCTGTGGGGCGCGAGATCGCCTCGACAATTGCAATGAGATGATTCGCACGATTCGGAATGAGCAATACCGCTACATTCGCAACTTTTTGCCGCATCGCCCCTATGCTTCGTTTTGGCCAGATGGTGGTTTCTTTGCGACGCCACCTGAAAAGGGAACACCTGAGCATGATTTCTGGGATACATCGTGTTTGCCCGGAGAGCAGAAGGTACACGATCCCGATGGTGTGTTTTTGCTGCCGATTCCCGAGGCGTATTCTGCATATTTGATCTGGCAGGCGAAGAAGCCATTTGAAGAACTGTATGACGTTGAAAATGACCCGGAAGAGATTGCCAACCTAACTGATGATCCCGAATACAGCGATCTCAAAGATCAGATGCGAACGCAGTTGTTTGCGTGGATGATTGAGACGCGAGATCTGGGGCTGATCGATGAAACTGAGATGATCGTGCGAGCGGCTGAGTATGATGGTGTGAATTGCGAAGTGGGCACACATTGCGAACACTACGCACACATTCTGGCGACAGCCGATTTTCCTCGCTTAGGTGAAGTCGGCAAAGCTAAGTTAATCGACCGACTTGATGATCCCGATAGTGCTGTGCGTTACTGGGCGATTACCGGGTTGATGTCGTATGAACTGGAGGATACCGTTCTGCAAAGGATCGGCCCACTTGTTCGGGACGAATCGATCAGTGTGAGTCTGGCGGCGTCTGACTTGCTTTGCCAAAACAACCGCACAGCAGGCGCGATGCCTGCATTGGAACGCGCGTTGCAAAGTGATCTGCTCTGGGCGCGGTTTCGCGCGGGTGCAAATCTGTCTTTTTATAGCCGAGAGATCCTGGCGCAGATGAAGGCGTTGATTCCCGGTTTGCAAGCTGCGCTGGATAACCCGGTTTGTTATGGCCCTTTTGAACCCGATTGGGATGCGTTGATTCCGCCTGTTCAGAACAGGCATCGCACACAAAAAAATACGATCGTGAGCGAGTGGGTCCTGCAACGCGTGATCAAGCGCATTGAACTGGCGTGATCAGAGGAGCCTTGCGAATGGTAGATCTAGAAGTTCGGCGCTTGGGGCGCACAGAGATGGAACCGAAGGCGTTAGGATTGGGCGGCGGATATCTGGGCCTTCCCGAACTGATGTCGGAGGAGGAAGCCACGGCGACGATTCGGGAGGCCATTGAGCGGGGCATCAATTTTATCGATACGGCTCCGCCATACGGCGGTGGCGAGAGCGAGCGCTGCATCGGTTTGGCCTTGGCGGGTGGATGGCGAGAAAAAGTGTATCTCCAAACCAAGGTGGGGTCTCATCCGCGCTTTTTTCACGATTTTTCACAAGAAGCGACATTGTGGAGTTTGGCAAACAGTTTCAAACAGCTTCAGACGGACTATGTGGATTCCGTGTTGATTCACGGCCCGCGCTACGACATGGAACCACTGTTGGCACCAGGGGCCTGTTTGGATGTGTTGCTCGATTGGCAAGCGCAGGGACGCATCGGCCACCTTGGCATTGCTGTGCGACAGCATGAATTTCATCAGCAGGCGATTGAAACAGGTGCCATAGACATTGTATTGTCGTTTTTGGATTACAGCTTGCTGGACCAGTCCCTCGCCAAAACGACCATTCCTCTGGCACTGGAACGCGATATAGGAATCATTATGGGCAGAGTATTGGTCGGCTCACTACTGGCCGGTCCAGAACCCCAGCGCGTGCAAGAAGAGCAGTCCTTAGATCGAGACGGGAATCTCATACCCGCGGCCATCGGTGGGCCGGACGACCCCGAGGTGGTGCCGCGCGCACATCAGATGTGGCAATGGTGCCAAGAACGGGGGCTGAACATCCGAGACCTAGCCATGCAGTTTGCGCTCAATGCGCCGGTTGCAGGCAATGGCATAATCCTCGTCGGACCCTCCAATAGCAGGGAAATAGCCGAGGTATATGCCAGCGCCACGACCGAGGTACCCGAAGCAGTGTGGCAGGACTTTGAGGCTGCGTTTGGGATAAGGATTTAACGGCGTTCGCACCTCTTATTGGAGTAAATGATTTATGGCAGCAGCCAAAAAAAAGGGGCTCGTCGTTGGCACGGGTTCAATAGGTGAACGTCATACGCGTTGTATCCTTACAACAAATCGCGCAGAAGTTTCAATTTGTGAAATCAACGACAATCAGCGCAAAAAAGTAGCAAATAAGTATAAAATCAAACACAGCTACGCCGATTTTACATTGGCCCTCGAAGCAGGACACGACGCTATTGTGATTGCAACACCTGCGCACCTACATATTCCCATGGCGCAACAAGCAGCAGAGTCTGGCCTACATCTATTGATCGAAAAACCATTGTCTATAAGTCTAGCTGGGATTGATCATCTCGATAGAACGATCAGGGAGCGAAAGCTCGTTGCTGGAGTAGCTTATGTCTTGCGCCACATCCCCGTGCTTGCGGCAATGAAGAAAGCCCTCTACAGTGGACGCTTTGGGAGGCCCTTGCATATTACTGTTATTAGGGGCCAACACTTCCCCACCTACCGACCCGAATACAGAGAAATTTATTACGCCAGTCACGCGACAGGAGGAGGCGCTATTCAGGATGGGCTAACACATCTTATCAATTTCGTAAGTTGGCTCGCTGGACCCGTCGAACGCCTAGTTGCCGACTGCGCGCATCAAGTTTTGGCAGGAGTGGAAGTCGAAGATACAGTCAACGTCTTAACCCGTCATGGCGACGCGCTTGCCTGCTTCAGCATGAATCAATATCAAGCTCCTGATGAAGGAGTGATTACCGTGGTCTGTGAACGCGGCACGTTGCAATCTGAAATTCACTCTAATCGCATGCGCTGGATGACGGAACCTGAAACTGAGTGGCAGGAAGAGTCTTGGCCAGATTTTGAGCGCGACCATGCGTTTATATCCCAAGCGAACTGCTTTTTTGACGCCATCGACGGCAAGGGTGAAATGCCCTGTAACCTATCCGAAGCGCGCCATACCCTCGAGTGTATCCTCGCTATCCTAGAGGCCTCTCGCGATTCTGCCAATTGGAAAATATTACGCCCCTATACAGGAGGGCCAAAACCTTAAAACGGGCGGGCTTTCAGCCCAGTCTGAGCCGATACGGCTGTAGGAGTTACGACGGAAAGGTGTGGAAATCCCCGGGCTGCCGGCGCGGCGGATGGGCCATGGGCCAGTTGTCGGTGCCGAGGAAGTTGTGGAAATCGTCCTTCTTGCCCGCCAGCCAGTAGAACATCCGGGCGACATCGTGCCAGTGGTGGAACTGGTCTTTGGCCGGGTGCACCTTGCCGCCGTAGAGGGCGCTTTCGAGGTCGTTGAGGTCGTCGAGGCTGAAATCGGGCTCTGGGAACCTGCACGATGCGCCAGCCGTCGCGAATGGCCTGGAGTGGCGTTTTGTAGGTGAAGGGCTAATTCATTTATTGACCCACAGCCAATCAAGTGTTCATGGCCGCAAACCCCCGCGCTGTTGCGCGCCTTGAGCCGCAGTTGGTTCAGGCCCTCGTGCAGTCTCCACTCCAGCGAGGGATCTGTTTGTTCGCTCCATTCGGCTCTGTCGATCTGCACCAGAAATGCGTCAAAGCAAGGCGTTTCAGTATCTACATCCACGCGCAGGACATCCGGCTCAGCGGTTTCGCTCAAGAAGAGTTCCGTCTGGTTGAGCGGGGGACTGAAATCCTGCCAGCGCTTGGTGTGTTGAGGGTATTCGCGTTTGCGGGGGAACATATCGCTGTAGAAACAATAGAAGAGATCGCTTCCCCAGTTGCTGGAGAGGCGCCACGGTAGCGGCCAAGGCCGGCTGGCAAAGTCGTTGCGCCGCACCATTTGCAAATGTCCTTTGAGGATCAAGTGCTCCGGTCCTCCGCTCAGGGCAACGCGAGCGGCACGGAGCATTTCGAGGTCCGGCAGGTGCCACTGGATGGGATATTCCCAAGTCGCCGGTCCCGGCATGATTTCGGCTAGGCGCTCGCTTATTTCCACTAGACTCAGGGGAATACCCGTGTCGGGATCGTAAATGTAGTAATCGCGCGTCGCATCCAAGAATATCCACTTGTCGAATTCGTTGGACCATACTTCGGCCACTTCGTGCCCGTAGGTGTGCTTAGTGGAGATGTTGACCCAGCGGGCCGGAAAGCCCATGGCCAGACAGGCGGCGATTAGGGTCAGGTTGCAGTAGAGGCAGTGGCCATCGCGCCGGCGCTTCTGGTAGTCCCCTAGCAGGCGAGGGCGTCCACTCGCATCCCTATCGAGTCGAGGCAGATCAAAGTAATTCCACTGGTAGGTATCTAGGCGACCGAGCGGCACTTTGTAGGCCCAGTGCATGAGTTGCAGTTGGGCTTCGAACTCAGTCGCTTCAAAGCGGTGGCGCAGTTCGTTCAAGCGGGCGAAATCTTCGTGGACGTAGGGTAGGGATGGGCGGATGACGCGACCGTTGCGGAACTGGAGCAGGTGGTAACATCTATTGGAACGGTGCTTGTGCTCGTGGCACTTCGCTTCCACGGAAATACCTTTGAACACCGGCGTCACCAGCGGATTGTGGGCGTGCATGACAATCTTGAACTGCAGGTAGCGTCCAGCGGGAGCGCACCATGTCTTGGAGAAATTTGCTACGGACTCGAAAGGAGACCACGCGGCGGCTATAGGCACTGGATTATCGCCCAGACGTGCCTCTATTTCTATTTGGCTTCCCTCGGGCACGTCCACCTCCCATTTTACCCGGCACTCTTCTATGTCGAGCAATTTCTCGATTCTTTTTCTGTCCCCTCCTGTAGCCAAGTCGATCACCGACGAGACAAAGGTGCCCTGCGGTACGCTGCGATCTAGACTGAGGCGGATGGTGTACTCCCCGTCGATTTCATCTTTCCAGCCCAAGTGTTCAAAATCCCAGGTACGGCCTCCGTCTCGGCTCTTGGCGCTGCGGTTTGGGTGGCAGAGTCGCGTTTCAGAGCCACGCTTATATTCTCCATCCGCGGCCACCATGATTTCCCAACTGGTCTCCTCCGATTCGGCCCACAGGACGAACTCATTGGTACCCTGCCGCAGGGCACCCACTGGCACGGCCACTACGAACCAGTTGTCGAAGTGCGATCCTCCCCAGTCGCTGGTGTAGTAGTGGCGAGCACAGGGGTGGGCTATCTTGCTCGGAGGTCGGATCAAGTGGTGCCCATTAATGGAGATGTGGAGTGCATGGTCATTGTCGTCCATTTCCCGTCCGTTGAAGATCAGATAGGCAGCTAGGGCGCGAGGATCATCGAGGACCAGATCTTTGCGCACCATCACCCCTTCTTGCAATTTCTCAAACCACGACCGGTCCTCAGCGCCTTGGGGGCGGCCGATGGCCGGCGCATCGTCTTCGACTAGGAGCATATCATTGAGAACGATAGCCTTTTTTAGCTCGCAGTATTGGAGTTGATCGAACTGACCTCGTACTTCGAGCGCAGCGGCGCTCTCTATCGACATATTTGAATACTCCTCTGACTCGATCTTGGTCATCTCCACGCCGCGCGCAGCAAGCGGACCCAGTTGCCGTGCATGATGTCGGCAACGTCGGTCTGCGAGTAACCGCGTTTTTCGAGGATGGCGGGAATCTTCCGCAGGTCGGCGATGGTGTCGAGATCGGCGGGGCTCTGCTCCTTGCCGTAGCCGCCGTCCAAGTCAGTGCCGATGGCGGCGTGGTGGGAGCTCCCGGTTAGCTGGCAGACGTGGTCGATGTGGTCCACCACAGTCTCCAGCGTGATGCCCGTGTTGTCCATGGCGGCCCGGTCCCACAAGGGGGAGATCATCCAGATGTCCATGGCTGTGCCAATGACGCCGCCGCGCGATCGTCGAGCTGGCGGTCGTGGTCGCACAAGGCCCGGCAGCAGTTGTGCGTGGCCAGCACGGGACCGGTGAAAATCTCCATCGCTTCCCAGAATGCCTGCTCAGCCAAGTGGCTCACATCGAGGATTATACTGGCCGCCTCTAGGGCTTCGAGCATGGGGCGGCCTCTATCCGTCAGGCCGCCGGGAGCTTGGGTCCCGTGTGAGTAGGAGCTGACTCCGTAGTGACACAGACTCACGACCCGCAGACCTTCATTCCACCACTCGGCCACCTGTTCGGGTGCCACAATGCCGTCTGCCCCTTCCATGCTGAGGACAAACCCCAGCGGGGTCGCCTGCGGATCGTCGTCCCACTCGGCCAGATGGGCGTCGAGTTCGGCGCGGTCGCGTATCTGGCGCAAGACGCCCTTGGCCTCCATCAGGCGGTAGTAGGCTAACTCGCCCTTGCACTTGGCGTAGGCAATGTCCTGGGTGCGCACCCCGGCAAAGCGCTTGCCCATCGAAGCAAGCCGGCAACCCATCGTGACGAAGAAGAGGCCGATCTCGCCGCGCCGCAACTCGGCGAAATTCACTACGTTCATGCCAGCTTCGGCCTCGCGTATTTTGGCGATGGGCTGGAGCAAGTCCCGGTCCCATTCGAGCGCGTTGTAGGCGATATCGAGGTGGGAATCAACGATCAGCATGGAGGTTCTCCTATCAATATATCCGCGCGAATTTAATCCTCGCCAGTGCGGGGGCATGTCACCGTCTTCTGGCTCTGGAGAGAAGATAAATCAGTGCGGCGACTGCGAACAAGTAGGGAGGGGCAAGACGGTCCACCGCTTGACCAATTCCTCTCAAAAGCCCTTTATAATTTCTATCTATCTCGTTGCCTAGACACCACCGGAGTGGCTTGCATGACCACCGAAGGCCTGAAGCAACGCCTGTTCGCCGAGGTCGACCGCAGACTGCCGGAGTTCCAAGGCTTGCTGCGGGACGTCGTCGCCATCCCCACCGATAACCCGCCCGGCGACACCAGCGCCTGTGTCGCCTACCTGGCCCGCTACCTGAAGTCGAAGGGGCTGCCGGCCGACGTGTACGAGCCGCAGCCGACGGTGCAGA
>JAGWBY010000084.1 GCA_021295675.1 Candidatus Latescibacterota bacterium | reverse complement strand
GCAACATGAAAGCCCCACCCGCCGCCAACGGCAGCGCAAACTGTCCCGTCTCATCGGTGGTGGCTTGCCCCACCGGCCCTCGGCGTAGATCGGCCACGTCAAACAGCACTACCTGCGCACCAGCCACCGGCGACCCGTTTGACAGCCGCACCTGACCCTCAATCATCGGCGACGAAACCGGACTCGCGTCAACGGAAACTAACAGACCAACAAGACAGACCATGAGAAACGGCATAGATCCTAGTAATCCTTCCCTATTTGACGTGAGTGACGTCCCAATGCAGGCCCATGCGGCCCCCATGCGGAGGCCGGACCGCACGGAGGCCGGACTGCTCGGGTTAAGCGGCCTTCTAACGGGAGTTGGGCTTCCGCTTAGTAGCATACCTGTTGTATAAGTTTACATTTCCTCAAAGGCAACGAAAATTTTCCTAACCGCGAAATTCCCCTATACTTATGTCAGTTATATGCTAAATAGAGAGTTTACCCGCGCATTCACCTAAAATTATTGCCAATGCCTAGTTCCTCCTACCCGCGCATTCCTTATGGAGAGGCCGATTTCAAGCGTATCCGCTCGAATGGTTGGCTCTACGTAGATAAGACGCGCTTCGTCCACACTTTGGAAGAGGAACGCTACGTCTTTCTGATCCGTCCGCGTCGCTTTGGCAAGTCCTGCTGGGTGTCGCTGCTGGCCAACTACTATGACCGCAAAAGAGCCGACGAATTCGAAGCCGTCTTCGGTGGCACCGACTTGGGGCGACAGCCGACCGAAAACCGCCATCGCTACGTCATCCTACGCTTCAACTTCTCGGCGTTCAAAAACGCCTTAGAGACCCTCGAATACTATTTTGAAGAGTATTGCCAAATGGTGGTCCGGCACGCGCTGGAGCGCAATGCGGATTTGTTTCCCGAGGCGGCGCGGCAGCACATCCGCTCATCGGACTCGGTCAATGGCCAGCTCAACGAGTTGTTCCTGTATGCCGGCGAGCACGGCATTCCGCTGTATGTGCTCATTGACGAGTACGACAACTTTGCCAACACCGTGCTGGCCTATCACGGCGAAGAGGCGTATCAGGCGTTCACCCACGGCGGTGGCTTCTATCGCAATTTCTTCGCCACGCTCAAGGACGGAGCCGGGCACAGCGATGGCGGCTTGGAGCGCATGTTCATCACTGGGGTGTCGCCGATTACCATGGACGACGTCACCAGTGGCTTCAACATCGGCAGCAACATCAGCTTGGAACCAAAATTCGACCAAATACTCGGTTTCACCGAGGAGGAGGTGCGAAACCTGCTGGAGATGTACCGCGGTCACGGCGCGTTCAATCAGGATGTCGAAGCCGCGCTAGACGTGATGCGAGAGTGGTACAATGGCTATCGGTTCGCCAAGAGCACCGAGGACGACCTCTACAACACCGACATGGTTCTCTACTATCTAAAGGCTTCCATGCCGAACCGCCCCATGCCAGACGAATTAATCGACACCAATGTGCGGATTGACTATGGCAAGCTGCGCCACCTGCTGACGGTCAACCGACAACTCAACGGTAACTTCGACCTGCTCCGCCACCTCATCGGTCAGCAGACCGCCGAGAGTAACATCCAACTTAGCTTTCCCCTCGACCGGCTGGACCGGCGCGAAAACTTCCTGTCGCTGCTGCATTACTTCGGCCTGCTCAGCATTCGGGAGGTGGCGCACGGGGTGCCTCGGCTGGGCATTCCCAATCAAACGGTCAAGCGGCTGATGTACGGCTACCTGCGCGATGCGTACGATGATGTGGGGGTATTTTCCGTCGATGTGTACACCTTCTCCCGCTTGGTGCGCCAGATGGCCTACGACGGTACGTGGCGACCTGTGTTGGACTTTTTGCGCGACGCCTTAGCCGAACAAACCGGCATCCGCGACTACATGGATGGCGAGAAGGTGGTGCATGGCTTTGTCGCCGCCCACTTGAGCATGGTGGATCACTTTCTGCTGCACTCGGAATACGAACTGAACAAAGGGTATGCGGATCTGTACTTGGAGCCGTTTGTCGCCCAGTATCCCGACATGAGTTACGGCTACGTGCTCGAACTCAAGTACCTGAAACGGAGCGAATCCCTCGACGAATCCGTCTTGGCCGACAAGGTGCAGGAGGCCGTAGTGCAGTTGCGGAGCTATCTGGCTGACCCGTCCTTGCGCCGCCGCCACCCGTCGGTGCGACACATCGGCTTGGCGGTGGTGTTTCGCGGCTGGGAGCTGGTCGCCTACCAAGCCATAGACGATGCGGCCGAAAACTAAACTCCAAGTACACCCAACTCACGTTATCCCATGCCAAGAAAGTGCAGTTGACGCGCTAGGCGTCGTCTTGGAAGTTCTAACGAGTAGTGGGGAGAAGGGACTCTTAAAAAAGGAATGGCCATGGGAGCCACGCACGTCACCGTAACCATTCGCAACCCGGCTGCGCCGCACCGCACTTGGGAAGGGCTGTTTCTGGTTGATACTGGGGCGACGGATTGCCTCGTCCCAAGACCGCATCTGGAAGCCATCGGTCTTGAGCCGAAAAGCCAGCGGACGTATGAGTTGGCCAATGGGGCCGAACTCAAGCTCGACATCACGACCGCGGATATTGAATTCATGGGCGAAATCGTCGGCGGCACGATTATCTTCGGCGCGGAGGACGCCGAGCCGCTGTTAGGCGTGACAGCCCTCGAATCGGTCGGCATTGAAGTGGATCCGCTCAATCAGCGACTGAAAAGACTGCCGGCGGTACGGCTTAAAAGGGCGGGCACGGGCGCGCATTGAGGCATTCTGTCGAGATAAGGGATATGAGCCGGCGATCATCTGTACGCCGGAGGAACTTTTGGAGGATGCGCCATGAAAGAGGATCCCATCGTCGCCGAAGTGCGGCGCATTAGACAGGAACATGCAGCGCGGTTTGGTTACGACTTAGATTTGATCGTCGCGGATCTCAAAGCGCAAGAGCAGGCCAGCGGCCGACAGTATATCCGATCAGAAGACGGAACCACCGGCGACCGCTTAGCTCAACCGTCGGCGGCACGATTATCTTCGGCGTTGCGGACGACGCGCCGCTGCTGGGGGTAACGGCCCTCGAATCTGTGGGCATTGCAGCGGCTCGGCTCAATCAAAGGCTGAAAACAAGTCCGCCAACTCTTCCTCGTCTTCCTCGTCTTCCTCGTCTTCCTCAATGGGGCTATCGGGAGCGGAAATCGGCTTGAGGTCTAGCGCTTCTTCGACGTCGCTCCAGGAGGAGAAGGTGATACCGTATTTGGTACCGCCGCCAGTGGAATAGCTTCCCTCTAATATGCCAAGAACATGTATATTCCCCGATGTGTCTGGTGCTGTGTAGATGGGGGATCCACTGTTACCACTGATGGACGGAAGGTTATCAGCTCCATAAAGGAAGATTTTGTAATTATCGACACTAGTCAACAGCCTTCCGAACGAGTCAAGTGTGCCACCTTTTTCAACGCCTGACTTGGAACCTGAAAACCATATTTCCATAGTTCTTGTCGGTTCTTTGGATCCAACAACAGTGTATGTTGCGTCACCTTCTCCTCTAACTTTGAGTGGTTGTATTCGTTCAAGGTGCTCACCTGCGCCGACATCAAGACAGAATTCGGTGTCAGATGTGTCAGTAAACGTGAGAGAGCAGCCTGGTGTCTTGGGGTGTGGGTAGGCAGCGAAGGCAGCATCAGCAAGGAGAAGGTTATATCCTCCAGTGTCTGTCTCTACTCTCTGGAGTGTCGGAATGCGAAAAATTTTACCGAAGAGATCTCCGAACCGATCTCTAGTAAGGGTGTTGAGGCCGGCAGCAAAATCGCTGGTTCGGTCAAGGTTATCTGGATCGACAACGTGGGCAGAGGTGACGAAGCCTGGCACGCCGGTCATGGTCTCAAGACCGCCGAGGGTGACGGTACCACCTAAAAAAAGGCACCCATCAGGCTTGCTGGCAAGCAATACATCACCTCCCATTGGCAAGGCAGATAGATCAACGACTACCTCTTCTGGTTTCGGTTGGACGGTTACTCGTGCAGGGGTAGAACAGTTGTTGTCTGTTTGTGTTTCGTTAGTGACGGTATCAACACAGACGTAGTAGTAATAGGTGGTTGTCGATGTCACAGTTGGTGCTTCGTGGGTACTGGTTATCCGTACTGATCGGTTTGATGCAAGGGTGGTGGTGGTTGCGGTGTTTGTCTCTCGTGTTCCTCCTGTTCTCGGTGTGTTTGTTCGTGCTCTGTGTCGGTAGATACGGACAGTAGTTGCAGGTGCAGTAGCACCGGTGTTGCGGACAGTTGCCTGTATGGTGACGGTGTCAGTTGATTGTACGGTTGTTGGTGATGCTGTTGCAACGCCGACAGAGAGGTCTGGTGCTTCTTGTGGTGTTTCCTCCTCTTCCTCTTCACCCTGTACCGTTATGGTTGCAGGTGCAGAACAGTTGTTGTCTGTTTGTGTTTCGTTAGCAACAGTGTCAACGCAAAGGTAGTAAAAGTAGGTTCCTGCTGTCGGTGCAGTTGTGCGGAGAACAGTAATGGTTCCTCTTCCTGGTGCAAGGGTTCTTGTCTGTGCTGTGGTTTCTTGGACACCGCCTGTTCTTGGGGTGCTTGTCTGTGTTGTGTGTCGGTAGACACGGATCGTACTTGCTGGTGCTTCTGCGGTACCTCTGTTGGTTGTTCGTGGGTAGAAGATGATTGATGCACCTGTCTTTACTGTTTCCTTCGGAGTAACAGCATATCTAACAGTCAGATCTGATCCGGTTGTCGGTGCGGTGCGGACGGTGAGGGTTGCAGGGGTTGCTGCACAGTTGTTCGCTGTATCTTCTTCACCTTCAAAAGTGCTGACACAGGAGTAATAGTAGTAGGTTCCTGGTTCTCGTGGTGCGCTGGTACTGGTTTGGACAGATCGGGTTGTGTTCGGTTGAGAGGTGATGCCGATAATGGAAGCAATCGTACCTCCTCGCTGTGGTGGTGTTGTGGTACTGGTGTGTCGGTAGACACGGACAGATCGTGTGCCGGCTGGTGCATCAGTGTTCTCAATGGTTGTCTGTATTGAAAGTCGTTCTCCTGGCTCCACTGCTGTCTTCGATACTGTTGTACGAGTTACCGCAAGATCAGGCGTCTCGGTTGGTACGGGGTCGATAACAACAGATCCTGGAGCCGCTGCAAACAGGACGTTATCAATAGCAACCGTGGTGAAGTCATTGGTAGTAATACCGAAGAAACGGAGGGTGACGGTATCACTGATCTGATTACCTTTCAGGGTAAAGGTCTCAAGGTGCCACTCACCATCTGCATCTTGTCCGCTCCAGTTCTTCAAACGTTGGTAGGAACCATCGTTTCCGATATCAACACCGAGGAACTCACTGTTGCCCATCCCCGGATCCAGCCAGCGGTAGAACGACAGGGTGACGGAGTCGTGGGCTGACAGGTCAACCGGTGTGTCAAGCGTCAGGAAACAAACCGAACAGCCTTCTGCTTTGGCAACAATGTTGCCCGGCCCTTCACCGGGAACACCGCTGTCGGTATCAAGCGATGCCGCTTCCCACTCGGTGGTCCGCCAAGCATCAAGGCCGTCTTGGAACGTCTCTAGGAACAGATTGACCGGCTCTTCGGTCGTCGGGGTCTCCTGCGCCGGGGTAACAGTGAGATCCCAAGAGTCCAGCGTCCCTGCATCCCCCTGTTCATAGTCGCCGACGCGCAATTGCCAGGTACCCTGTGCACGCTGTCCTTGCAGAGCATCCGTCGTCGCGATCGTGCCGGTGATATTGTCTGCAAGGTCCACACCACGGCGCGTCCCATTGTAGAGGGGAACCACGACCCCACTCGGCGCGACGAGTTCAATTTTCAGGTCCCCTCGGGATGGGTGGGTGATATCCACCGCCACGGCAACAGAGCCGACCATCACGTCATCGGGGACAGTAATGCTACCTACCACCTTCGGTGCCTTGCTGTTATCTGGCAACGCCGCGTTGGGCGAGTCCGCAAAGGACATCGGCGGCCCAAAGCGCGTCACCGGGGCAACCTTCCTGAGTGCGGTCGTGGTCGGCCGCGTTGCCACCTTCCCGGCTAATGGGATCACCCCGACCGACGGCTCCACGTGAATGGGCGTGGCCGGAAAGCGCTGCTTTAAGGCTTCGTAGAGCTGTTTGCCGCCCTGTGCGGTCCACCAAGCGCGGTCAATGCCCAGATAGAGCCGATCCTCGCCGTCGATACCAACAGACTAGGACGCCCGATAGCAGCACCGGCACCCCGTCGAGAATCTGCGCCACCGTGGGGTCTGATTGCTCCGTGACGAGGATCGAACCCCACACTATCTCCGTAACCGGGTCCAGCGAATATCCACCCGATTGACCCATCCGCAGCGACGAAACCGCAGAATCGGACGGATTAGCCACATAGGCGGCCAGCAGCCCAGCGTCATCAAGCTCAACCCGCCCATCGCAGTTGACATCGCCCAGCGTCATCAAGCCGTGGTGGGGAAGCGATAGCGCCGGATCAACGCTGTACATAGCCACCAGCAACCCATCGTCCATGTCCACTCGGCCATTATTGTCCACATCGCCCAGCACCCCCTCCAGCGTCGCCACCACCTTCCCTCGCACATTCGGTTCCGCCGACACCACAATATCCACCGGCCCCTGACCCGCTTCGACGACAAAGTCCGAGTCCACATACGTAACCAGCCCTTCCCCCGAAACCACCAACCCATACGCCTCCCGCGATCCCTCTACCATCGACACCGCCGCCACACTCGCCCCGCCCAGCGGCACCCCCGCCTGCCCATCC
>JAGWBY010000083.1:2186-17613 GCA_021295675.1 Candidatus Latescibacterota bacterium | reverse complement strand
TGCTGATGGTGTTGGAAGGAGTGGCGGGCGTGGTGTTCAAACGGAGCGCCGAGCGAAAGAAGCGAAAGTATTTTGAAAAGGGGGCGCGCAAGGATTCGATGGGTGAGGTTTCGGCGAAGGTTTTTCTCGGTAGCGACGTCGAGGCGAAGGCGCGAGCGGCGGTGCGGGAGATCGTGGTTGAGGGCGTGCGGTCGAAGCAGGTTGCGGTTGTAATAAAAGGCGAGGGGAATGCGGAGATCGCGTTGGCCGGGCCGAATCCTGACGAGGGGCAATTACAGGCGTTGGCCGATCTGTTGATGTAGGATGGGCACCTATTTCGCCTGCGGCGAACAACGAACGAATGAGGAAACCCGCGACGTTTTTGAAAAGACGGATCGAGGGGAAGAATTGGTCGAGTGTGAAGACGCCGATGACATGTTTCATAAGCTCAATATTTGATGCGGCGTCCCTATCATATATTCGTTGCATTTCAAGGAGGTAATCCTTGGCGGATGTTCTGAAGAACATGACCCTGCGTGGACTGGATCCCCAGCTTGCCGCCAAGTTAAGGGAGGTGGCCGAGCGGGAAGGCAAGAGCGTGAACCAGACGGTGCTGGACGCTCTCCGAAGGCAATTCGGATTGGACAAATCGCGTCGGTTCACCGAGGTATATCACGACCTAGATCACCTGTTCGGACGCTGGGACGAAGATGAGTTCACTCGGATTCAGCAGAAGATTGATTCTGAGCGGCGCACTGATTCTGAACTGTGGCAGTGAACGATCTGTGGTGGTGAGCCGAGTGTGGAATCTATATTGCGGCAGGGACGGAGGCTCGTAACGTAAGCTCAATCCCCTCTGGTGTTCTGTATCAAATCAGCGCAAGCTAGCTGAAGGATTTTTTGAAATCGCTTCTGAGAATCAACTATTCGTAAATTATTTTGACGTGTTTGCTTGACATATTTAGCAAGTTAATTATACTTAGCAACATGGTACAGACTACAGAAAAGCTGGGGACCTTTCTAGCCTCAGCTCGGAATAAGCTGGAAATGACGCTCCGAGCCGTAGAGGAAGAGACTGGAATCTCCAACGCCTATCTAAGCCAGTTGGAACACGGCAAGATAAAGACGCCGGCACTGCAAAACCTGCACAAACTCGCCGAACTCTATCAAGTGCCCTACGAACTCTTGATGGAACTTGCTGGTTATCCGGTGCCGCAAGCTCAATCTGCTGAACATCACTCATCTCTCAACACCTTCGCCGCCCGGATTGGTACAGTAACGGAGGAAGAAGAGGAGGCGCTCTTCGAGTATTTGCAGTTCATCCGGTCTCGGAAGAGGAGGCGGTAATGCGGTGGTCCTATTCAGCAAGTCGCTCGTTTCGCCAGTGCCAGCGGCAATGGTTTTTCAAGAATGTTGCGGTGAGCGCGAGAGCTAAAGACCCGTCCAGGAGGCGGGCCCACTTGCTCGGCAAGCTCCAAAGCATAAGTGCTTGGCGCGGCAGGATTGTCGATGATGTGCTATCAAAAACGCTCATTCCGAACCTCAATCGCGGCGTCTGCCTCACTCTGCAAGGCGCGAAGAACCGCGCCCGTGGCTTATTCGACCGACAACTCGCCTACGCCCGGCAACATCCGATTGCCGATCTGGGCTTGCAAGTATCTAAGGAGGGAGACGATTTCGCGGTCTTTCACGCCATGGAATATGAAGGCGAACTTTCGGAGCATGAAATCGAGCGAGCGTGGTGTGATGTCGAAACCGCTCTGGTTAACCTGTTCTCTTTGGACGACATCAAACGCATCCTGAAGTCGTCTGATTACATCGTCTCACAACGTGCGCTTCAGTTCACACTAATGGACGACGTGACGGTGCTCGCCTATCCAGACGTGATTGCGTTTCGTGGCGATGCTCCTCCGACGATCATTGACTGGAAGGTTCACGCGTTCGGCACGAATGATGCTTGGCTGCAATTGGCGATTTACGCAATTGCACTCAGTCGTTGTAGGCCGCATAGGGATTTTCCTAGTGGCTTTGAAACGCAGCCTCAAGAGTCAGCGCTCTACGAAGTCCAGCTTCTGACCAACGTCGTGCGGAAGCACTCGCTTGAGGAAGAACAAATCGTAGAGGCAGAAGAATATATGCTTAGCTCTGCCTACGAGATTGCCTGTCTGACCGAAGGCAGGAAATACGCTGATTTGAATGTCGAAGATTTTAGGGGCGCTGCATATGAAGAAACCTGCCAACGCTGTGCATTCCGCGCCATTTGCTGGGAGAAGTCACATGTCCACTGAAACGAATTGTTTTCGCATTGATGGCCTAGACGGACTAAGTACAACATACCGACTGTACCAGATCACCGGCCTACGTCGAGATGGTCCAGACTATTATAGTAATGTGCAACGGCTCGTCCGGCGGTTGAGCTTTCAGATGAGAGCACCGGTGACGACCTACGATGTGGAGGGCGAGACTTTCTTGGGCGTCCCCACCGAGTCCGGAGACCCGCCAGACCACATTATGCTTGTCGGGGTTATTGCCGTATTGAAAGACGCCGGAGATGTTATTGATCTCGATTTCACAGAGGCTCATCCAGAACTCAATCCCGTTCGACTACGCTTCCTCCAATTCATCTTTCAGGGTGTGCTCTGGAAGGATTCGCGTCTCTGGCAGCCAGGAGCGGGGCAGCCGTTCTTTTTTAAGAGACCGGCGAAACAATTTGGCGATATTGACCTCTACGAGGGCTTCTCTATGCGTACCGTTCTGCACCCGGAGGGCGGGTTTGGTGCCGTTGTAGATTTGCGGCGTAAACTCGTTTCAAGATCGCCGCTATTGGCGAGAGCGAGGCGGGAACAGATCAACGCGCTCAAAGGCCGGTCGTGCGTCTATAAAATGGGGCACAATTGGTTCGAGGTCACTCTCGCCGGCCTCTCCGACCTGAGCATCGGCACACCTTCGATACCACTTGACGGAGAAGCAGTCAGTTTGATCGATTACCTACACAGAAAATCTCGGAAACCCGTGCCGGCTTCAATCGCGAACCTCTCACCGGACGGTGCCGCGATTCACTATCAGACGAACGGACCGGAACAACGTTCAGCACCCGCAGCACTCTGCTATCTGGTCGAAGATACTCATAGCCGAGGGGGTGCTAAGTTTCAACGCGAGACAGTTATCGATCCCCAAGATCGACGCCCTCAGATTAACCAAGTCGTTAAAACGTTTCTGAGGCAGGTGTCGGTCAGAGACGTCAATTTTTCGGTTTCAGAAGAGGCAGGGAGTACAAAAACAAAACCGTTCTTGCCGCCCGACTTGCGTTTCGGCAATGATAAGACGCTTTCGTTCGACAGGAGCGACCCCAACGCGGACACCGCTCTTAAAAATTATGGACGAAGCAGGCTGATGCTCTTAAAAGATAAAGACGTGGGTTTCTTTAATCAGAGTCTCCTTGACCGTCAATATCTCGTGCTGCCCAAGAGTGTTGAGGATAGCTATGGCTCGCAGTTCATCAAGGATCTCAAGGAGCAGGTAAATGATCTCTATCCCAATGGCGGGGGTTATAATCCTGAAGTCATTGTATATGACGATCTCAACATCAGACGTGATTTCGTCGGTCAGTCCCGGGCGATTAGAAAGGCCGTAGAAACTATTAACGTTAGGCCAGGCTACGCGCTCGTGATGGTACATCGCTATGGTCGCCGTCCCCGATCAGCAGATCAGTTGGCGGCGTGGACGGTGAAGGAGTTTCCCGATCTCTTTGGGCTCAATGCAGCCGTGATCCACACGGACATGGCAAAGAATGCCTACGGCAGTATGACAAGCGGGGACACAACACGTTACGTCGTAAAGTCCGCAGAGCGCAAACGTCTCTCTGGCTACCTACGCAATGTCGCGCTCAACAAGGTACTCCTCGCGAACGGGAAATGGCCATTCATTCTCGATACACCCTTACATGCGGATGTGGTGATCGGAATTGACGTAAAGAATAATACCGTAGCTTTCACCCTGATTGCCGATAGAGGAAAGATCGTCAGATTATCCACGAGTCAGTCGCGGCAAAAGGAGCAATTGCTCAAAAACCAAGTTGCGCAGTTCGTGAGCGATCTCGTCCGCAAAGAAGGAGCCCATCTCAAACAGCGTCCGAAACAGATCGTCATCCATCGTGACGGACGCGCTTGGCCAGCGGAAATCGAAGGGCTAAAAGAAGCGTGCAGACAGCTTGCCATAGAAGGCCATCTCGATCAAGACTGGCAACTCACAGTCGTCGAGGTCGCCAAGTCTTCGCCTGCATCGCTACGGTTGTTCGATGTGAAGCCGTCAAGAAGCGGACAAGGGATCTATGTCGAGAACCCGATAGTCGGTAGTTGGATGCAAACTGCTCCAGATGAGGGCTATATCTGTACCACTGGGCGTCCCTTCCGAATTCCGGGGACGGCCAATCCGCTCCACATCCGGCGGGCGGCTGGTGAGATGTCCATCGAACACTGCCTGTCTGATATTTTTTCGCTTAGCTGCCTGACGTGGACTCAGCCAGAAGGCGCGACACGTCTGCCGATTTCGATCAAACTTTGTGATCGCAGCCTATTCGATGAAGCTGCGGAATATGACCAAGATGCCATTGAATTTGCAAGCGCCCATCTTCAGGAGGAGGTGTCAACATGAGTGACTTGAGCTTGCTGACCGGCGTTTACGCCGATGTCGAGGCATACGGCGTACTAATAGACAGGGTAATTGAACAACTGAGACGATACGGGGCTGACCCGGCCGATCCAGATCAGAAGAAACTTGCGCAACTCTTCATTGACGCGAGCGATCAAGGTCTGGAGTCTCAGTCTCTTGAAGCGTTGACGCTAGATAGTCTGCTTAGGTCGAGTACGGGTGAGCCTTTAGCAAACTTGAAACAACTTGGGGAACGACTTCAGAAAGGTGATGTGGATCAGGCTTACCTAAGACAGCTCGGAAAACTCGCCCAAGGATTGGAACAGGAACGGGCAGATATAGCCCGCCGACTACGAGGGCGTTAATGGTCGAGGAGTACTTGATTGGGTCGATTGGTCAATCTCTGGAGCGGGCGCGGCAGTTACGCCAAGTCGTGCAGAGACGGTATCCACGTGAATATGACGGCTTGCGACAGATTTGCTTGACGAAACTCAACGAAACGCAGATTACTCTTCAATATTTAGCTGAAGAGACCGTTGTCGATACGTCGTTACAGACGCCGCGGCGTGTGAGGGAATTCAAACGTATAGTGAGGCAACTCAATTCTATTGAGGGGGTCGGCGTATTTGCCCTTAGTAGAACGAGTCCAGATGATGATTTTCTTAACCAGCTTATTACGGCTATCTGTGAGGAGATCTCCTACCCTTTAATCTCTCCGACTATCAGCCATATATCTCAGGATTATTTCCATATATACCGAGACTTTAACCTCCTCTGTTTACCCTTGATGGAGAGCAGGTTTCTCCTTCATCTACCCGATATCTATCACGAACTCTGTCATCCATTTCATCAGCGGCAGAACGCCGATCTTCCTACACTTGAATCGTATCATATCGTCTACAAACGAAGTCTGTTCGAGATGGTAAGGCATTTCCACAGTGAAAGCACAGCCGCTGAGCGCGTACGCAAGCCGGAGGGCAAGATCTACCAGCTTCAGCTATGGAACAACTCTTGGGCTAAATACTGGATGCAGGAATTCTTCTGCGACTTGTTCGGTGTACTGATGGCCGGGCCGGCGTTTGCTTGGTCTCACTATCACCTCTGCGTCAAACGGGGCGGTGATCCCTTTGAGACGCCGCTGAAATTCGAGTCAACGCACCCAGCGGATGATGCGAGAATGCAAGTAGTGCTGATGATGTTGACAAGGATTGGCTTTGAGACGGATGCAAAGCGGATCGAAAAGATTTGGCAGGATTTTGTTGAGGTTATGGGCTACACTCCAGTGCCTGAATATCAGCAATGTTACCCAGAGTCCCTGCTTTCTGAAATCGTCTCGGCGGCGCAGGAAGGCATCGAAGGGACTGGTGTACAGACGGCAAAGCCTGATACGCTGACGCGGATTGTCGGTCTTCTCAACTCCGCATGGCAAGAATTTTGGCGAGTACCAAAAGACTATCAGGCTTGGGAAACGGCGCGACTTGAAACCTTACGTTCGGCTACAGGTACTTCTTAGAGGCCAGCTTCCCCTACAAGACCACTTCAAATAGCCAGTCGCCGCCGACCCGACTAAAACAGCTTGAGCCGACGGCGACATATACAAGGGAAATACAGTACTGCGTAGCGCTACTCTCCCTCCGCCTCGTCCCCCTCCTCTGGATAGAGTACCACCCGCACGTAGCGATCCATGTTGAAATACTTCTGCGCTGACTGCTGCACGGCCTCCACCGTCAGCGAATCGACCAACGCTGGATACTGAATCAGCAGCCGTGGATCGACCCCGTTGAAGTCGAGCGCCTCCAGCGACCCGACCCAGAAGCTGTTCTCCTTGAGGTCTGTCTCGCGCTGGCGCTTGCGCATTTCCTTGACCTTATCGACGTAGAGGTCGGTGGTGCCGACGGTTTTTAAGCTGTCGATCTGCTCAAAGATTACCTGCGTCAGCTCCTCGACGCGCTCGGGATCGCTGCCAAAGGAAATGGAGATGCGGTACTTCTCGTCCGGGTAGTGTGAGCCGCTGCTGCCGACCCAGACCCCATAGGTGCCGCCCAAGTCCTCGCGCAACACCTCGCGCAGCTTAATTTCCAGCACGGAGGTCATGGCTCTGAGTTCGAGGCAAAGGGGCCGGTGAAAATCATCTGCGATCGGCTCTTGGGTTCAATGCCGCGATAGACCGCTTTGTCGATCACGCCCTCTGGGGCCTCAATGCCGACGTCGCGCCAAGTCTCCTCCCGTCCCGTGGTCGGCAGGCCGCCCAAATAAGTGCGCACCAGCGGCTCCATCTCTTCGAGGGTGAAGTTACCGACAAAGAAAAACGAGAAGTCGCCAGCGTCGGCAAAGCGATCTTGGTACACAGCCATAGACGTGGCCAAGTCCATCTCGTCGAGCAACTCCAGCGACCAGGGGCGCGCTCGGTGGTGATACTGCGCCATGGTGACCGAAATGGTGTCGCTGAACGCCGTTTCTGGGCGCGCACTGCGGTTTTGGATGGAGCCTCGCATGAGTGTCTGATAGGCTTGGAAGGCCGTACTGTCTTGGCGCGGCGCAGTGAAGAAGGCGTAGATCAGCTTGAACATGGTCTGGATATCTTCGGGCGAGGCCGAGCCAGAAACGCCCTCCCGCAGGCTGCTGATCCAAGGCGATACCCGCACCACCTTGCCGGCCAGTTTCTTCTCCAATGCGATCTTGTTAAACGGCCCCACGCCGCCTTCGCTCACCACCGAGGTCGCCGTCGAGGCCGCCACGTAGTCGGCGTCGGGGACTAGGGAATGCCCACCGGGGCTATAGGCCCGGAAGAGAATTTCATCGTTTTTGAAGTCCGTCGGCTTCAGGCAGACCCGGATGCCGTTGGCGAGAGTCCACCAAGTCGCGCCGATCTCGGGGATTTGGCTGCGTTCGACGATTTCGGCCGGAGCGGGCATTTGCGCCACCAGCGGCTCGTCGGACACCTCATCGGCGTACGGCGCGATCTCCTGCTGCGCCGCCTTGGCGAAGATCGCCAGCAGGTCTTGCTCGTTGGGCACGGCAATGCCCTCTTGCTCGGGGGCTTCCACGGTGATCACCCGGTTTTTTTCGCTCGTCCACTCGCTGGCCAGCGCATTGATCTCCTCTAATGCAATGCCGGGTACCAGTTCCTGGTAGAGTTCGTACTCCTTGGCAATGCCGGGGATGGCCTCGTCGGTCAGCAGGTGGCGCACGTATTCGGAGGCAAAACCGCTCGACTGTTGTTTGTCGCGCTCGCGGTAGGACTGCTCCATGCTGCGCAGCATTTCCTTTTTCTCGCGCTCCAGTTCGGAGGCGGTAAAGCCGAATTCTCGCACTCGCGCTGCTTCAACCAGCAGGGCTTCAAGTCCGGCGTCGAAACCGTTGTTTTGCAACTCCTTGGAGCGCAACCAACGCCCTTGGCCCGAATAGGCACCCAAAAAGGGCGGCTCGGGGAGCTTGGTCAGTTCGTGTAGGCGCTGGTTGAGCATCCGGTGATATAGGGCTTCAATCAGCGAGCGGCGGTAGGTGCTCACCGTCCCTTGGGGCCGAACGTCCATTTTGTAGTAGATGCTGACGCTGTTGTAGGTGGCCTCTGGGTCGGTGGTGATGGCGAAGAGCGTCTCCTCGTGGTCGGGCACGGGGAACACCGTGCGCTCGGGGGGACTTTCGGCCGCGGGGATGCGGGCAAAATACTCCTGCACTAGCGCCTCTACCTCCGCTGGCTCAATGTCGCCGACGGCCACAAAACCCATCAGGTCGGGCCGATACCAAGTGCGGTAAAAGCGGCGCAGATCCTCGTGCTGAAAGGTATCGAGTACGGCTTTCTGGCCGATGGGCAGGCGCACGGCGTAGCGCGAATCCTGCAGGAGAATGGGTATTTGCTCATCGAACATGCGCTGCTGGGCACCGCGCCGCAGTCGCCACTCTTCGACGACCACGCCCCGTTCCTTGTCGATTTCCTCGGACTCAAAGCTGATCTGGTGCGCCCAGTCCTCTAAGATTTGGAAGGCTGTGTGTACTACCTCGGCGCTGTCGGTGGGCACGGTCAGCATGTACACAGTTTCGTCGAAGCTGGTGTAGGCATTGAGATCCGGCCCAAAGCGCATGCCGATTAGCTCCAGGTAGTCCACCAACTCCTGCTTGGCGAAGTTTTTGGTGCCATTGAAGGCCATGTGCTCGGCAAAGTGCGCCAGCCCCTGTTGGTTTTCGTCCTCCAGCACCGAGCCGGCATCGACCACTAGTCGCAACTCGACCCGGTTCTCGGGCTTTTGGTTTTTGCGGATGACGTAGCGCAAGCCGTTGTCTAGCTGGCCGACGGTCACCAGCGAGTCAATGGGCAGCTGCGGATCCTCTAACTTCTCGGTCGCTGCCTGTTGCACGGGCGTCGGCGACGTGCTGACGCAGGCGAACAGCAGCACTGGCAGTACAGCGAACAGCAGTAAAACTCGTCTCATGTAAAACTCCTGTTTTGATTGGTCAATAGCCGATTGATCCATTTCAACCAGCGGTTTGTTCTATGATGGAAATTTTCGCTTTTGGATGCGTATGGAGGATGCCGTGGATACCCTTAACGGTGCGTCGATCCACTTCCCGGGTGTAAACTTGGTCCCAGAACGCTGTATTCTCTTGCAGGTCTTTGCTCAGATCTTCGAGGTATATTTCGTCCTTTTCTGCCGGGAATAGCAGATCAAAGATATGATCAGGCACAGCGTATAGTTCAAAGCGGCTGTTCAGTGCTCCATCGACAATCTCGATATGTTTCATGGCGGTATAGTTTTTTGGTCGAGGCATACATCATATAATCTCGTTCTTGTATAAGGATAGTGCCAGACCACCAGAGAGTCTCATTTGACGCTTGACACTGCCGACGTGGAAGGGGGACCACTGGCAAACGCCGCACTCGCTTCGGCGATGGAGCCAAACGCGCCGTCGGCCACCGCGGCACACAGCGCGGCACCGACTGCCGCTTCTTCGCCGTGCGATCCCACGTGCAGCGGCATGGCGAACTCGGCTTCCAGTGCCGCCCGCAGCACGGGATTCAGCTTGATGCCGTTGCCCGCGCCAACCAGCTTGGAACGCGCGCCGCTGCCTAGGCGGATGGCCTCGCGATACGAGTCGGCCAACTCGACGGCCATGCCTTCCAACAGCGCGCGCGTTAGGTGTCCGGCAGTCAGCGTCGCCGCAGTCAGCTCGCGGAAGGCGGCTTTGGCCCGTGGCCTGCTGCGCGACCCCGAAAATAGCGGGTCGGCGCGCACCCCCTCGGCACCGACTGGCACGTCGGCTGCTAATGCTACGAGCCGCTCGTAGAGGGCTTCGCGGTCGGGTTGGACATCGGCGAGGGCATGGATGGCGTCGGCAAAGAAGTCGCGCAGAGTCCTGAACGTGCGTCCACCGACGGCTCCCACGCCGGCCAGCAGATAGCCGCGCTGGATATAGGGACGCAGTTCGAGCGAGCCGCGCGGCAGTGGCGCTTCGATATATAGAGCGGCTTGTCCGCCGGTGCCGACGTTGACGGCCACGGTGTTGGCGTAATCGGCGACCGTGCCGGCAAAGCTACACTGGTGATCGCCGGATGCCACGGCTACGGGCAGGCCCGCTGGGACGCCGAGCTTTTGGGCCATTGCTGCGGTCAGGGGACCGGCCATGGTACAGGATTCGACCAGTTCGGGAAACAGCGACTGGTCCAGGCCGAGATCGGCGATAAGCTCGTCCGCCCAAGCGCGCTTGGGCACGTCATAGACGCCCCAGCCGAGCGCGTCTGTGGGATCGACCACCGGCCGTTTGCCCACTAAGCGCGACACCACAAATTCAGGGGCTGTCGTGCCGCTGACGGCACTGGGAAGCTGATTGTTGGCTTGCAGCCAAAACAGGTGTGGCGCGGCGTGGCCGGCCACGAGGGGACAGCCGGTATTGGCAAAGGCGGGCATCTCTCCCTCGGTGGCGGTGGAACCGCCGCGCTGGGCCATGGCGTCTAAGTAGGTGTGCTGCTGACCCGGTAGGGGGTCTTGAGCGCGCTGGTCTTGCCAGGAAAAATAAGGGCCTACGGTATTGAGCGCGGCGTCGAGGAGTTGAAGGCCCTGCTGCTGCCCGGTGACGCCGATGGCCGATGGCCGGGCGTTGGTACGGGATAAGAGCGCGGCCGCGTTTTCGATGGCCAGTTCGGTCATTGCGTCGAGATCCCACTCCGAGCGGCCGATGAGCTTATCTGTCGCAGAGGTCGTCTCGGACGAATTGGCTGCGCTGGCTGCGCCGACGACGGCGTTGGTGTCGAGGTCAATGACGATGGAGACGACAGTAGTAGAGCCGATGTCTAGCGCGAGGTAGTGCGTTGACATGGGATTAACTCAGTAGCGACCAGTCGAAAACCACGCCGAGGTATTCCTCTTTATTGGCGGTAAGTCCCTCGTACATCTGTTGGCAGTCTGCGGGGGACGCTAGATGGGAGATCAGGGGCTCGACGACGAGTTGGTCGTTGGCGATCCACGCGGCGAGCTGGCGGTAATTAGCGTCGAGATCGCGGCAGCGCTCGGTGGCGTGCTGCGGCCAGCGCCACTCGAGAGCGCCGATCATGCGGATCGCCTCTAGGTGGATGTGCAGCAGCATGGGTGTTACATGGACTGCCGAGGAGGATGAGTTCGCCGTGGCGGGCAATGCACATCGCGGTCTGGGCAATGACTTCGCTGATGCCAATGGCCTCGACGCCGATGCGGGTGCCCGCGCCGCCGGTCCAGTCGCGCACCGCTTTTTTTAGATCGTCGCGGCCGGGATTGACGGTGCGCTCGATGCCGCAGGCGCGCGCTTGGCGCAGGCGTAGCTCGGACAAGTCCGCGAGCATGACGTCGGCACCGGCTAGGCGGAAGAGTTGGGCGGCGAAATTGCCCACGAGGCCGCCGCCGACCACGAGTACCGTGTCTCCGGGCTGGACGCTAGAAGAGCGCAAAGCGGAGATGCTGACGCCGGCCATGCGCGTAAACACGAGATGCTGGCCGGGGGCCTCGCGCGATACGGGCAGTGCCATGCGCTGCGCATCCGTCTTGACGATGGAAGCGTGGTGAGCAAAGGACAACACGCGGTCGCCCGGTTGTATGCCGGAAACCGCGTCGCCGGTCTTGAGCACTTGGCCGAGGTTGCCGTAGCCAGTGCCTCGGGGATACTGGCCGGCGTCGCCGAAAGGCATCTGCTTGACGAGGCCGGTAAAGCCCGCGCCTTCGGTGCCGGCGCTGACGATGGAGTATTCGGTCTCTATCAGCACTTCATGGGGGTGCAGGTGATCGTCGAGATCGGTTTGGGTGACCTCGATTCGCCCCGGTTCGACGACGGTGAGTCCATGGGTTATCACGGCGGTCTATCCTCCTTGAGAGCCGTCTTAACATTTCAATTTCGGGTGCGCCCCGAAAACGTCATCCCGCATCGGTGCTCCTCTGCGTCCATCTGCGGATAGCTGCCGCCGGGGTTTCAGGGAGATAAAGGGCCTTTAGGGGAGCTAAGTCAAGCCGTGCCAAGGGGCCGGAGTGGGTTGACTGAGAATACGCCATAGGCTAAAGTACCCAAGTATCTTTGAGGTCCAAGTCAATCGGCCTATTTGAAAGGAGGTACATCGCGTTGTTTTGCACACGAATGCTTTTTCCCGCAGGGCTTATTGCACTTTCTACCTTTGTGCAATGCAGCCAATCGGCGACCCCGGGACCTGAGGCCAAACCCAAATACACCGGCGATCTACCGGTATTGCAGTCCCACGGCACATTGCGCGTCATCGTCCCCCCGGAGCCGATTACCCATATCCCCAAGTCCGCGGAACAGGTGACGATTGACTACGATATCGCCCGTGGCTTGGCCGAGGCACTCAAGCTAAAACTGGTATTGGTAAAGGTCGAAAGTTACGCCCAAATGGTGCAGAAATTGCTAGAGGGCGAAGGCGACATCGTCGCGGCTAGCCTGACGATTACGCCAGCGCGGCAGAAGCAAGCGGTGTTTTCCGTGCCGTATCTCTATGTGGATGAGTATCTGATTACCGCGGCCAGCGACAGCCTGCCGACAGCGATTGAGGACTTGGCCGGCATGACAATCGGCGTCCGACGCACTAGCTCGCACTATCAGACCCTGTTGGATCTTCAGCAAAAGGTGCCGTCCTTGCACATCCACGCGGCCGCGGAAAAGCTCGGCCTCGAACACCTCATCGAAGGCATTGTTCACGGCTCCTACCAAGCGACCGTAGCAGACGAGCACTTGTGGCGGGGGGTGGAAAGCTACTACGACAACATGGCCACGCCGCTAACGGTGGCCGAAAACCGCCCAATTGCCCTGATGATGCGGCCCGGCGACGTTCAGCTCAAGACCAAGGTCGATGAATATCTGCTCGCCCGGCAATTTACGCGCCAGTCCCAACAAGCCTTTACCGACGATCTGCCCGGCTTAAAAAAGCGGCGGCGACTGCGCATGATTACGCGCAACAATGCGATGACCTACTTCATCCACCGCGGCCGGCAGGTGGGGTTTGAATACGAGCTTATAAAGGAATTCGCCGACCGGCATGACCTGCGGCTCGATATGGTCATCCCGGACAGCCACGCCGACCTGCTGTCGTATTTGAACGAGGGCAAAGGCGATGTGGTGGCCGCGGCCATGACTATTACCGCGGAGCGAGGGAAACAGGCGGTGTTTACCTTGCCCTATAACGAAGTAGATGAGCTGGTGGTAGTGCGCGCCGATGAGGATTCGATTGCCAGCCTTGAGGACTTGGCAGGGCGCACGGTCCACGTGCGCGCTAGCTCTTCTTTTTACACCACTCTGATGGCCCTTGAGGATTCCATAGCGGGTTTGCAGGTCGTGCCGCTGCCCGACGACCTCGAAACCGAAGACATCTTGGCCGGCGTCGAGGCGGGTCGCTACGACATTACCCTATGCGACTCCAATCTGCTCGACGTGGAACTCGCCTACGGGCGTGCGCTCAAGGCGGCCTTCAGCATCAAGCCGACGGTCTTGGGATGGGCGGTGCGCCGGGATAATCCGGCTTTGCTGGCGGCGCTCAATCAGTATGTACAAGAGGAAAAGGGCGGCTTGTTTTTTAACATGATGAAGAAGCGGTACTTCAAAAACAAGCGCACCATCACTAGGGCTAAGGATTCGCTGCGGGTCGATTTGAGTGGTCGCCTGTCGCCCTACGATGAGCTGGTGAAAAAATACGCCCGCCAGTACGGTCAGGACTGGCGGTTGATTACCGCGCAGATGTACCAAGAATCCAAATTCGATCCCCAAGCTACTAGCTGGGTCGGTGCGCGCGGGCTGATGCAGATCATGCCGGTCACCGGACGCGAGTTGGGATTTACCGATCTGCACGATCCCGAAGAGAATATCCACGCGGGGGTAAAGTACCTGTCCCAACTAGCCAACCGCTTAGATCCGCAAATTCCCATAGAGGAACGGATGCGCTTTGCGCTAGCCGCCTACAATGTCGGCTATGGGCACGTGCTTGATGCGCGTCGCTTGGCCCGCGAGAATGGGTGGAATCCCGACCGGTGGTTTGGCAACGTAGAACAGGCGATGCGGCTGCTGGCCAAACCGGCGTACTACAAACGGGCGCGCTACGGCTTCTGTCGCTGTGGTCAGCCCGTGCATTACGTCGGCAACATCCAGAATATGTATGACGCCTATGTCGGGATGCTGACTATGGCGAGGGCGTCGGACCCAGAGCGTCTCTGAGTTGGCGGTATGCCCACTTGGCCTCGCAGATTAGCAAGCTGATCCCCGTTACAGGCGGCATCCTGACGCTGAGCAGGCGCGATAGTGTGTCCTTCACTTGTCGTATTTTCTCTCTTTCACCAGCTTAGGTGAATCTGACTTCCATTTTACATAGCTAGGAGTATAAAAGGCAGGATGGCCGAGCCTAAGCTGCGATTCCCGGTGCGGAAGTTAGCGGCGCTCAGGCCGGGATATCTGGCGTTGCTATTTGTAGTGCTGGCCGTGGTGTTGGGGGCCTTTGCGCTCTATGGCCTGCGGCAGGCGCAGCAATCGACCTTGGAGACACTCGAACGCGGGGCGCGATCGCTGGCCGAAGCGGTTTCGCGCGCTGAGGAGAACGTGCTTCGCGCCGAAGGCGACATGGAAGAGTTGGTCGAGGAACGGCTGCTAGACAATGCCCGGCTGCTGGCCGAGTTGGGGCTGACACAGGCGTTTTCCGACACGCTCTTGGCGCGGATTGCAGCGGACAATGCCCTCGACCAAGTCGATGTGCTCGGCGCGGCTGGCCGACTGGTGGCGTCGAGTGGCGTCGTCGATGCGGAAGAGTTGGTGGAGTGGCAGCGGGAGTTGGAGCCGCTACTGGTGGGCGCGGAGGAGGCGCTGCTGTTCGAGTTGGACGACCAGCTTTTTGCCGTGGCCGTGGCCATGCGGGGTGGAGGCGCGGTGATTGTGCGGGCAGCGGCCGAGCGGCTTTTGCACCTGCGGATTCGCTCCGGCGCCGGCCGGCTGATCCAAGAGATCGGCACCAATCAAAACATTGTGTACATGGCATTGCAGGACACGCTGGGCCTGTTGGCCGCTTCGCACGACTTGGTGTTGCTGGAGAGCATTGACGGCGATGCGTTTCTCGAGACGGCCCTGACGCGCAATGCAGCCGCTTCGCGCCTCGTCGAGTTTGAGGGCGAGGAGATATTTGAGGTAGTAATTCCCTTCGCGCCCCAAGGGACGACGCTGGGGCTTTTGCGCATTGGTCTCTCGCTCGACGAATTTCGGGTACAGGAACAGCGCGGGCGGCTGCAAGTGGCGTTGCTGGTGCTCTTGCTTTTGGTATTGGGTGCCGTGGGCACCGGGGCGGTAATAG
>JAGWBY010000083.1:0-1940 GCA_021295675.1 Candidatus Latescibacterota bacterium | reverse complement strand
GGCCGCGAGCGAACTCTGTCGCTGTCGAGCGCACAGGTGTACAATGCCAGCGACGAGGTGGAGACCATCGTCTTGGTGATTCAAGATCTGAGCGAAAAGGTGGCGATGGAGGCCGATCTCCGGCGGCGCGACCGCTTGGCCTCCATGGGGGCGTTGGCCTCGGGCGTGGCCCACGAAGTGCGCAACCCACTCAACGCTATCAGTGTGATCGTACAGCGTCTGCGGCGCGAGTTTACGCCGCGCGCAGACGAGGGCGAATACCGTCAGCTAACCCAAGTCGTCGGTGGCGAGGTCGAGCGGGTCAATCACATCATCCAGCAGTTTTTGGAGCTGGCGCGTCCGCCCGCGCTGGCAAAGACGCGCGTAGAGCTGACGTCGATCTTAGAGCGGGCGGCTGAGACGGTCGAGCCGCAAATCCTCGCCGCTGGGCTGCGGCTGGAGCGAGATTTTGCCGGCGTAGGCGAAGCCCAAGTCGATGCGGATCAGCTACATCAGGCGCTGCTCAACTTGCTGGTCAATGCGGTGGAAGCTACGGACGAGGGGCGCATCCGGCTAGAGGCCCGGTCGCTGTCCGAGGGATGGGTAGAGATCGGCGTGGCTGACACCGGCTCGGGCATTCCGGCTGAAGATGCCGAGCGGATCTTCGATCTATATTTCACAACCAAGGCCGCGGGCGTGGGGCTGGGTTTGAGCTTGGTGCACCGCATCGTCGCAGAGCACGGAGGGCGCGTTGAAGTGCAGGGTGATCGCGGCTCGGGTGCGCGATTTGTCATTCTACTGCCAAGGGGACTTTGAAATGGCTGGAGAGACCATTCTGATCATTGACGACGAAGCCGCGCAGCGCGAGGCCGTGGGCGGCTATTTGCGCAAGCGGGGTTTTGTGGTCTTACAGGCCGCTGACGGACGAGAGGGCTTGACCTTATTGCAGAGCCAAGTGGTCGATCTGATCATCACGGATTTGCGAATGCCGGAGCTAGATGGGATGGGCGTGCTCACCGCCGCCCGCGAGATCAATCCCGCTATCGGAGTGGTGATGGCGACGGCTTTTGGTACGGTTGATGGAGCCGTTGACGCCATGCAGGAAGGTGCCTTCTACTACCTACAAAAGCCGATTGATCTCGATGTGCTCGATCAGATCGTCGATCGCGCCTTGGAGCAGCGGCACCGCATCTCAGAGAACGAACTTCTCCGCGAGCAGATCGGGGAGCGGGTGCCATTTGGCGGCATTATGGGTTGCTCGCCGGCCATAGAAGAGGCCCTCAACGTGGTGGCACGGGCCGCGCCGAGCCGGGCGACCGTGCTGTTGCGCGGTGAGTCGGGTACTGGTAAGGAGCTGATGGCGCGTGCAGTACACGAGGCCAGTCCCCGCACCGACCATCCCTTTGTAGCCGTCAACTGCGCCGCCCTCAATAAGGGCTTGATCGAGAGCGAGCTATTCGGGCACGAGAAAGGCTCCTTTACCGGGGCCGATGCCCGGCGCGCCGGTCGCTTTGAACAGGCCGACGGCGGTACTTTATTCCTCGACGAATTGGCCGAAATTCCCCTCGATGTGCAGGTCAAACTTTTGCGCGTCTTGCAGGAGCGCAAGTTCGAGCGTGTCGGCAGCGGCGTTGAGATCGAGGTCGATGTGAGGCTGATCGGGGCGACGAATCGAGATTTGGAGGCGCTAGTCGCGCAAGGGGCGTTCCGCGAGGATTTGTTTTATCGGCTCAATGTCGTCGCGGTGGAGTTGCCGCCGTTGCGACAGCGCAAGGGCGACATTCCGCTGCTGGTGGACCGCTTTCTCGCCCGCTACGCCGAGGAAAACGGCAAGGCTGTCGGCGAGGTGTCCAAAGAGGCGTTGGATCTCTTGACGCGCTACGCCTATCCCGGCAATGTGCGCGAGTTGCAAAATATCGTCGAGCGCGCGGTGGTCATGGCTCGTGGTGAGGTGGTGACGC
>JAGWBY010000082.1:32880-33264 GCA_021295675.1 Candidatus Latescibacterota bacterium | reverse complement strand
TCCTTGGGTTCGGGCGGCTGTCGGCGTACCTCTTGGTATGGGCTAACTGACCAGCCCTTTCTCCGGTGCGGGTAGGCTGATTCTAATATCTCCCCACTTATGGCCGGTCTCTTCTGTCAGGATCAAGATAGGCGAAAACATCTCGGCCAGTCGCTCGTCATTACTGGCCGCCTCCGTCTCCTCTACCATGAGCATGGTGAACAAGGCAATTGCAGCGATCATAGTCATAACGCATCTCCTCCCGATCTTGGGGATTAAAAGCGCTGCGCTGCGACCGCCGATAGACCCCTTTGGGTCTGCCGACGCAGCTTGGACCGAATCAACAGTCCGCACAGAACCAATAAGCCATTACGTGGCCAGCTCGCCGGTGGCGTTTTCGGGAAA
>JAGWBY010000082.1:32396-32750 GCA_021295675.1 Candidatus Latescibacterota bacterium | reverse complement strand
CAGCTTGGACCGAATCAACAGTCCGCACAGAACCAATAAGCCATTACGTGGCCAGCTCGCCGGTGGCGTTTTCGGGAAAGAATAGCAGGCTGGAGCCGCGGATCGACGGCGGCTCATTCTCATCGGTCACGCCCACCGAGACCTCCTTACCCACCTTGTGATCCACCCGCACAAAAACGGCGATCTGGGTCCTATGCCCGGTGTCGCTGGCCTCGACATACAGCTCGTAGGTATTGTCCCGATTGTCGTCGCGTGGACTCTCAAAATTCAAGGACTGCTCCAAGGTCAAAAGGGCCAAGTCATTCTGCTCCCCGGTCGGCATCAGGCTAAACAGGTGGTGATCCGGCCCCGACA
>JAGWBY010000082.1:28048-32316 GCA_021295675.1 Candidatus Latescibacterota bacterium | reverse complement strand
CGTCGGCGGCTCATCTTCGTTGAGCAGCCACACCGTCGCGTCCAGCGTATCCGCCAGCGTCCCGTCGGAGGCGATCAAGCGGAGTTGGTAGGCGTTGTCGCCGTCGTGGTCGAGGGGGTCTTCAAAGTCTTTGGGCTGCTTCAGCGTCATCTTCTGGAAAGGTTATCGCGCTACTTTTGCCCGCCGCGCCGGCAGGCGATCCATCGCCGTGGAACTGCCACGCCATTTCCCTTAGTGCTCGCCTGTTATCCCAAGCGAGCTGCGCGACATCCTCGGACGCGTCGTCGCGCCCCACCTGCAGGGCACTCGGAGTTACATTGCCGTTGCTATCGTAGCGGGCATAGTAATAATATCCGGTAGTTATATACTGAATCACATATCCCGCGGCGGCCGCCAAGTAGTGTCCAAATTCGTCCGCGGATTCGCGAACAGTAAAGCGGGTGCCATCCGGCTGAACCAATTCCCGGGTGCCCAATTCTTGGTTGGCCGCCCAAGTCGGCCCAAACGAACAGAGCAGCACGATGGCGATCCAGTTGTAACGTGCCATGATGAATCCTTTCGTTTGATTCCGCGAAAGAGGAGATGGATGACCTCACGGAGCATTGGGGGCGGGGCGCGTCATCCGCTGCTTTAGCTGCCCCCACGATGTATCTTCTACAACCGTACTTTCCGCATCGCCTTTCTGCACGTCCTGAATGGGCCCACCACTGGGATCGTGGTCGTACGAACGGCTGACTTTTCCAGCTCTTGTCGAGTCGTCGTAGAAATACTCGTCAGACGCATAATACACCACACCCACGTTGGGTGCTACAACCATAGTCCTAGTCGGATAGATTCCACTAGTCGACGAGGTGTCCTCAAATAAATAAAGTTCAATCAGAAAAAAGCCCGTCGGCGCACTCCAAATCAACGCGCTTGTGATTTTCATTGTCGTTCCTCCGGTCATTTCGGAGATTGCTGCCGGAAAAGGGAAGTCCGTCGTCAATATGCCAGATCGCCAGTCCACTCGCCGGTGCCGAGTCATCGTAGTAGCTGCCTCGGCTATGCTCGGTGTGCGTATTCTGTCGATTGGCCACCAAGAAGTACTCCGTGTCCGAACCCCGAACCGGAATCTTGTACGCCTTGACCGCCGAAGACTGAGAATTAATGTCGTGGAGTGTAGCGGCGGCGTCCGTGTCGGACTCTACGGTCACCAACCGACCATTGTCCTCCGTGATCCAGCCAACCTTATAACGCGACCACACGGACAGGGGAGTCGGGCCAGAGTATAGGTCGTTTTCAAAGTTCGATGACCAGTCGTTTTCACATTTCCATGACCATCCTAAAGGACCGTGGCCCATCAAGCCCCATAAGCCGATGCCGGCAGAATCGCCATCATCGTCGTAAAGTTCGGGGAGGTTCATCACATGCCCATACTCGTGTGCCGTCACGCCCACAAGCCAAGGAAAACTCGGCCGCTGATAAACCACGATCAGATCATCTTGTATGGATACCGAGTCTTCAGTCATGTAATTAAGAGTAGAATTTTCTATAACACGCCCATGGGAACCACACTGTTGTAAGTTCCTAAACTCTAGCGGAATGTACAAAATGACCAAGTCAACCACCCCGTCGCCATCTCTATCATAGTCACTGAAGTCAATAGTATCGTCAGCATCGGCAAACACTTCCCCGGCAAACGCTAAAATCGCGGCTACACAATTCGTACCATAGTCGGGCGGTCGAGTCCTATTCGCCGCAAACCACCTTCTCTCAACCCCGTCGCCGTTGTCTTCCAGCGTCAACGCGCCATACGACATCTCTTTGAAGTAGTGCGCCAGACTGCCCACATGGTTCGGATTCAAGAGGTCCGCGCTAGACTGAGTCTCATCCCCATTCCGATCCTTGAGCTGAGTCAAGGAGAAGGGATCATCAGGACGATTGAGTTTCCCAAATAGGATCAACGGTCGAACCGTGCCGCTCTGATAAAAGGAAAAATTCGCAGGTCTCAACTGTTGCGACTGTCTCGACTGTCCCTTCGCCCCTGCCTCCCTATCAAGTCCAAATCCACATACGAAGCCGAAGTCTTGGCTACCAGCGGCGGAAGCATAAATACCTAGCAAGAAAAGCACCAGAAAGAGCATGACGCATCTCCTGTCTTTTAATGGGTAAAGGAGCTACCGGAGCCGAAATATTCTTTTCAATTGACCCCAAGAGCTCGATTGAACATGGGTGTTAAAGTCGCCTCTGGAAGCTTGTCCATACGACACCTCTTCTCCTGAAATAATCGCCGAAATAGGGTCAAGTGCATTGAGAAAGAAAAGGTGGACGCTTCCGAAATCTGGAATCCCGAATATAGACTCACTTTGTTTGTAGTAACTTTCAATACAGGAAAGCCCATACCCTGGTAGAATCACAATGCTAATGTAAGGCCCGATATTATCCGGAAGGTTTATTTCAGGATGAGCGACGGTAAAATTGATCTGAATCTGTCCAACCGTATGCCAACGCCAAACATCCAGCTTGGTAACTAGGTCTTCTCGAAGTGGATATGCCGGAATTGAATATCTACCAGAATGCTGAAAGTTAAGATCGTATAAAGGGACATCCTGCCCGTTCCAGCGAAACAGCAAGACACCCTTGTCCGATAAGCGCACTTTCTGGCCAGCCCAAAAGAGATTGGGTAGCGGTGGCCAGTCATAATCGGCACCGTTAAAGACAAAATACTCCAAGCCATCAATCATTTCTGTATGAGTGATCTCAATGGTGAGTTCTTTCTCGACCCAGAGGAGGGAATCGGGAGGGTATCGGTACCCGCCGGGTACCTCAAATAGCATTCGAATTTCCGGGTTCTGATCCCACCAGCTCCCCTCATAGGCGTAGTTACCATATCGATGCTCATAGGTCCACTGATTACCGACCTGCAACGGGAGAAAATCCGTTGGACTCCCCTCAAAGACGCCTGCTTCCTGCCAGTAGGATGCACAGCATCAGCGGGACTACGAGACGCGTTGGTTGAGTTACCATAGGGCTAAACTCCTTTTGAAGAATCTTGCCGAAATCGGGGCCGGGGCCGGTGGCGCGCCTTGAGTTGGCCCCAAGAGGTCGGCTGAACACTTGTCCACTCAGGGATGTTAAGCGGATATTCAATCGCTTCGCCTTCAATAACGGCTGAATCGGGCGTGCTATTTTTCCGCCCACGACCTGCTCTGCTGTCTGGCCGCGCCCGTGACGGCCTCCTCCGGCCCCGACAGCCGCGCGGTGACCGGCTGGCCGACCCGAGGCTCGGCAGGCGTCAGCGACACCTCGCCGGCCGGCAGCACCGCCGCGGTGGGCGCGCTGACCACCTCCTTGGGGCCGAACTCATCCTCGTAGCTCACCCGTGCCAGCAACAGTCGTCCCACATCCGCTCCCGTCGGCGTGTAGTGGGCCGACCCCGTGCTAACGACCGGCCCCGGCCCATCGGTGCTTTCGACCGATTCCCAGGTCCACGCCGTCGTATTGGGCAAAAGCTCGTCCTCCTCTTCGAGCACCGCCGTCAGCGGCGTGCCCACCCGCGGTGGCCCCGGCGGCAGCGACACCACGCCCGGATCATCGCCATCCTCCACCGTCACCACCACCGCTTTGGTCAGCGCCGAAGACGACGCTTGCGCCGAGGGGCTGTCGTCCGACAACGCCGCAAAAGCCGCCATCATATCCGCCAGCGAATTCTCCGCCGCCGCCCCATCCGTCAGCGTCGCCACGACCGTAACGTGGTAGGTGTTAGTGCCGCCCAAGTCGGTGTCCGTCGGGTCCTCATAGTTGGGCGGCGACGAAAAAGATAGCGACGCTTGGCTCGAAGCCGCCGCCAGAGCAAACGCCGCCGCGTCCGTGCCGTCCAGCGACCATGTGACCGGGCCGTCCACGCCAGACACCTCGTACTCGGCTACGGCCTCCTCACCATTCTCGACAAACGTCGGGGCGTCTGGACCGACCAACTCCGGGCCGACCACCGCCGCCGTGGGCGCGCTTTCCGCGCTCTTGTTGGGGCCGTGCCCATCCGCATAGTCCACCCGCACCTGCAGCACCTGTCCCACATCCGACAACGACGGCGTGTAGCGGCTGGTTTCCCCGCCTGAGTCCGTGTGGACCGAGTGGCCGTCAGCCTCCCACGTCCAAGCGGTCGTCTCCGGCACGACCCCATCCACATCCGCAAGCGTCGCCGTCAGCTCCCCATCAACCTCCGGCGGCAACGGCGACAGCACCACCGTACCCGCTTCATCGACATTGCGAACCGTAACCGTTACGGG
>JAGWBY010000082.1:20760-27915 GCA_021295675.1 Candidatus Latescibacterota bacterium | reverse complement strand
CCACGCCACCGCGTCGCCTTCCGCGTCCTCCGCCGTGTAGGCAGCTACCGGCTCCGTGCTATCCTCTGGGAACTCCGGCGTAGGATTCCCCTCAATCGTCGGTGGGGTGCCGCAGTTGATTAAGGTCAGATTCTCCAGCACTAAAGAACCGCCCGGATCCGCCTGCACACAGTGAACCCCGTCGCGGACCGTGACATCGGTAAGGGTCGCACGGCCACCGCTTTCGACGTGGAAGCCATACCATTCGAGTGGGAGCGGATCATTGGTGCTTGAACGGAACGTGACAGGGAAAAAGTTACTGCCCGTCTCTAGTTGCTCTCCCGCGATGAGCCTACCCCCATCTTCCACGATCACTTCCGAAAGGACGTTGTCGTTACCGCTGCCCGTATCATCGCTGTTGGCGATAAAGCGCACCTCCACCCCCGGCTTTATGGTCAGCGTAACCCCCGAACGGATCGTCACGTCACCACCGACTATTATCCTGCCGCCAAATATGTCCCACACCGTGTCCTCCGTAATCGGCCCAGACCAGTAATTACGGTAAATGTCCGCCTGCATAACCCCATTGGACCCCGCCTGAATGTTATGCACTGCGATCCCAGTGCGCACGCGCTGTTCAGTAAGTTCTTTACTGGGATCGTTGGGATCGGGAAAAACAGCGTAGCCCGCTGTCGAGGGATTCGTATAGGGCGTGAATGCCGTGTAGGTCTCCCCATCCCACAAATCGGTCGCATCACCAAAGTTGCCGTTGTGAGCCTGGCTGTACTGAGGTGCTGACAAGTAATCGAGGTTGTCGCCGCCGCTGACGGAATTAGGCGAGTTAGGGATGTTGTCGGGATCATAACCCTTGTCGCTAAAGAGGCCGTCGGCACATTCTAGGTCAACGAGTTTGTGGAGTTCATTATTATTGGCTCCTCTTACACCCTCATCGACGTGCCAGATCGCTAGGCCGCTCGCCGGTGCGTAGTTATCGTAGTAACTCTCTTTCTGGCGGTTCGACACCAAGAAGTACTCTTTATCCGACCCAAGCACGGGAACCCTAAGTACCTTGCCTTCAGAGGAGTTGATATCGTGGATTTGGTCCCCCAACAGATCCTTTTCCACCGTCTCCGGTGTGATCCACTCCACATACATCCGCGACCATGCCGACATCGAAGTCGGTCCATCAAATGTTATTGAATCTGGCAGTTTATGTAGCCATCCAAGTGGGCCTCTACCCATCACGCCCCAACGGCCGATGCCAACCGAGTGATACGGGTAGTCCTCGTCGTCTATCTCTCCATCACCGTTGTAGTCTAGGGGAGTGGTATCATAGAGTTCGGGTAGGCCCATTAGATGACCATACTCGTGCGCCAGAACGCCTACCATAAAAGGAAAACTGGGCGGCAAAGTGCCCTCGGTTTTGCTTGAGTAGGTCACCGAAGATATGATAAACTGTGTTGCCACTATGTTCCCATCGGCATCAATGTATTTGGGATCATTGTCATTACCTTCAAAGGCAGTCCCAATCTTGCCGCAAGCTTCTTGAAACTCCGGCGGAATAAACAGGCCGAACACATCGATCAGCCCGTCCATGTTCAGATCGTATTGACTAAAGTCGCCGCCAATTCGAGCATCCACTTTGGCCAGCACTTCCTGCATAAATTTGCCCACCCCTTCAGAATAGCTACTGTGCACCGTACCGTTATCGGCAACATATTTACATGTCTCTCCTACATAATTTTTAATAGAAGTCGAGGTCGATTCATACCAAGTCTTGTCAATGCCAGTGGAGGGAGGTATCAACGTCAAAGCACCTTTCGACATCTGAGAAAAATAGTGCGCCAGACTACCTTTATAGGTAGCGGTTAGTAAAGCGCCAGCGGACTGATTCGCGACGCCTTCTCGATCCAAGAGCGCATTCAGATCGGCAGGATCAGGCTGCTCTTTGAACTTCCCAAACACGAATAGGGGGCGGATGATTCTACTTCGGAAGTAGGCGTCGTCAGGCTGGGCCGCAACAGTCCCAGTACCCTGAGTAGCCTTAGGAGAGGAAGCACCCTTAGCACCCTCGGATTCCGGCACAGGAACGAATCCGCAGACGAACTCTTGGGCCTCAGCGAGAACGGCGTGCAACAGAAAGATCAATAGCACCAAAAATTTCATCTTATTCTCCTAACGGACGGCGAACCTTGATGGGGGCTACTTCCTCCTGAGTAGGGAGTTTTTTAATTGTCCCCACGATATAGGCTGGACAGAGGTGTCCGTGTCAGGCATACCACTGGGATAATAGACCCAGTCAAACTTTATATGCTCTGGAGATGGGTAAAATTCCACATCGAAGACGTACAGGAGCACAATCCCTCCTTCGCGGCTCCGAATGGCATAGGTGTGACCTTCTGTGAGAGACACCGCAGTAAGAGCGTCGAGTTGCAAGTCGGGAGGTACGCCTTTGGAAATCAGAAGACCAAAGTCAATCTCCCCGAGATGAGCCACTCCGGTCTTGGAGTAAAGATGAGGGACGTCAGAGAAAAAACCGTCGATTGTTACGAATGATGCTGAGGGATCGCCCAGCACCAGCTTAAAGTCATTAGACGGCTCTGAATGCTTTCCTGCGCTAAAATCAAATCCCTCATCGAGTCGCACCTGACCGACTTGACCCACCCCGGTAGATTCGAAATGAGGCTTGTGAAATGAACGCACCTGTGCATAGACAAGCTCTTCCCCAGAAATCGTCGCCGAGACCGGCGTGAGTGCATTCCAATATGTGGTGATCCCTTCGAAGCCGCGTCTCTCGTTATAAATGTTCCCCATCCCATATCCCTGTAGAAAGTGAATTCTGCCTTCGAGTGGAAACCAGCTATCTATTATATCTTCGTAGAAAAAACTAAAAATGACTTTGGAGAGTCGATATTGGGCATAAAAGCGATTGAAATGGACCTCTATCGGTCCCTCCACGCTGAACCCCGCTTCCTTCGCAGCATCAAATTCACTTGGAAGCGTGCCTATATACTCATAGGGGGTACCAAGATGACCGAAGTCATATACAGGGCGATCCTGTCCATTCCAGCGAAAAACTAAAAACCTCTCGTCGAATAACCGCACCTTTTTACCGCCCCAAAAGAAATCGGGCAAGGGCGGCCAATCATAATCCGGGCCGCTGAAAACAAAGTACGCCAAGCCATCAATCACTTCCGTATGAGTGATCTCGATAGCTACTATTTTTGTTTCATTTTTGGGCCAACTATAATAAGAGTGCTCGTACGTCCAGCCATTACCCACCTCCAGAGGGATGTACTCGAGCGGATTAATCTCTATGGGGTCGGCGTCCTCAATTCCATTATCGGCTTCTACGGCTCCGCACAGAGCCAATAGAGCCATGAGGCGATTTAGTTGGGCAAACATGCGATGATCCTCCGGCTAAATGGGTTTGCGTTTCTGCTCTTGAGAGGAACTACTCCGTCCCTTGATGAAGTTGCTTCAATTGCCCCCACGATATAGGCTGGACCGCGGTGTCCGTGTCAGGCAACCCATCGGAATAATAGACCCAGTCGAACTTTATATTCGTTACGCCCTCTACGAACTCATCGAAGATGTACAGGAACGCAATCCCCCCCTCGCGGCTCCGAACCGCATAGGTGTGGCCTTCGGTGAGATCCACCTGATTACGAAAGTCGAGTAGCAAGTCGGGAGAGATGCACTTGGAAATCAGAAGACCAAAGTCAATCTTCCCGAAATCGACTACGCCGGTCTTGGAGGAAAGTACAGGGAAACTTGTCAAGATAAGATGAGCGGGCTTTGCGAGTCCTATGAACACCACCAGCTCAAAGTCATTCGAAGATTCCGAATGAGTTCCTTGGCTAAAGTCAAATCCCTCATGCAATCGTACTTGACCGACTTGGCCCACCCCGCTAGACTCGAAAGCCTGATAGGCTGAACGCACCTGTTCATAGATGATCTCCCTCCCGGAAATCGTCGCTGAGAGCGGCGTAAGGCTATTCTGATAGGACAGGTAGGGCCATCCATCAAATCCATCAAGCCACACGCTGATATAAGCCCGCCCTACCCCATATCCCTGTAGAAAGCGAATTTCTTCGTCAAAAATGAAATAGGGAATGAAAAAATCGACTATGGAGCGCCGATACGGAGTATAAATACGACGAACACTGGACTGGTCCGTGCCCGATCCATGTGGGAATGTACCTACATACTCATAAGGATTACTAGTACCGCCGAAGTCATATACGGGGATGTCCTGCCCCTCCCAGCGAAACATTAAAATCCCCTCGTCGGACAGGCGCACCTTTTTACCGGCCCAGAAAAACCCGGGTAAGGGCGGCCAAGTATAATTGGCATCGCTAAAAACAAAGTACTCTAGGCCGTCGATCTCTTCCGTGTGCGTGACCTCGATAGTCACTACTTTCTCAGCATTTCTTAGGGAATCAGGGGGGAAACCATCCTCTTCCTCGGGCGGAAGAGGAATCTCCCTGTGAGGAGACTGCACAGCCTCCCAGATATCAGGATACAAGCTATTGTGATAGATATGTTCGTACGTCCAGCTATTGCCTGCCTCCAATGGGACGTACTCGAGCGGGTTGAGCTCTATCTCTATGGGGTCGGCGTCCCCAATGCTAGGATCGGCCTCCACGGCCCCGCACAGGGCCAATAGGGTCATCAGACGGTTCAATAGGGCCAACATGATATGATCCTCCGGTAAATGGGTTTTGAACTCTCCGTTTAACGGTGATTGAGTACGGCGCTTTTCAACTGCCTCCACGATATAGACCGAACCGCAGTGTCCTCGGCAGGCAACCCATCGGGATAATGGCCTCAGTCAAACTTTATACCCTCTACTACATCGTCGTAGGCAATAAACTTAGCTCGACTTTATCCATTCATGTAGCATAAGAAACGATATCGATAAGGCGTTCGACGATTCCGGCTGTTGGTTTTTGCCTGTCTGGGGGTGGCGTTGATGTTGAAAAATGGTGCCAGATGTGTTTTCGGACCCAAGCGAGTGCATCGGAGTCGATACCCCATCATATTGGTATTGGTAGGAAACGGTGGGGTCCGGGTCGGGCGGAAGCGGCCACCGCAGCGTCACTTGGCCCGCTTGGACTTCGGTGGTCAAGGCCGGAGCCGTTGGGGCGCAAAGGTCACATCCACGAGGATGTCGTCGCCGTCATAGCGGATGTCGGTCAGGGCCAAGTTCAGGTCGACAGGATCCGGGTGATAGCCTCGGCCGTCTCTGGTACCCCTTCTCAGTTCCCCCAAGGTCTCTTGGCGCAAGCCTTCCCCGGCATTCAGGCTGGTGACCTCCGACACGTCCGCTTGGGTGGAACCGGTGTGGTTGTATCGGCGATCGGCGATCTCACCAGCGGCAAAGGGATCGGAAAGCATGTCGTGGTATTCGTGGACATCGGGGTTCCAGTCTCGATCCCGAGCGTTGCGGTAGCGCCGCTCATCGGCGACGATGAGCATAGGGCGCTCTTCCCAATGGGGGTGGTGCTCGCTATAGCGCCGCCAGATCATCAGGCCCTGCTCGGCGTCATTTCCGGTAGCATAGTCGTAGAAGGAAACATAGCGTCCGTCAAACGACTGTAAGGTGCGTCGATTAAGCAGAAACTCAACCGGCCCTTGGGTAGTATTCCTTTCAATCCAATGCGTCGTTCCAGGCGCGATGGCGTAATCGTCGTGAGGGCCCCGGATCTCGTCCGGCGTGAGCCAACCCAGATCCATTAGGTAGAAGGGGTTGATCGGATTGGGACAGGAGCGGTAGGCTAGCCAGTATCGGCCGTCGTCATCTTCCGGCCCTTGATCGCCGCCGCCTTGCATCAGGGTCCACCCCAGTTGGTTGGCTCCTTGGGCATTGGTATACTGTGGCGCACCGCTGTACCGGTTGGGACTATCCTCCCAATACCCCTCGCCATGCGTAAGCCCGAGTAGATGACCGATTTCATGGGCGTGCGTACCAATACCAGCGAACTCGTCAATGCCGTGGCCGTTTCTGCCGAACCCTTGGCGCTCCCCCATCACGTAGCGGTAGCCGACCTCATCAGCTTGAGCTGGGTTTGCATCGGTAATCTCATCCACTTGCGGATGCAGTAGGCCGTGCTGGACGCCAGCCCGTGTAGTGTCGAGATCGGGCGCAAAGACGACCCCGGAATACAAAAAGAGGATCTTGCGGCGCAACAGACGGGTAAAGGGGTAGGTGGCGGTCGAATCGTGGTGGGGCAGGCTGATACGCATACGCACATTTTCCCAAGCGGGGTCAACCAACCGCAACGAGTCCAGCGTCGCATCGTACGCGTCGTTCCAGAAAACATTCTGATTCCTAAGATTGTCGATAAGCTCAGCATAGTATTCCTTGGTTTCCGGCAACTCAATCCAGCGGGGCAAGCCGTCCTCGTCTTGACCCGCAGCGGGAGGATTGACCATGCGCACGTGCAAGTGGAACCTGCCGTTGGACACAGAATCGAAATAGGCCCGCACACTGCCGAACACCTCGGGTAGCTGATGGTTGTTGGCTACCGTGATGTTCGGTCCGTGCTCGGGCGTGACAAAGGGCTCTGGATGCCCGCCCTCCGCGTAGCCACCCGCCAGCATCCGCAGAAAATCGCGCCGGCGATACGAATCGGCGGTGAGCCGCCGGTTTACCCCTTGACCTACTTCGCCCCAAGGCCGGTCGTAATCGTGATAGTAATAGGTGCTATGGAGTAGGTCTGTGTCTGAGCTATGGGCGTCTCGGAAGGTGACCAGCACCACATCCCCACAATGGTCTTGCCTCGGTGCGGCCACGTCGCAAGCGAACCGCGGGCGAACACCGCAGAAGCGCAAAGCAGCGAGCCGAAAAAAAGCGCGAGGAACAAACCAAGCCGATTCATGGGTGCTCCTCCTGTTTGATTTCACCCCAAGAATCCCCCTCGATGGAGGTTACGGACGCCTCGCGGGCTTCTCGAATCGTCACGGTGCGCCCGTTGAGCACCGCGTGCTTGGCTGTTTGGCCGTTTGTGAATAGAGGGGCGTCGCCGTCGTTAATCCCAACGCCACAGGCTCGGATCCCGAAGCCCTTTAGGAAGGCGATGCCCGCCCTAAATTCGGGCCTCGCCTCCCCCAACTTGTAGCCCGCCTGCGACTCGTAGCCCGCCTGCGAATCAACCCCTGCGTCCAACTCGT
>JAGWBY010000082.1:19465-20391 GCA_021295675.1 Candidatus Latescibacterota bacterium | reverse complement strand
CGTCATCGTTTTGGTGGTCGTTGTAGCGATGGCTATACGTCCACGAATTGCCCACCGCCAGCGGCAGCCAGTCGCTGGCATCGGCAACGGCCGAGCCGCTGACCAACAGGCCGATCAAGACGGCTGCTAGAAGGTGCTGCATACGGTTTTGCATGATGATGCCTCCTAGAGGGTTTGTGTTTGAGCTCTCAAGTGGAACGCGCCGTTGAACACAAAATCGAAGTAAGCCCGTACACTGCCGAATACTTCGGGCAGCTGATGGTTGTTTGCTACCGTGATGTTCGGTCCGTGCTCGGGCGTGACAAAGGGCTCTGGATGCCCGCCCACATCGTAGCCACCCGCCAGCATCCGCAGAAAATCGCGCCGGCGATACGAAGCGTCAGTGAGCCGCCGGTTTGTCCCTTGGCCGACTTCGCCCCAAGGCCGGTCGAAATCTTCATAGTCATAGCTGTCTTGATGGGCTGGGTCGGTGCTTGAGTCATCGGCGTCGAGAAAGGTGACCAGCACCACATCCAGCGTCCACAATGGTCTTGCCTCGGTGCGGCCACGTCGCAAGCGAACCGCGGGCGAACACCGCAGAAGCGCAAAGCAGCGAGCCAAAAAAAAGCGCGAGGAACAAACCAAGCCGATTCATGGGTGCTCCTCCTGTTTGATTTCACCCCAAGAATCCCCTTCGATGGTGGTTACGGACGCCTCCTGGGCTTCCCGAACCGTCACGCTACGCCCGTCGAGCACCGCGTGGTGGGCTTTTTGGAGGTTGGTGAATATAGGAGCGTCGCCGTCGTTGAGTCCAAGGCCACAGGCTCGGATCCCGAAGCCCTTTAGGAAGTGGATGCCCGCCCCGAACTCGGGCCTCGCCTCCCCCAACTTGTAGCCCGCCTGCGACTCGTAGCCCGCCTGCGAATCAACCCCTGCGTCCAACTCGT
>JAGWBY010000082.1:4748-19091 GCA_021295675.1 Candidatus Latescibacterota bacterium | reverse complement strand
CGTCATCGTTTTGGTGGTCGTTGTAGCGATGGCTATACGTCCACGAATTGCCCACCGCCAGCGGCAGCCAGTCGCTGGCGTCGGCGACGACCGAGCCGCTGCCCAACAGGACGATCAAGACGGCTGCTATAAGGCGCTGCATACGGTTTTGCATGATGATGCCTCCTAGAGGGTTTGTGTTTGAGCTCTCAAGTGGAACGCGCCGTTGGACACAAAACCGAAATAGGCCCGCACACTGCCGAACACCGCGGGCAGCTGATGGTTGTTTGCTACCGTGATGTTCGGTCCGTGCTCGGGCGTGACAAAGGGCTCTGGATGCCCGCCCGCGTCGTCGTAGCCACCCGCCAGCAGCCGCAGAAAATCGCGCCGGCGATACGAAGCGGCGGTGAGCCGCCGGTTTGCCCCTTGGCCGACTTCACCCCAAGGCCGGTCGTAATCTTCATAGTCATAGCTGTCTTGATGGGCTGGGTCGGTGCTTGAGTCATCGCCTGTTATCTCCTCTTTTATGACAAGGCGGATTCACCTTGTAAGTGCAATTTCGTTTTGATTAAATGCGTGCCCTACTTCTCGACCTAAGATTTCGTGTGGTGTCTGAAATGCCAATCCTTTTCTGGGCCGATGATTGAGTCGCTCCATAATGTGTCGAATCCGTTCTGGTGGCACCGTCTCCAGCACCGTGCCTTTGGGCACGTACTGGCGAATCAGTCCATTGGTATTCTCGTTGAGTCCCCGCTCCCAAGCCTGATAGGGATGGGCGAAATAGACGGCCGTATCTAGCGCTTGGCTGATGGCTTTATGATCGGCAAATTCTTTGCCATTATCGGCCGTGATTGTTTCGGTAAAGGTCTTATACGGTGCCAGTAATTCAATCGTTTTGGCCGCGACCTCGGCGGCCTGTTTTGACTGGACTTTGCCCAGCAGGGTATAGCGCGAGCGTCGTTCGACCAACGACACTAGCGCCCCGTGGTGTTGGGCACCGAGTACCAAGTCAATCTCCCAATCACCCAGACGCTGTTTCGTATCGACAATCGCCGGTCGTTGCTCAATACTAACGCGGTCTTTAATCTGTCCTCGGGCATCGGTTTTACCATAGCGTTTTCGACGCTTTTTCTGACTATGACGCAAGTGACGATACAACGTACCGCCTACCTGACGATCGGTGCGAATGTGCTGATAAATACGCTCTATGCTCAGGCGCAGGCCCGAGTCGACGGCCAAGCGGCCGGCAATCTGCTCGGGACTCCATTGCCGCTGCAAATACGCTTCAATCTGGCCAATAACCGCCGCCGTCATCTTGGTCGCTTTGGCCTTTGCACGGCGACGCTCCAGCGCGTGCTGATGGGCTTGGCGCGGACGATAGCCACGCAGACCGCGATTGCGCCGGAGCTCGCGACTAATCGTCGAGGGCGATACGCCCAAGAGCGTGGCGATGTGCTGTTGGATATGCCCGGCTTTCTTCAAGGCGTAAATTTGATATCTTTGATACTCGGTCAACTGGTGATACGTCCTCATAGCGCCTCCGTCCGGTGCTGCGTGTGAAATGGTCTGAGGAAATATACCAGTTGGCCATTTCTTTTTCAGCTCCAGCACGATTGCACTTACAAGTTGAATTCAAGTCCTGTTATTGGCTTGGGTCCCCGTTGCATACACCTCTTCAAGTTGCAAATCCATTCCATCGGCGTCTCGTAGATCATCAAATTGATACTTGAAAGTACTTACTTTTCCCCATCGACAGTCTTGATGCATACACATGGAAAACTCCACTGAATAGGGACCAGTAGCTCCAGTATCCGTAATGTCGTCGTAGGCATGAGCGAGAAAGTAAACGGGATATTCTTCTTCCTCGACGGGATCGAGAAACTTTTCTTGGCCATCATCGGCCTCCAACGCATTCTCGGGGTGGTTTTCATCCCAGTTTTCGGCCCATCGGTTGGAAAGACTGAATCGTATCTCCTCTATCGTCGGGTTGTCGGCGTCGGGAGCGTCGTTGTTCAGATCGGCGTAGTTGAGTGGGTTGCGCACAGACCCAATGTTGCCGTAGAGGTCGTTTTCATTTCGCTCCGCATTAAACTGATAGACTTCGAAATGGCAATGGCCTTGCGTAACCGTCCCCACTGTAGGCATCGTACCATCGTCAGAGGAGCGAAGGATCTTACCTACCTCCAAACTATTCCTCAGTGCAATGTGATAAAATCTCGTATGCCATCCGATGTGATTGCCATCAATGCCGTGATGCAAAACAACAATACCTCTCCCGTTGAGTTGCCCTTGGCTGGGTAGCTTTTCAATGTATGTAACCTTGCCAGCAGCGGGAATGCGGATCGTAGTGCCATTGGTCTTGGGAATGTCGATGCCCTTGTGCCAATGGTGAAGATGCACGGTGGGGTCATTTATATCATCGGGTCTGGGTTCACCAAGGTTTCCAGTAAGGTTACTGACCCCGGCCCTGTCCACTGGCCAGCGAAAAGTGGGTTGGCTCCACAGAGGGCTGCCGAGTACCAACAGGGAGAGAATGACGAAGGAACAGCGACAAATCATGGTCTTACTCCTCTGATAAATCGTGGCGGCTTAAGTCGAATAGCTGAAACACTCGACCCATCGAGATGCCCAGCAACAGGCCTTTTTGCTGCCATGACGGCTTGACACTGTTCCAGTCTTCCGTGTCGGGATTGATGGTACTTTCCCAAGACAAGACGCCGGTGGGATCGAATAGCTGCAAGTGCGCCAAAATGTCTCCATCCGAAGTACGTTGGTAGTACCTTAGCAGCAGATTACGGTTTCGCAAAAAACTTAGCTGAGTATATCCACCAATAGGACTTTCCTCGGGGCGAGGAGTAGCAAACCTTCGTTGGGCATCGCCCGTGCGGCCATTCGCTACGACGATTTCCCGATCATACGCTGATCCCCCTTCGGTTTCTTGCAGTGTAGCTATGAGCTCGTCCTCTTCAGAGAAGGCAATATCCCATACCACTGTACCAGATCGTGTCCATAACATATCGCCGTTTTGATCCAAAACTGCTAAATAACGCGACGTTGAACTAGTATAATAAGCATAGGCCATGAACCGGCCGCTCTTAGAAATGAACACATCGGTGATGGATTGCACCGTATGGGGCTGGCAATGGCGCTTCCATAGTCGCTGGCCGTTCTTATCGAATAACGACACACAAGTGATGTCTTGAGCCATGAGTTCGGCGACCAATAGGAATTGGCCATCGGCGGAAAAACTCAATTTTTTGACTCCAGTTTCATATTCGACTAATTTGCCCTGTTGTCCCCAGATAGAAAAATCGGCCCACTCCATCATCGCTCCTTTGCGCACACTGACGACCGTTTCTCCTGTGGGAGATAAATAAGCCGAATAGGGAAGCACGGCCTCCCACAGACGGGTGCCCTGTGCATCCAGCAACTCAACCGACTGGAAACCCGATTCAGTGGCATATCCGGTGCCGTCCACCAAGAGTACATAGGCTCCATTATTCGACACGAGGGCCTTGCGACCCCCGGGAATACTCCGCTGGGCTTTGATGGTGCCATCGGCATTGAACCAGACGAGCTTCTTAGCCTGATTATTGGCCACCACCGGAAAGGGGAAGTGCGTCAAGGGAGGCTCACTCGATGCCTGACCCAACCCTTTGGCGCGTCCCGTATCCAAGTCGGACTCGGGAGCCTCCCTCCGCGTCTGACTTATCACATTATGCACCACGCGCACTTCATCCGCCTCAAAGCGCAGCTCATAAATCGGCTCACGGTCGGCTTGGGCTTGTTGGGCTTCAAGAGGAACGGGCCTCCACAAACCCAGTATCGTGAACACCCAAAGACAGAGGTTTAACCAGCCAAGTGTCGCCGTGCGGTAGAATGGACAGCGAAACCGATTGTGAAATCGAGGTTCAGGCACAGCCATGGGTAGCCTCCTTGCACGTGGGTGGTGGGCGTAGTGCCAAAGACAACGATAGGGAGTGAAAGATCCCTATGCTGTCGGATAGATCAACAACGAGAATGGTGTCTCCATTGGTCTTGGGAATACCAAGGCCCTTGGGCCAATGGTGAAGATAATCGGTGGCGTCACGTGGATTGGTTCTGGGTTCGCCGAGGTTGCTAGTGAAGTTACGGACCCCTGCCATGTCCACCGGCCAACGAAAAGTGGGCTGACCCCACAGGGAACCACAAAGAACGAATAGGCATACAACAACACGGCGACTGAGACGAAGCATGGCATTACTCCTCAGATGAGTCATGTGGACTCAAGTCTAATAGTTGAAATACCCGACCCATCATGATGCCCAGCAACGGACCTTTTTCCAGCCATGCAGGATTAGTACCACTACCATCCCACTCTTCAGTGTTAGGATTAAAAATACTCTCCCAAGACAAGACGCCAGTCGAATCGAATAGCTGCAAGTGCGCCAAAATGTCCCTAGGAATACGTTGATAGTACCTTAGTAGCAGATTCTGGTTCTGCAAAAAGCTCAACCGGGGGTACCCACGGATGCTTTTCTCGGGAAGAGCGACAGCAAACCGTTGTTGGGTATCTCCCGTACGAACATTCGCTACGATGATTTCCGGTTCCTGCGCTGATTCTCTTTCGCCTCTTTGTAGCGTAGCTATGAGCTCATCCTCCTCTGAGAAGGTGAGATGCCAGACTCCCGTATGAGACCGTGTCCACAGCATATCGCCGTTCTGATCCAAAACTGCTAGGTAACGGGGCACCGGTGGAGGCGGTGGTTCCGACCCTGGGTTCCAAGACGACTTCCGGTAGTAAGTAAAAGCCATGAACCGGCCGCTCTCGGAAATGAATACTTTGTTGATGGGATGCTCCCCATAGGGCCGACAATGGCGCTGCCAGAGCCGCTGGCCTTGCTTGTCGAATAAAGACACACAGTCACTGAGACTCGTGTCTCGAACAGATTCTCTAACAAACAGGTGCTGGCCATCGGCGGAAAAACTGGCTCTTCCCACTACGGATTCATATTCGGCTAGCTTCCCCTGCGGTCCCCAAAAAGAAAAAGGAATGTCTTTCGACGCTTCGATATTAAGACTGACGACCATCTCTCCCGTGGGGGACAGAAAAGCATCCGGGGCTAACCTAGCCTCCCACAGAAGTGTGCCCTGTGCATCCAGCAACTCTACCGACTGGGAGCTTGCTTCATAGGCATATCCGGTGCCGTCCACCAAGAGTACATAGGCTCCATTGTCCGACACGAGGGCCTTGCGACCCTCGGGAATACTCCGCAATGCCTTTTGTCCGGGCGCGACCTGCATTGCCTCGCGGGCGGCGATCTTCACGGGTATGTACCCGCACAATACGGGCGTGTACAGCTTTGATCACTGGGCCGACCACCGCAATTGGGTGCAAGACCTCAACGACGCGGGTTATCACTGCGTCAACATCGGCAAGATGCACTTTGCTCCGCGCGATGTCGCCGGGGGCTTCCACGAGCGGGTCGTGGTGGAGAATCCCACTAGCAAGAACCTCGACTCGGGCTGGGCGGACGACGATTGGGGCCGCTATCTGCGGATTCACGGCTTGGAGCGGCCCAACGACCGCAACAAGACCGACCCCGATTGGCTACAGAAATACCAAGGCGTCCCTTGGCACTTGGAGGAGCGCTTTCACTCGGATGTGTTTATCGGCGACTCGGCCCTTACTTGGATCCGCGATTACAAGGGCCAACAACCGTTTTTCTTACAAGTAGGTTTTACCGGCCCGCACGAGCCGTGGGACCCGTTGCCGAGGCATCTGGAGCAGTACGCGGGGCGACCGATGCCCCCGCGCGTGCTGCGCGATGGGGAGTTAGCGGACAAGCCACGGACTGGCGTACAAATGGCTGATGTACGATCCGATAGTACACGTGCCGCTGATCGTGCGCGACAGTCGTCGGACGCAAACGGGCGATGCGGTCGGCGACTTGGTCTCGCTGATGGATTTGGGGCCGCCGATCCTAGAAGCGGCTGGCGTAGAGGTGCCTAGCTACCTGGAGGGCCGCTCGTTGCGGTCATACTTGGAGGGAGACGCGGATTGCGCGCCGCGCGAGTGGGTGTTCTGCGAGGACAATTATCAGGTGATGATGCGCGGCCAGCGGCACAAAATGGTCTATTACATCGGCCAAGACCAGGGCGAGCTATACGACTTGGAGCAAGACCCGCACGAGTTGTGGAACCTCTGGGACCGACCCGAGCATCAAGCGCTGCAAAACGAGCTTACGGCCCGTCTGCTGCGCTGGATGCGGGCTACCGCCGCCAGCGCAGCCGGCAGTACGCAATGCGCTGGCCGCGCCCGGACGACGCGTTTTTACACGGGGCACGGGCACGGCCGGTGCCCCGTTCGTTTGATCTCTAAGATTCGGCTAAGAACCCGGCGAGCAGATCGACGGCGTCCTCTCGATCTATTTTGCCAGTGTTGACCGTCAGGTCGTAGAGCAGGGGGTCGTTCCAGTCGGCGTTGTGGAAGTTGCGCAGGTAGCTCTGCCGCCACTGGTCGTGTTGCTCGATGAGTTTATGGGCTTGTTCGCGATCCATGTCGCGGGTCTGCACCAAGCGTTCAATCCGCGTTTCGAGCGGGGCGATGATTTTGACGTGGCAGGCATTGGGGAAATCGGCGAGGACGACCTGGCTGGCCCGGCCGACGACGACGGCCTTGCCGCTTTGGCCGAAATCCTGCACGAGGGTTGTGATGAGTAGCTGGTACGTGCCGCGGTCGAGGTACGTCGCTTCGCTGACTTCATGCTCGCGCATGTGGGGGAACTCGAGCCCAAACTCGGGCGCGTATGCAGCAGCCGATAGGGGAAAAGTCCCCGGAGCGACTTCGGGCACGAGCAATTTCTTGAGGAAGAACCTGAGGCGGCCCTCCCCCTTTTCGTCGTAGCGCTCAACCTCTTCGACCGAAGTATCGGTGATGCTGGCGATCTCTTCGACGAGGCGGCGGTCGATAAATTCGTAGTCTTGCTCGGCGATCCAGTCGCCAAAGCTGCCGAGCTGACGGGCAACCGTGATGACATTCATGGCGAGTCTCTTAGGTTGGAGGTGGTCAGGTCCCAGCTTGTACCATTTGTAAAGAGTATAAAAGGCGGGTATTTGTCGTGTCAACGCTTTTCCGGTCGGCCCAACTGCGGTCCCAAGCGGATGGAATGGGTTTTGATGAGACAGTAGATTGGGTCGCCGATGTCGAGTTGCATTTCCTCGCTGGCTTCTGGGGTCGTCTTGGCGGCCAAGCGACGCCCGACATCCACGTAGATGAGCTGTTTCCCTCCCACATCGGCAATTGCGCTGATGGTCCCCTGCAATGCATTGCGCACGCTCAGCCCTTCGGGTCGCTGACGCGCGAGGACGATGTCATCGGCACGGATGCCGATAAAGAGGCGGCTGCCGACGGGTTGAGCGCAGTAGGGAATTTTGAGTTGCTGACCGTGGCACAGGACTTCGCAGACGCCCCGCTCAGCGTCGGTCGCTGCGATTTCCACGTCGAGGACGTTTTCAAAGCCGTGTTCTTCGACTAGCGGCAGGACTTGGGGGTGAGCGGCGATGGTGAAAAAGTCGCCGTGCGCGATGACTTGGCCGCGGTCTAGGACTACTACTTGGCTGGTGAGTTCGAGGATTTCGGCGACCGAGTGGCTGACGTAGAGAATGGGAATCTGGAGTGCGTCGCGGACGTGGCACAAGTAGGGGATGATGCGGTTTTTGAGGCCCTGATCGAGCGAGGCTAGCGGCTCGTCCATCAGCAGCAGGCGCGGAGAAGTGAGCAGGGCGCGGCCCAAGGCGACGCGTTGGCGCTCGCCACCGGACAGGTGCCTCGGTCGCCGCTTGAGCAGGGGGCCGATTTCGAGTAAATCGACGATCTGGTCTAGGGCAAAGCGGCGCGCTGCCGTTGGCAACAGGTCGCGACCGTAGCACAGGTTTTCCTCGGTACTCAGGTGTGGGAAGAGCAAGTCGTCTTGAAATACGTAGCCGATGCGGCGGTGCTCGGGCGGCAGGTCGATGTGCTGGGTTGAGGAGAAGAGGGTTTGACCGTCCAAGGATATTTCGCCGGCGTCCGGCCGCACTAGTCCGGCGACCACGTTGAGCAGCGAGGTTTTGCCCGCGCCCGATGGCCCGTAGATGGCGGTGACGGGGTGGTGGCACTCGATGTCGATGTCGAGTGCGAAGGAGCCTAGTTGGCGTTGGGCGCGGAGGCTGAGCATTGCTAGTTCGGGCGCAGGCGACGGGCCGACCACTCGCTGGCCACGAGCGCTAGGAGCGAGAGTGCGACTGAGATCGCGATTAGTCCGACGACGCGGCTTTCTCCGTCCGGTTGGTTGAGGTACGTGTAAATGGCCGAAGGGATGGTACGGGTCTGCCCGGCGATGTTGGCGGCAAAAGTGATGGTCGCGCCGAACTCGCCCAAGGAGCGGGCAAAGCTCAACAGCGAACCGACCAGCAGGCCGGGAGCGGCGAGGCGCAAGGTCACGGTCAGAAAGGTGCGCACCGGACCCGCGCCGAGGGTACGGGCGACGCGCTCTAGGCGCGGATCCACGCTTTCAATTCCGAGGCGCACGGAGCGCAGCATCAGGGGAAAGCCGACTACAGCCGAGGCCAGCACCGCGCCCTTCCAGTCGAAGGCCAACTGGAGGTCGAAGGCTGCGAGTACCGGACCGAAGAGACCGCGGCGGCCAAAAAGCAACAGGAGCAGATAGCCGGTGACCACCGGCGGCAGGACCAGCGGCAAATGGCAGAGGCCGTCGAGCGCAATCTTGAGCGGAAACTCCCGCCGGGCCAGCAGCCAGCCCAGCAACACGGCTGGCAACAGGCTAAGCAGCACGCAGCAAAAGGCCACGCGCAGCGAGAGCAGCAGGACCTGCACTTCCTCAGCGTTGAACACGTTGATCGCCCAAAAAGGTAAAGCCGTGTTTGCGGAAGATGCTGGCGGCCGTATCCGAGCTAAAAAACTCCAGCAGGCTGCGGGTCTGTGCACTGGCGCGGCCTTTGACGATGGCCGCTGGATAGACGATGGGGCGGTGCAGTGAGTCTGGCACGGTCGCTAGGGTTATTACGCGGTCGCTTTGAGTCGCGTCGGTGGCGTACACTAGACCAGCGGCGCACTCTCCGCGCTCGACGTACACCAAGGCGGCGCGGACGTCGGGCGCGGGTGCAATGCGATTTTTGAGCGCCGGCCACCAGCCCAATTTTTCTAGGGCTTGGCGGGCGTACTGGCCGGCTGGGACGTGATCGGGGTCGCCGAGGGCCAAGCGGCCAGCGAAAGCGTCGGCAAAGTCGAAGTCTCTTGCAAAGTGGACGGCGAAAGGCTCTTCCCTCGATGCAATGACCACGAGGGCGTTGCCGAGCAGATCGACGCGGGTGTCTTGTTCAATGTGCTGGCGCGTTTGGAGGTAGTCCATCCACTCGGCGTTGGCGGAAAAGTAAATGTCGGCTGGCGCACCAGCGGCGATTTGTTTGGCCAAGGTCGAAGAGCTGGCAACGGACAGGCGCATCCCCTCGTAGTGCGTGGGAACTTAGGCTAGCGGCGGCGAACACGCTTTGGGCCGCTACTAGCGTAGGGTAGAGCAAGAGCAGTACGATGCTAACGAACGTTACGCACGGGCATCTAGGTATTAGATGCTTCGACTCCGCTTCGCGGAGTTTATCTTGAGCGAAGCCGAAAGGCTCAGCATGACAGCAGTGGGCGCGTTCCTTCCTTGTCATGCTGAGCGAAGCGAAGCATCCCATACCTAATGGCCTTTGCGTAAACATCAGATGCTAAGTGTGTGTAGGGTCTTGGTGCCAGAAATCGGCCAGCGACTGGGCGATGTGGGCGGGGTTGCGGACCGAATGCACTGGGTGCCAAGAGGAGGGAAAGAGCTGGCGGTAGCGGCTTTGCGCAAAGCGGCGATCGACGAGGAGGATTGCGCCGCGGTCGCTCGCGGTGCGGATGACGCGGCCGGCGGCCTGCAACACGCGGTTCATGCCCGGATAGACATAGGCGTAGGCAAAGCCGGGAATCTCGCGCTCGTCGAAATAGTGGCGGATCAGGTCGCGCTCCAAGCACAGTTGCGGCAGGCCCACGCCGACGACCACGGCACCGACCAGTCGCTCGCCAACTAAATCGATCCCTTCGCCAAAGACGCCGCCCATCACCGCGAAACCCACGGTGTACTGCTCGGCCTGCAATGGCTCCGCGTCGAAGACGGAGAGGAATGCCTCGCGCTCGCGGTCGGACATGCCGCTTTCTTGGACCAGAAGGTCGATGTCCGGGTGCGCCTCGGCAAAGCGCGTAGCTACCTCCTCCATGTATTTGTACGAAGGGAAAAAGGCGAGGTAGTTGCCCGCGCGCTGGCTGACGAGAGCGGCGATGGACTCGGCGATGTCGTCGTAGCTCTCGCCGCGCTTTTTGTACGTCGTCTCAATGTGGTCGGCCAGCAGCAGGCGCAGGTGCTCGGGCGGGAAGGGCGAACCAAGGCTCAACAAGGTGTCCCCTTCCTCGCCGCCGAGCAGGTCGCGGAAGTACGCCAGCGGCGAGAGCGTGGCCGAGAAAAATACGGCCGCGCAGCCGCGCGCTAGGGCTTGGCGGATATTGTGCGCTGGGGCGAGACAGAACAGCCGGAAGCGAATATCCCGCCCCTGTTTTTCGGTGTATGTGGTATAGTGTTCGTCGAAAAGCTCGCCGATGCGCTCAAAGCCCAGCACCCGGAAGTAGCACTCGATTAATTCGTCCCAAAAGGGCAAGGCCGCACCCTGCTCTAGGACCTTCTCGGCGGCGCGGAGGACGTTGTGGACTAGGGCCATCAGGTCCGTCGGCAACTGCGGGCTGACCCAACACTCGCCGTCGCCTTCCTGTTCGACCTTTTTGCCTAGCTTGGCAAAGTAGCGGTTGAGGGCGTCGAGCTGTTGGCTCAAGTCGGGATGCGTCTTGCCGACTAAGTGCTTTAGTCCCGAGATCTCGGTTTTGCACAGATCGGCTGAGAACATTTCGCGCGCTCGATCGACGAGATTGTGCGCCTCGTCAATGAGGAAGGCGTATTGTCCGCTGGTGTCTTGGAAGAAGCGCTTGAGGAAGGCGCGCGGATCGAAGACGTAGTTGTAATCGCAGATGATGACGTCGCACCACGGCGCGAGGTCGAGCGAAAACTCAAAGGGGCAGACGCGGTGCTTTTGCGCGCATTCCTCGATGAGGGTGCGGGTGAAGGCGTCGTGAGTGAAGATGTCTTCTAGCGCGTCGTTGATGCGGTCGTAGTAGCCCTGGGCGAACTCGCATTGATCGGGGTCGCAGGTGCTGCCGCCGTTGGGTTTGAAGCAGATTTTGTCGCGGGCCGTCAGCGTCAGGCTCTTGAGGCGTGCGTCTCCTCCGCGCAGGTCGTCGATGGCCTTTTCGGCGATCCTGCGTCCGCTAGTTTTGGCCGTCAGGTAGAATATTTTTTCGGCGTGGCCAAGGCCGAGGGCCTTGGCGGCTGGGAACAGGGTCGAGATGGTCTTGCCGATGCCGGTGGGTGCCTGGGCAAAAGCCCGACCGCGACCGTCGATGGTGCGGTAAGTGACCACGGCCAGATCGCGCTGGCCGGGCCGGTACTCGGCGAAGGGGAATGCGAGCGCCTCAAGCGAAAGATCGCGCTCGGCGCACCACTGTTGGTAGATGCGCGCCCAATGCAGGTAGCGCTCGATGAGATCGGCGCAAAACGCCGCTAGTTCGTCGCACGCAAAAGTGCGGCGGTCCTCGCGGCGCTCGTAGGTGTCTAACTGAAGATAGGTTAGCTGGATGTCGATGGCGTCGAGGCTACTTTGATCGGCGACCATAAAGGCGTAGAGCTTGGCTTGTGCCCAATGCGCTGGGTTTTCAGGGACCTCTTCGAGGTCGGCCTCGGTGGTCTTGATTTCCTCGACGAGTACTGCGTCGTCTTCGACGAGCAGGCCGTCGATGCGACCGCTTATTTCGAGGGTAATCTCGTCGGTTTCGACTAGGTAGGAGATGGGCACTTCCGCCTGATAGTCGGCGGGTCGGGCGCGCTGGACTTGCTGGTGGCCGCGCGTTCCTTCCACTAGGCGGTCGGGGCGGGAAAAGCCGCCGGAGACTAGATCGCCGGAGCGCAGGACGAAGCCGACTAGTTCGCGCACCGAGGTTTTTAGCAGGCGCGGGGGCATGGTAGTATAATATAGGGGCGCTATCAGGCACTTGCATTCTCACAGGAGATGATGATGAGTCAATCCGTAATCTTGGGCGTCATTGGCGGGTCGGGGTTGTACCACATAGAAGGGGTCGAAACGGTCGCCGAGCACCGGCTAGACACGCCCTTTGGCGCGCCTTCGGACGCTATTGTCGAGGCTCGGATCGGCGGACGCACAGTGCATTTCCTGCCGCGACATGGCCGAGGGCATCGGCTGCTGCCGAGCGAAGTACCCGCTCGTGCCAATATCCACGCGCTCAAGCAATTAGGTGTGAACCACGTTTTGGCCATCAGTGCCTGCGGCATCATGCAGGAAGCGATTCGGCCAGGGGACATGATCGTGCCCGACCAGATTTTCGACCGCACGCGCGGCCAACGCCCATCGACGTTTTTCGGCGATGGGATCGTCGGCCACGTGATGTTTGCCGATCCGTTCTGCGAGACGTTGCGGGACGAGGTCATTGCTGCGGCCCGAGCGGCGGATGCCAACGTCCACGCGGGCGGCACGTACCTCTGCATGGAGGGGCCGGCCTTTTCCACCCGCGCCGAGTCGCATTTCTACCGCAGCGCCGTGGGCGCGGCCGTGATCGGCATGACCGCTCTGCCCGAGGCCAAGCTGGCACGCGAGGCGGAAATGTGTTACGCGCTGCTGGCGACGGGCACGGACTACGACTGCTGGCACGAGGAGGAGGAAGATGTGAGCATCGAGCAAGTGCTAGCGGTGCTACGGGCTAACAGTGCTTTGGCCGTGCAAATCGTCGCCGAGGTTGCCACGCGCCTGCCGAGCGAATCTGCTTGCCCTTGTCTGCGCGCTGCCGAACGCGCCATCATCACCGACTCAGCGGCGATTCCCTTTGAGGCGAAGGAGCGGCTCCGGGTGCTCTACGGGAAGTATTGGAATTGACAGGTTGCGCACGAGTGTTGAGATGCTTCGACTCCGCTCCGCTCCGCTCGGCATGACAGAAGCGACGAAAGGACTAATAGCATGGCCACGGTAAAAGTGAATTGGACGAGAAAAATCTACGGCAGCTTGGTGCGCTGGAAGGGCGCGTATCACGTATGCTTTGTCGATGGCAGCGGCCACGGCAGCGGCGATTCGCAAATCCGCGTCTGCTCCTCTACAGATCTGGAGACTTGGACCAGCCAAACTTGTCGCAGGAATCGCGCTGCTACGGCTCGGCTATAGCCCAAGTGGGTCGCCACGTACTCGTCACCGGACGCAGCTTCAGCAACGAAGGGATTCGCGCCACGGCGGACCAATTCAACGAACCCTTTAGCCCGCACGACCAGACCCAACTTCGCACCGGAGTTTTCCTCTACGAAGACGGCGACATTCAGTTAAAGGCCGTGCTGCCCAGCGGCGGCGACACGGGCTACGCCGGCATCTTGCCCATGGGCGACGATCACGCGCTCATCGCGTACTACTCGACCTACGAATCGCCCGACGAGGGTTCTTGCGTCTATTTGTCTTCCGTAACTATTGAGGAGTGACCACGGGGTAGAACGAACATCGGGCAGAGAGAAACTCTCTGCCCGATGTCCAATAAAAGATCAGATGTAAAAGATACTCAGCGCGACTGATTGCTCAGATGACTTTTGATCCGGCCCCAGGAGGAGCTCTCCACTGCGGTTGCTCCTGAGCCCCCGGCATTGGGGCAGTTTTCGCATTCCAGTAAAATCCAATCGGGAAATCCATCTCCCTGTGTGTCATATGTGAGCGGGTTTTCAGCTCCGGTAAATCTATCCTTCAGCCACATATCGTGCTGATACAAGCTGCCGTCGCTATCGACGAGCCGCGGCCCAATGTGGGTGACCTGACCAGCCTCATACACGTGCCTTACGCTCTCCCCCTCGCTCAGGCCAACGGCGTCATAGGTTTTGAGCCGGGCTTCCCAGGTGACCTCTACATCCAGAGTACCGTGCTGGGCATCCGGCGGGGTAACCGTCCAGGCAAGCTCCCATATGTCCGTGGCGTTGCCAAAAAGGTCTACATCCTGATTCCAGCTCAAGTTCTCGTCGCCGAGCACCTCAATCTGGCTGTTGAAGGCCGCTACTCCATCCGGCCCCGGCAATATGCGCATATGGTAGCGCTGGTGGTTGCTCGCCTCGTCTAGGTTGGCCCCTAGGCCGGGACCGCCCGAGTGGTCATTGTCGAGGTTGAACTGGGTGAAATCATCGTGCCACATGCGTTTCAAGTCTGGCTCCTGACGCCGCA
>JAGWBY010000082.1:0-4621 GCA_021295675.1 Candidatus Latescibacterota bacterium | reverse complement strand
TCGAACCAGCCCCAGTCGCTGTCATCGCCGTCTATGGTCATGGCGTCAGGGTCGGGCACTTCTTGCAGGAAAAACTCTAGGCCCGTGTGTGCCAAAGCCGGCCCACTAAAAGCCAACGCGCATGCCAAAGGCAAGATTGCGAATCTTGTCATGCTTGAACTCCTCTCCTATGGATAGTTTCCCAGTCTGCACATATGCGCCGACATGGGCTTGGGTTGGATCGCCCAAGGTGGGTTTACTGAACAAATCTAACAATAAAAACTCCTCAGAGCGACTGATTGCTCAGATGATTTTTGATCCGGCCCCAGGAGGAACTCTCCACCGCGGTTGCTCCTGAGCCCCCGGCATTCGGGCAGTCTTCGCATCCTATCAAAAACCAGTCGGGAAACTGATCCCCCTCTGTGCCATATTGGGCCGGGTTTTGAGTTCCAGTAAATCTATCCTGCAGATAAAAATCGTACTGAAACAGGCTGCCGTCGTTATCGGTGAGCCGCGGCCCAAGGTGGGTAACCTGACCATCCTCATACACGTGCCTGACGCTCTCCGCCTCGCTCAGGCCAACGGCATCATAGGTTTTGAACCGGGCTTCCCAAGTGACCTCTATATCCAGAGTGCCGTGCTGGGCATCCGGCGGGGTAACCGTCCAAGCAAGATCCCATATGTCCGTGGCATTGCCAAAAAGATCTACATCCTGAGTCCAGCTCAAGTTCTCGTCGCCGAGTACCTCGATCTGGCTGTTGAAGGCTGTTACTCCATCCGGACCCGGCAATATGCGCAGATGATAGCGCTGGTGGTTGCTCGCCTCGTCTAGGTTGGACCCATTGTCGAGGTTGAACTGGGTGAAATCATCGTGCCACATGCGTTTCAAGTCTGGCTCCTGACGCCGCAGGGAGTCGTCTTGAATCCGGAGAAAGAAGTAGAGCCGGTTGTCTGGCGGACGAGAATAGGCTATCCGCCAAGTAGCAGAATAATCCTCTGGGTCAGCAACTTCGCCTGATGTCACATAAAAATCCAAATTGCTGTCCAAGGCGAGATCGTTGTCGAACCAGCCCCAGTCGCTGTCATCTCCGTCCATGGTCATGGCATCAGGATCGGGCACTTCTTGAAGAAAAAACTCTAAGCCCGTGTGTGCCAAAGCCGGCCCGCTAAAAGCCATAGCCAACGCACACGGCAAGAGCAAAAGAATAGATTTTTTCATTTCTGATCTCCTCCTTAATAGAGGGTCTCCCAGTTGTACAAAGTACAATTCAGGGATTGGAAGGAATGGAAAACTGGACGCTATGCGTGAGACGCGTTGTCTCGTTCATTAAACCATTCTAAATAATAATGTTTAGGGAAGTCAAGATTTTTTTCAAGTTATCGCCCTTCTACGCACTCAGTAGGGATACCACCCAAATTTTCTTGTCGTGTGAAGCCTCCTGTATAGTATATTGAATCGCAATATCTGCTCGATAAGCCCGAATGGAGGTCTGGCTCTATGGCAACTCCTCGTCCAAAGGTAATGCTGGTCTGCGATCATCAAGTTCGCGATAACTACTTGACAACCCCGGACCTAGAACGACTCCATGTCTTTGCCGACTGGTACTGGTTCGCCTGCGAGGACGGTGTGCCCTTCTTCAGCCCCAGCCCCAGCCCGGAGTTGAAAGCACGATTGCTCGATCAGGTAGGGGACGCCGACGCGATCATCGTCTGCTGCGGTGCTCCGCGGATCGACGCCGAGGTCATGGACCGGGCAACCGAGCTGAAGATCGTCGGCGAGGTAGCGGGCGACCGATTCGCCGAACGCATCGATGTGGAAGCCGCCTGGGTGCGAGGCATCCGCACGGTGGACACCACCAATGGCACCTCCTATCCAGTGGCCGAATGGGCCTTGGCCTTGATCCTTATTTCCCTGCGCAATGCCGGTGCCTACTTCCGCCGCATCATCGCCGGCGATACTAACTTTTCCCGCAATGACGATCCCGGCTATTTGCGCGGCGATCTGACCGGCAAGCGAGTCGGGTTGATCGGCTGCGGCCATATCGGCCGGCGGTTGATTCAGTTTCTGCGGCCCTTTGAGGCAGATATCTGGGTGTACGATCCGTATCTGCCCAGAGAAATGGCGGATGCCGTGGGTTTTCTCCAGACCTCGTTGGACAACATCCTCTCTCAGTCCGACGCCATTGTCTGTTTGGTGCCACTGACCCCCCAGACTCAGGGCATGATCGGCCAGCGCGAATTGGATCTGATTCCATCGGAGGCCGTGTTCGTGAATGTTTCGCGCGGTCCGATCGTCGACTCTGATGCGCTGATCGAACGGCTGAAGCGGGGAGACATCATCGCCGGACTGGACGTTTTCGACCCCGAGCCGATCCCGGCCGACAGCGAGATTATTCAGCTGCCCAATGTCTTTCTCAGTCCGCACATCGCCGGGGTCACAGCCCCCAGCTACCCCCGTCTATTCACGCTGATGGTGGACGAGTTGGACCGCTTCTTCCACGGCCACGAAACCCTCTTCGACCTGACGCCCCGCTCATTGGCTAATCGCCGGGGCACAGAGTTTCAGTCCTAGGGGCAGGCAATAGAGATATCAACCGAACAAGAGGTTATGATGAAACCAGTAGAATTAACATCGGCCCAAAAAGCCCAGTATGAGCAGGATGGCTATACCATACTCAAAGGCTTGTTCGATCCAGATGAGTGCGATCGGTTCATCGACCACATGATGGATCTGCATGCGGGACGCGAAAGAATCGACGGTTTTCAGTTTGCAGCTTGGGTCGTGAACATGGCACCCCGCAATGCCGATGACTGGAGTCGGACGAGGAATCAGCACCTGTACGATCCTATGGCCATGGACTGGATGTTGAATCCCCGGCTGCGCCAACCGCTACGCACTTGTCTCGACGATGAGCCCGAAGCAATACAGACTATGTACTTTTACAAAGGGTCGGAGCAGCGCCGACACCAAGATGCCTTTCACCTGCCGGGATGTATGTCGGCCTGGATTGCCCTCCAGGATGTCGACGAACGCAATGGCAGCATCCATGTCCAACTCGGATCCCACAAAGGACCGATACTGGATAAGAAGGACTTCAGAGAAGATGAAGACGGCAAGCCCGGACCCTGGTACGGCTGGAACCACGAAGATGCGTTCGACGCCCTCTTCGAGCGCAACGGATTTCCGGAGCGGTGCTCTTCCACGGCAGATTGATTCATCGCGGTGGCCCCATTCTGGAACCAGACTCTTTCCGCCACGTTTTAGCGTGCCACTACCTCCCCTACAGTTTTAACCCTTGGCCCTATGAAGTCGCCCCCAGATTGCGAATTTCATTCGATGGGGTCTGTCGGTTTACCCCTATCCACTAACACCATTTCTTCTACTTGTGCCTTGAACCGGCTAGATGCACCTCGAATCCTAGAACACAGGACGAGAGGTGCATCTGGCGGCGGGCTTCCACTATGGCTGGTTGCCCATAATGGTAATCTCGCCTCCAAAGCCACCTTCAATTATTCTGGCGGCAAATTCCTGAACCAGATCGTCCGGCAGGTTGGGGTTGTCCTCAATCCACAGGTGCCCCCCGACGCTTTGCAGGTTGTCCAAACCGTCGAGGCTGGCCAAAGACCTATTGCCATCTATCTGTAGGACGTTTCCGACGCTTTGCAGGTTGTCCAAGCCCTTGAGAGAGGTTAGAGAAGCATTTTCGTGGATCAGGAGATTCTCGATCCGAGTGAGCTTGTCCAAGCCCTTTAGGTCCTTCAGGGCATCGCTGCCCCAGATCATCAGAGCCCGGCCGACGTTCTGGAGGCTGCGCAGGCCCTCTAGGCTGGTCAGCAGTCTATTGTCGCGAACTATCAATTCATCTCCAACGCTTTGCACGTTGTGCAGCCCTTCCAAGCTGGTCAGAGAGATATTGCGGTAGAGACTCAGGTTGTCCCCGATGCTTCGCAGGTTGTCCAAGCCCTCCAGAGTGGTCAGAAGGTCGTTGTGCAGGATATGCAGTTCGCCGCCGATGCTTTGCACGTTGTGCAGCCCTTTTAGGCTGGTCAGCGCAAAATTGTGCTGGATGTGCAGATCGCCCTCAATGCTTTGCAGGCTGCGCAGCCCCTCCAGAGTAGTTAAACCAAAGTTATAGCCGACAATAGGGAGGCCGAGCTTCAGCGATCCCCCGATGCTTTGCAGGTTGCGCAGCCCCTCTAGATTGGACAGGGCCTCACCGTCGCTGAAGATGCTTCCCTCGGACTCGCGCGCTGCTTGCTCATCGCCCAGGCTGAGAGCATGTCTTTGTGTCCTTTCCTCATAGTCCAGAGGTTCATTGCCGGGTGACGTTGCGCAGGCCCTCCAGACTGGTCAGGGACGCGTTGTCTCTAATTTCCAGCTTGCCCCCAATGCGGGTGAGATTGTGCAAGCCGTCCACATTGGTCAACGCTCGATTGTTGACGATTTCCAGATCCCCTTCGATGCGGGTGAGGTTGCACAAGCCCCCTAGGCTGGTCAGGGCTAGATTGGAATGCACTCGCAAACCACCGACGCTATAGAGGTTGCGCAAGTCCTCCAAGCCGGTCAGGGTCGTTCGCTCAATGACCAACTTGCCACTGATACTGAAGCAACTGTTGCCATCACCTGCTAGGGCCTCTATAT
>JAGWBY010000201.1 GCA_021295675.1 Candidatus Latescibacterota bacterium | reverse complement strand
CCAGCCGATCGCGACAAGGCCAAGAAAAGCGCCGAGCGGTTCATCGCCGACAAGCAACTGTACATTTGGGATTGCAATGGGCCGGTCTCCATTGCCAAAACGACGCGCCCGATGCGAAACGGCATATCCGTCACCGCGGTGTACACGCCGCCCGAACAGCGCAACAAGGGATACGCCACCTCATGCGTCGCCTCGCTGACCAAAAAACTGCTCTCCGAGCGCTATTCGTTTTGCAGCCTATTTGCCGATCAAGCCAACCCAACCTCCAACAGCATCTATGCGAAAATCGGCTACGTACCCTTGGGAGATGCGCTAGAAATTGACTTCGCTAACTGATGTTACGCACGGCTTCTTGGGTATGAGATGCTTCGCTGCGCTCAGCATGACACTGAGAAGCGGAGTGCTAGCACTTGTCATGCTGAGCGCAGCGGAGCGGAGTCGAAGCATCTCATACCTGCCAACGCCTAGCGTACGGTCAGGACGCTACGTAACGTCAGTTCGCTAACTAAAACCCGCTGCTAGACGGCAGCTTTCTGAAAGAGCTATTATGCAATCATTTCGCAGCAGTACCACCACGCAGGGGCGACGCATGGCCGGCGCGCGTGCTCTATGGCGCGCCACCGGCATGAAGACCGAGGATTTCCAAAAGCCCATCGTCGCCATTGCCAACTCCTTTACTCAGTTCGTGCCCGGGCACGTGCATCTGCACCCCATCGGCCAGAAGGTCAAGGAAGTGATCGATCAGAACGGCGGCTACGGCGTGGAGTTCAACACCATTGCCGTAGATGACGGCATTGCCATGGGCCACGACGGCATGCTCTACTCCCTGCCGAGCCGCGAGCTAATCGCCGACAGCGTCGAGTACATGGTGCAGGCCCACAAGGCCGACGCCCTCGTCTGCATTTCCAATTGCGACAAGATCACCCCGGGCATGTTGCTGGCCGCACTCAGGCTCAACATCCCGGCGATCTTCGTCTCGGGCGGGCCAATGGAAGCCGGCGCCAAGCTCGATTTGGTCGATTCCATGGTCGCCGCGGCCGACCCCAACTTGAGCGACGAGGACGTGGCCAAGATGGAGGAACAAGCCTGCCCGACTTGCGGCTCGTGCTCGGGTATGTTCACCGCCAATTCCATGAATTGTCTCAACGAAGCCATCGGCTTAGCCCTACCGGGCAACGGCACCATCCTCGCCACGCACGCCCTGCGCTGGGAGCTTTTTGCCGCGGCCGGCAAGCGGATCGTCGAAATGGCCAAGGCATTTTACTTAGAGGGCGACACATCGGTGCTGCCGCGCAACATTGCGAACTTCGCGGCCTTTGAAAACGCCATGACCTTGGACATCGCCATGGGCGGCTCCACCAACACGGTCCTGCACCTGTTGGCCATGGCCCGCGAGGCCGAAGTCAATTTCACCATGGCCGACATCGATCGGCTGTCGCGGCAAGTCCCCTGTATCTGCAAAGTGGCACCGGCCACGCAGGAGTTTCCGGCATTATGAGCATCTTAGGCGAGCTGTTGCGCGGCGGCAAAATCCACCCCGAGCCGCAGACCGTTGCCGGGCCGTCGCTCGGCGAGTTGATCGCCGCCAACGACATTCGCGGGTCAGGTCCGGTGGACGCAATGGCCGAGCAGCGGGCGTTGGTAGCCCCGGGCAACGTGCGGACCAAAACCGCCTTTTCCCAGGACAACTTTTACGCCGAGTCGGATACGGACTCTCAAACGGGCTGCATCCGCTCGGTCGCGCACGCCTATTCGCAGGACGGCGGGCTGGCCGTGCTTTTCGGCAACATCGCCGAAGAGGGCTGCATCGTAAAGACGGCTGGCGTCGATGAGTCGATCTGGGTGTTTGAGGGCACGGCCCAAATCTTCGAGTCGCAGGACGAAGCATGCGAGGGCATCCTCGGCGGCAAAATCCGCGACGGCGACGTGGTCGTAATTCGCTACGAGGGGCCCAAGGGCGGGCCGGGGATGCAGGAAATGCTCTATCCAACGTCGTACATCAAGTCCATGGGCCTGGGCAAGACCTGTGCGCTGCTGACCGACGGCCGCTTTTCCGGCGGCACCTCCGGGCTGTCAATTGGCCACGTTTCCCCAGAGGCAGCCGAGGGCGGAGCACTGGCCCTGTTGGAAACCGGCGACCGGATTCGCATCGACATTCCCAAGCGCAAAATCGACGTACTAATCGCGGACGCCGAACTCTCCTCACGTCGCCAGAAAATAAACGCCTACCGCCCCCGCAACCGCCAACGCCACATCCCCCAATCGCTACAGGCGTATGCCGCACTGACGACGAGCGCAGCGCACGGGGCCGTGCGGGACGTGGGTCAGCTACAGAAGTGACTTTCACACCTTAGTACACGACAGTAACGTTATACATGGACATCGAGGTATGCGATGCTTCGCCTCCGCTTCGCGGAGTTTATCTTGAGCGAAGCCGAAAGGCTCAGCATGACAGGTGTTGACGCTCATTGTCATGCTGAGCNCGTGTACTTAGCTTTCACACAAAAGGAATCCCATGAAAATCACAGTACTAGACGGACACACCCTAAACCCCGGCGACAACCCTTGGGATCCAGTCTCGGCGCTGGGCGAATTTGCGGTGTACGACAAAACTCCCGACGACCTGATCTTGGAGCGGGCCGCAGACGCCGACGTGATTTTGACCAACAAGGTGCCGCTGACGGCCGAGACGTTTGCCCAGTTGCCCAACCTGCGCTTCGTGTCGGTTACGGCCACCGGGTACAACGTCGTCGATGTAGAGGCTGCGCGCGCCCGCGCCATCCCGGTGTCAAACATTCCAGTGTACGGCACCGATTCGGTCGCCCAGTACACCATGGCCCTGCTGCTGGAACTGTGCCACCACGTCGGTCGCCACGACGCGGCGGTCCATCGCGGTGGCTGGGCTGAATCGGGCTATTGGTGTTTTTGGGAGACGCCGCTGACGGAACTGGCCGGGAAAATTATCGGCCTCGTGGGCTTCGGGCGCATCGGCCAGCGCGTCGGCGAGCTGGCTCACGCTTTTGGCATGGAAGTCTGGGCGTATGCGCCGTCGCCAAAGGACCCGCCGGGATACGCGCCGTTTGCCCTCAAGAGCACGGCGGAGATTTTCGCCGCAGCCGACGTGGTCAGCTTGCACTGCCCGCAGACGCCCGACAACACCGGCTTTGTCAACGCCGAGTTGCTGGCGACCATGAAGGAAGGGGCGCTCTTCATCAACACGTCGCGCGGCGCACTCATCGATGAACAGGCCCTCTTGCAGGCTCTGCGCGTCGGCAAGCCCCGGGCGGCGGCAACGGACGTGGCTTCCGTCGAGCCAATCACCAGCAGCAACCCGCTCTTGCAGGCACCGAATCTGCTCATCACACCGCACATGGCTTGGGCCACGCTAGAGGCGCGCAAGCGACTGATGCAGATGACGGCAGAAAACGTGCGGGCTTTTATGGACGGTGCGCCGATCAACGTGGTGAACTGAGCGTTGACATTGCGCGCGATTTTCGGTTATTATGCTGACGGGGTCGGAGAAGCCCAAATTGCGTGCCGAGGTCCCGACACCTCGTAAATCCTCGGGAAACAATTAAGCGACGAAAATAACACGTACGCTCTGGCTGCCTAAATTTAGCGTAGCCCATTGGGGTCTGTTGAGCCTGCGCGGCAGGCTCCGATGACATCTCTTAGCAGGCTGGTCCCAAACTTTCGCCCGAGGGAATGGGACGAGATTTTTCGGGCTGGCTTGTTGCGTGGCCCGTCGGCCGGCAGCGCAACAGGCGAGATAACTAAGGCCGACTACGCACGTAGTATATTTAGGTAGAACCGGTCTCGGACGCG
>JAGWBY010000081.1:31282-38058 GCA_021295675.1 Candidatus Latescibacterota bacterium | reverse complement strand
CCGGCGCGAACACGGTATCCAAGTCCGCCTCAGTGTATCCGCAGAGGGCCGAATAGCGCGGGTCCAAGGTGATGTCCTTTAGATTGTTGAGGCCAGAAAACAGGCTGACCTTGGAGAATTTGCTCACCCCGGTGATGAACGTGAAGCGGACGTGCGCGTCGCTGTCCTTGATGACCGCGTAGAGGCCGCGCAAAAAGTCGCAGTTGGCGCGGGCTACTTCCGGCACTTCCAGCGCATCTAAAATCGGCTTGTCGTATTCGTCGATCAGCACGGCCACCGGCTGCTCGGTTTGGCTGTGCAGTGCCTCCAGCAACGAGGCAAAACGTCCGGGGGCGGTGGCGTACTCAGGGACGACCTCCGACCGACGTTCGGCCGCGGCGAGTTGCTCCATCAGCGTGGCCTCCACATAGCCGGGCACCTTGAAGTTGCCACTCCCGAAGCTGAGCCGCAGGACCGGATGGCGCACCGACCAATCCCAATGGTCGTGGATGGACAGCCCCGCAAACAGCGGCTCGTTGCCCTCGAACACCTCCTTGAGCGTGTCCAAGAACAGACTCTTGCCGAAGCGTCGGGGACGCGACAGGAAGTAGTGCTTGCCCTCGTTGAGCAGCCGACGAATGTAGGCGGTCTTGTCAACGTAGTAGCACTCGCGCTCGCGAATCTCGCGGAAGGTCTGAATGCCAATGGGGAGCAAGCGTTTGTTCATGGCCATTTCTCCTTGCGGCCGACCCATCAGACCGCTTGGATGGGGCCGGGATAGCAGGCCACCTTGTCGTCTGTGGTAAGCAGCGTAACGTTTTCGACTTGTGCTTGCGCGATGAGTATGCGGTCGAAAGGGTCCTTGTGAAGCGGTGGCAAACGACCGACAGCGAGCGCGTGTTCGGATCGAACCGCAAGTTCGCTGTAGCCGTTTTGTATCAGACCGTCCCGCAACAGTCGCGGTTCGACGCGGAAGTCGCTTCGGCCGAGCGCGTTCTTGATGACGACCTCCCAAATGCTTGCGGTGCTGAACATCAGTTCCGTGGCAGGGTCGCCGAGAAGGTCTTGGGATTCTGCTGACAACCGTTCGGGGTCGCCTGCCGCCCACAGCAATAGATGGGTATCCAGCAATAAAGTCATGCGTTTCCCTCGAACATTTTTTCTATCTCCGGCCCGCCCATGCTGTCGAAGTCGTCGGGGACTTCGATCTGTCCGGCCATAAAACCCAATCGACGAGACGCCGCCGTTTGGTCGGCTCGCTTGCGGACGAGGGTTTTGAGGTAGCCCCGGACCAGTGCCGACACGGATGTGCCCAACTCCGCCGCCCGAATGCGGGCGAGCCGATGGGTTTCTTCATCTACAGATACGGTGATGTTTTTCACGTTCATCTCCTTGCAGATGCTGTGCTTTACAGTGTGTAAGCCACTGACAGCTAAAGCAGTCAGCTTTCACGGAACACGCTTGCCCTAGCTGCAGGCTACGTTGAGTTCCGTAGGCTCGCATCGAGCCTTGTTCAAGATATTCACCGCGGCGTTGACGTCGCGGTCCAGTTCAGTACCACACCGGCAGGAGTGCCACCGTTGCGACAACCGCTTCTTTTCGATATGCCCACAGCCCGAGCAGGCTTGCGACGTGTGCTTGGCATCCACCTCGACGACCACACAACCGGCCCTTTCAGCCTTGTAGTCGAGCATCGAGTTGAACAGCGTCCAAGCCGCGTCGGAAGCAGAAAGCGCGAGGTGCCGATTGGCAATCATAAAGCGCGGCGATACGTCTTCGACGGCGATACGTGCAAAGGATTTCGTCATGCGGTAGGTCAGTCGGTGCAGATAGTCCTTGCGCTGGTTGGCGATCTTGCTGTGCAGCGCTTCGACGCGCCTTTTGCACTGCCACCAGCGCGAAGAAAAGCGCGTCTTACGTGCCAAGGCCCGTTGTGCCCGTCGCAGCTTGGCCAGCGACCGACGCAGCCAGCGCGGGTTGTCAATCAGCGTTCCGTCCGAGAAGGCCAGCAGGCTGTGCAGTCCCATGTCAACGCCGATAGCCTTGCCCTCGGTGCGCTGCGGTGCAGGCTCGGTGCCGTCGTCGCCTTGGAAGCTGACGAACCATTTGCCAGCCTTGCGGGTGAGGACGACGTGCTTGAGACATCCTTCGGGAACAGCCCGATGCCGCTTAACCTTGACCTCGCCGACGTGCTGGACGTAGAGCGTGTCCCCCGTGAGCTTGCAGCCATCACCGTGCCGGTACTCAACCGAGCGGTAGCGTTGCGCTGGCTTGAAGCGAGGAAAGCCCGGCGTCTCGTCATCCTTGAGACGACGGAAGAAGGCGGCAAACGACTTGTCGAGACGGCGCAGAAGCTGTTGAACGGACGTTGCGTTGAGCAGTCCAAAGTCTTCCAGCCGCGCCTTGCGATCCTCGCAGAAGCGTTCCCATTGCGCGGGGTAGCTGACGGATTGCCCGGTGTGCTTGTACACATCGCGTCGGTGTTCGAGTGCCTCGTTATACAGCAAGCAGGACTGGCGCAAAATTACGTCCAACGCATCTTCCTGCTCTTGGTTGGGGTAGAGGCGATATTGGTACGTGCGCTGCATTCAGACACCTTTTTACGCTTCGATGTAGCGGCGCACCGTTTCGTCCGAGACCTGTCCAATGCTGCCGGCATAGTACGAGCGCGACCACAGCGACGGCAGCCGCGTCTTGAGCGAAGGAAACCGTGCTCTGAGTTCGTGCGCGGTGTAGCCTTTGAAGTGTCGCACGAGCTGGTTGACGGCCATCGTCGGCGTTCCGGTAACGAACAGATGTACGTGATCGGGACGAATCGCCAACGAAAGGATTTCAACGCCCAACGCGGACGCCTTGGCGTGAAGCGCTTCGTCCCGCGCGGATGCAATGTCGCCCGTCAAGACGCCGTGCCGATACTTGGGACACCAAACGAGATGATATTGAATTTGGTGGGTGCCGCCTGCCGATTTGCGTTTGTTTGTCATCCTATAAACTTACACAAAGGTTTGTTTACTATCAGCCATTTAATGAACTTGTGTTTGATTTCTTTCTTGGACGGACAAACGCCTGGTGTGGTGCGTTGCCCGCCCGTCAAGAAATCAACACCTATCCCCCTGAACGGCTAAAGCCGTCAGTCCTCGGTGATTTTTTATGGGACTATCGCCGCGCCGCCTTCGAGCGCATGGCGCAGCGCTTGGGCGGCATCGCCGAGGAGCGGTTCGCCGAGGTGTTCGCTGGTCGCCTCAAATAGATACCGAAAACAGCTTGGCTTTGTACAGGTGAAAGCGGAGGCCGACTTTTTCGCCTGCGAGGGCCGCTAGGTCGGTTTGGCCCCGCCAGCGCGCCGCCTCGGCGATGGAATCGCCGGTGAGGGGTTCGGCCTCGGCGAGCGAAAAGCCGGGGTGAGCTCCTACGGGCTGGGGTGGCGTGTGAATGGTCTGGACGATTTCGGCCTTGATCCACCCGTCCGGGGCCGTGCGAAAGTTGAGCAGCAGCTCGCGCCCGCAACAGGGCCGTTCGATGAGCGTGACCCGTCCCTCGCCTTTGGCCTCTATTCCCGCGAGCCGATCCGGCTCCCAACAGGCCCAGCGAAATTCCCCATCCTCGGAGTGGGCCGCCCCACGGCGGAGAAAGTCGTGGCGGCGTTGATAACCCCTAAAAGGCAGCCGCCAAGTGCCGTTGGCAGCGATGAGATTCGGGCTGGCGTAGAGCTGGCCGTACGTTCCCCCTGATGGGCTGGCGAAAGGGCCGGATCCATTGGTGGTTATCGCGGCTGACCGCGAGTTGGACATCGACCGTAGAGGCGATCCGATGGTATATCGACGGAAACATCAGGTAGCGCGGCTGCGTGCCGGGATACGGCGTGTAGCAGGGGTTGTAGATGTCGTCGTCGAGCGCGTCCAAGGGGTCGGGCAGGAGGCAGGGGTGCGGGTCGGCCAGCGATTCAAACTGCGGACCTGAGGCGCGGCGCACCAAGCGCCGGCGGTCGATATGGCCGCGCAGGTACGCCACGTATTGATCTTGGTGGGGATCGTAAATGCAGAGATTGTGGGTGTCTAGCTGGGTTGCGCCGGCGTCGAAGACGGGTGCGCTGAGGTTGTGCCAGTGGATGCCGTCGGCAGAGGTCGCGCCGAGGAGCTGCTGCCGAATCTCAATCCCCTGGGCCTTTTCCCCGGCCGACACATCGCCCAAGTCGCGGGCTGCGAGCAGGGCCTTGAAGCGCGCGGAGTCCATTTCCGGGTCGGGCTGGCCGTCGCGGAAGTAATTCGCCCCCGAGCCGACGGCCTTGTAGCGCGATGAATACCCAGCCGAGGGGATGGTCGCGGCCCGCGCAGATGATGTTGTTGCGGGTAGAGCCTTCGTACTCGCACAATCCCAACTCCGGCCGCTGATAGGTAAAGCCGTCGTCGCTTTCGGCGTAGCAGACATACGAGCGCGTGATGTCGTCCAAGCGTTGCACGCCGTACCAGAGGCGGTAGCGCCCTTCGTCGTAGAGCATGGCGTTGATGTGGAGATTGGCTCCTTGCTCCCAAGGGCGCTCCTTGTGGAAGAAGACCTCGGATTTGCGCGCCAGTTCGGGCACTAATTCAATGCCTTGGGGCGGGTCCTGCGACCAGACGGTGCCGTCGTCTTCGATCTTGCGGTGGGAGGGCCAGATGCCGTACCAGTCGAGAAAGGGGCATGGTGATCTAACCTTGGGTGAGGTCGTTGAGGAGGACCAACTCGCCGCCGCTTTCGGCCGAGGCATTGGCTCCCAAGACGGCGGCTAGGCTGTTGAGGGAAGGGACGTAGGGGCTGCGCGGCATGGCCGGGTCGCCGGCTTGGACGGCGGCGATAAAGGCGCGGGCCTGGGAAAAGAAGGCCCCGCGAGATTGCGACTCTTCTTTCGCTTCCCACACTACCTCGCCGTTTTCCGTCACTTTTTGTGGATTCCACTCGATGATTGAGTCGTCGCTAACGACGAGGATTTCGCGCTTGGAGTATGGGACATTGCTCATTACTCGCGAGACGCTGGCGTTGGCAGTCAAGCGCCCTCTGAAGCGGTAGTTGACGTTGTACACGTGGGGCAGGTTCATCGGCTCGATGCACTCTTCAGGCAGAGATTCGACGTAGAAGGCCGAGACCGCCTCAATGTCGCCGAGGAGGTAGCGCAACAGATCGACGCTGTGGATGGTGTTTTCGACGAAAGAGCCGCCGCAGAGTTCGTAGCGGCTGGTCCAATAGCGGATGGGCTGGCCGCTGTAGAAGTTTTGGATTTGGGCGTGGCGCGGCGTGCGCTGCTGCAATAGCTCCAAGGTCGGTGCGGAAGAAGGCTCGTAGCGATAGACGAAGCCGACTTGGGATACGATGCCGGCTTTTTCGATTGCGGCGTTGAATTTGGCGACTTGCGCTAGGTCGAGGGTCTGCGGCTTTTCGACGAACAGAGCGACGCCTTGGTCCGCGGCGATGAGCACTTCGTCGCTGTGTGCGGTCGGCGGAATGGACAGGTACACGGCGTCGAGTTCCTGCTCTGCAAACATCTGGTGGTGGTCGGTATAGGTCGAGCGAGGCTTATAGACGGCCGCTTGTTCACGGAGGGTTTCCTCGCTTTTGTCGCAGAACGCTTGGAAGACGACTTGGCCTTCCTCAGCGAGCGCAGCTAACGCTGGGAGGTGCGCCCTTTGGGTGATCCAGCCGAGGCCGATGCAGCCGACGCGGACAGGTTTCATGGGCAATTCCTTCTCAAGGGGTGAGTGCTTGGATGCGGGCGATGAGTTCGGGTGACAAGTAGCGGCCGTCGGAAACAGCCGTGGAGATTTCGAGTTCGTCTAGCGTTGCCGCGCCGGTGAGCAGCACGGAGACCTGGGGGTCTGACAGCAAGTAGCGCAGACCGTGGTCGGGCATGTCGCCGGGTTCGTCGGCGAGCAGCGCTTCGAGTTTTTCGAGTTTGGGATATAGCTCGGCAAAGCGGCCGACCTCCTTATAGGCGTCGCGCTTGGACCCGAGCAGGCCGGCGTGCAGCGGCGAGGCGAGGATGATGGCGACGTCGCGGTCGGCCGCAGTGGGCAGGAGGATCTCCTTGGCCGTCTGCACCAGCAGGTCGTATTTGAGAAAGGTGATCACCGAGACGAAGGCGTCAGTCTCGGCGAGGACATCGCGCATCAGCACGAGGTCTGAGCCGGTGAGGCCGATGTGTTGTGCGAGTCCTTGCTCGCGGATTTCGAGCATGGTTTCTAGGGCGCGTTCCCGACCGAAGATACCCTCCCAGCCCGCCTGCTCGGCCTCGTGGAGTTGCAACAGATTGACCGAGTCGCGCTGCAAGCGCAGGAGGCTGGCTTCAAATCCCCGCCACACGGTGTCGCGGGTGTAGTCGAAGGGCGCGGGATAATAGCCTACCTTGGTCGCCAGATAATAGGGCGCGTCAACGCCTTTGAGGGCGTGGCCGAGGACCTTTTCGCTGCGGCCTTGGCCGTAGAGCGGGGCCGTGTCGAAGTAATTAATGCCCAATTTGAGGGCGCGCTCGACCATGGCGACTCCGTGCGCCACCGGCAGGAGGCCGTATTCCGGGCGTCCGTAGAACCAAGACCCACCCATGGCGATTTCGCTGACTTGCCAGTTTGTTTTGCCGAATCGTCGGTATCGCACGCTCGCTCCGCTGTTGGGGCTAAATCGAATGGAGTAACTTAGACACGGCGGCGGTTGATTTCAATATAGGAATTGAGAATTGAGAATTACCCATCACCGCCCCAATTCCTAATTTTTAATTCTTAACTGATGTTACGCATAGGCTCCTAGGTATGGGATGCTTCGCTTCGCTC
>JAGWBY010000081.1:18817-31223 GCA_021295675.1 Candidatus Latescibacterota bacterium | reverse complement strand
TAAAGGGCCTATGCGTAACATCAGTTCTTAATTTTTTGGAGACGACGATGCGCTACAGCTATATGGTAATCGACTTTGCGGATCTCGGGGGCGATTTCGCCGCTGGGTTGGACTTTATTCGGGACTGTGGGTACGAGGGCGTCGAGTTGAATCTGACGCCTGCGGTACTTGGTCAATTGGACGCGATTGAGCGCGCGGTGGAGGCGTGCGGCTTGGTGGTGCCGTCGCTTTTGACGGGGGCTGCCTATGCCGAGGGGTTGTGCTTGAGTGTGGCTGACCCGACCCGTCGCGCCGGTGCTGTCGCTAGGCTGCGGGATTACTTGCCGATTGCTCAGCGTTTCAACGCCATCCTCGTCGTCGGGCTTTTGCAGGGCTTGCGCGAAGACGAGCCGGATGCCGAGGTGGCCAACGAGCGCATTGCGGCTGGCCTGCGCGAAGTGGGCTTGGCTGCGCAAGACGCTGGCGTGGACTTGGTTGCAAGTGGGGTTTAACAATTCCGTCGGCGAGGTGCGCGCCCTGATTGAGCGCATTGGCGTGCCGGCTTTTAGGCCGATGGTCGATACGATCCACATGAACATTGAAGAAAAGTCGTTGACCCAGCCCATTTTCGACTGCGGCGACGCGCTGCGGCACGTCCACTTGTGCGAGAGCAATGGCGGTGTGCTGGGCAGCGGCCACCTCGACTTCAAGGCCGTGCTCGCGGCCTTGGATGCCATTGGCTACGCGGGTTTTGCCTCGGTCAAGGTCTATCGCCAGGCCAGTTTGCGCGAAGCCGCGCCCGCGAGTTTGGCGCACTTGCGCGGGCTAGCTGGCTAGCGGGCCGCCCAATACCCGACGAAGACGGCGGGAATGCCCAGCAGCAGTTGCAGCCCAATGTGGACTAAGGCGGCTGGCACTTGACCTGCGCGTAGTATTTGCGCGGTCTCGTAGGCCACGGATGAAAAAGTGGTGAAGCCGCCGAGGATGCCGACGAAGAGGAATAGACGGAGTTGGGGGCCTAGGTATTGACGCTCTTCGGCCAAGCCGCCCAAGAAGCCAATGACTAGGCAGCCGACCACGTTGACTACGAGGGTGGCGTAGAGGGGGGTGCCCAATAGGCGCTGGGTTCCCAAGGAGACCAAGTAGCGCAGCGTGGCTCCGATAAAGCCGCCGCAGCCCACTATTAGAATGCGATCCATGACGTGCTAACAACGGCATCGCCATTCTTGCGGGCAAGCTCTGGGGACTGGCGCTAGCGATTTTAACCTTTGCACGGAGGAAGACATGCCCGAGCGGACGCACGACATAGAAAAAGTGAAAGAGGAATTTTTCACGCAGGGTTATTCACTAGTTGAAGATGCAGTGGAATCCGAGATGGTCGATCGGTTGGAGGCCGCGGCCCGACGGGTATGGGCCAAGGTGCGCGCTGGCGAAGTGGATGTGGCCGGCAATGGCCCGGAGGCCACGGCTATTTTCGGCGTGATTGCCCCGGAGTTTGGGGAGCCGGTTTTTGCCGAGCACTTGGTCTCCCCGTCAATCGAGCGCTATGTCAAGGCTTTTTTGGGGCCGGACTTGCGCATGGGACACGTACATCTGTGGTGCGCCGACAAGGGCTACGACACAGGCTGGCACCGCGACATTGGGCCGGGCAATCAGGACGGCGACCCGGAGCGGGAAATGGCCCTTATCACTCAGCCGATGACGGGCTTGCGGTGGCAATTAGCGCTCGTGGACGATCCCTGCTTGTGGCTGGTGCCCGGCAGCCATCGGCGGCCGCGCACGCCCGAGGAACACCACGCCTTAGCCGTGGATAAGAAGGTCGATATCACTGGTCAGCAGAACATTTTTTTAAAGAGAGGTCAGGTGTTGTTCTGGAGCGGTTATACGATTCACCGCGGTCGCCAACCGGCGCATCTGCCCCAGCGGCTGAGCATGACGGGTGCGCTGATGATCTACCGGCCGGACGAGCCGCAGACAGAGGTGGACGAGCGCTTTCGCTGGAAGTTAGCCGACAACGTACGCGCTGCGCTGCCGCCGAAAGCCCAGCTTTACTACGACCGCTGGCGCGCTTTGCAAAAGGCCTAGTCCACAGCCTCACACACCACGGCTATCTCCAGCTTTTCGACGACGAGCTGCGGCGCGTCGAGTGCCCGTTCCTGGGCGCTGATGCCGACCAAATTCGCGCCGGACGCCAAGAGCATTCCCTCGACCGGCCAGACCAACCACCCATCGTCCACGGTCGGCTGCTCCAGCACCGCATTGTTCAGCCGTATCTGCACGATTTGTGCCACCCCTTGCGCCGCTGGGATATTGAAGAGTTCCCCGTTGGGATGACCGATTGTTGCCACTTGCACCGGCGGTAGGCGTTGAGCTACGGGCAAGTCCCCTGCACTCGGGTCGGACAGCAGGAGGCGTAGTTCAGCCGCGGCGATTCGCTCGGCGGCTAGGTCGAGTCCCACGTGTATTTGCAGCAGGAGATCGGTGTGCCCGTCATTGGGCACGGCCGCGGGCAGTTGGGCCAGCATGTTGGTGTTGGCGTAGGCGTGCCTCGGGATAGCCCAATCCTCGGGGTTGGGGATCACGGTGGGGCCGTGCCCGCCCCCGCGACGCTGGACGACGAAGCGCTTGTCCTCGGCGCTGAGCGTTGCGACCGCGCCTAACTCTTGGTAGGCACGGCGATGGCTGGGCCAATCTTGGCTGGCGTACGGGGCGTCGGTTGCGTAGTTGAAGTTAAAGGTGTGGATGCCGTCTGCGCCTTGATGCCACCAATTGGCCGCCACTCCGCGCAGCACTTCGATGCCGGGATTTTGGTAGCCGTCCGTAGCGTGGTGATCGTCGATGGACGGATAGAGCTTGACTGGGGTGCCCGCGACCACGTGCCGGAAATCTGCCAGATCCACCTCAAAAGAGCGCACGCCGAGGGCCAGTAAGTCGATCAATTGTTCGCCGACCCAGCGCTCGACATCAATCCCGTCGAAGCGGCAGCCCACGAGCGTTTCGGGGATGCGGGCAGCGAGGAGAAAGGGCCGCTCGCGCCGCGTGCCCACGGCTAATGATAATTCTCGCAACTGGGCGATGAATTCAGTCAGCCGATCGCGGTTGGACCAGCCCTGGCCAGCGGGGAAGACGACCCCGCGGGCAAAGTCCAATTCCATCCCATCAAAAGGCCAGCGCTCGATTACCTCGCGCAAGTTGCGCAGGACGTATTCACGTACTTGGGGCAAGGCGAAATTCCAATAGCCGTTGTCCTCGTGCGTACACCAAGGCGTGCGAAAGAGCCAGTCGGGATGGGCGACTTTCGCGGGGATGCGCGCAAACGGGCCGAGGTCGTTGTCCGAGCCATTCATGCGATGCGAAAAGAAGCACTCTAGGCCGCGGCGCTGGGTGGCCGCGAGGACTTGGCCGACGATGTCCGTCCCTTCGTCCGCCCACTTTTGATAGAGCGGATGGTCGTACAACGGCAAGTGTTCGCTCGGATAGGGCGCTTGATTCCCCTCGCCCCAGTTCCACCAAATGCTGTCGATCTGCGACTCGGGCGCATCGGCAAACTCGAATAGATGCTCCACGAGGTCGGGCCGATCCGGGTTGCGAGGTCACGTCGAAATTGACTATGAGGCGGCGGCGGCGGGCGATGGCGGCGAGGTGGGTGGGGGAGAGGGTGGGCATGGGTTATAGGTCGTCTGGAGACGCGTCGGGGATTTGGGATTTGTGCGCTAGGGCGTGTTCGTACTGTTGGGTGCAGGAAATGAGAGGGAGGGTCTCCGTTTGTGCGCGGCGCAAGAGGAGGTCGAGTTGCTGTGCGCGGCGGTCGATGCGATAGACGGACCAAGGGTGGAAGATGGGCAAGTAGTAAGGCAGGTTTGCCTGTTGCACGTAGTCGATGCCAGGGGCGTAGGCTTCGTACACGCCTTGGGCGTCCACGGGCATGTGCGCCGGATAGGGCCAAGGGAATTGCGGCGGCCACAGCACCTTGCCCGGCTGCCCGGTGAGGATGTTGTCGTGCCAGGCGTGCGAGGGCATTTCGAGGAGGCCGGGGAAGCCCTCGCGGGCGTACCAGAAGGGTCGGTTGAGCGGCGCGGGCATGGTGCCGTCCGGCCCGGCTCCCACGGTGCGCATGTAGCGGTAGCCGGCCTCCCACATCACGTGCAGGATGCGCTCTTGGCCAATGAAGCCGCGAGTGTAGCCGCCGGGCGCGGTCAAGCCGATCACCGGGCGGGAAAAGGTGTCTTCGATCAGTTTTTTGGAATCGACCAACTCGTGTTGTAAGGCGGCGTGGTCATCGGCTAAACTGATGAGGTCTTTGTGGGTGAACGAATGGCATTGGATGTCGAAAAGGGGCTCGTCGAGGATGGCGCGGAATTCGGACGCGGCGCATTGCAACAGTTCGGCGACGATGAAAAAGGAGGCCGGCGCTTGCCGCTTTAGATGCACTTGGGCCACGGCCCGGACGCCGGCGATGCACTCGGCCAGGCGCTCTCCCTCGTAGCTGATCCGACCTTGATAGCCCGGCCCGGTCGGCGCGTCCCACCAAGCGTACACGGCTTCGGTGTCGTAAGCAGATATGTAAGCAGGCATGGGTTAGACCGTCTTTGGCGATGGGGGTGGGATGGGGTAAGTTAAGGCCGACGGCGATGGATGGTCAATTTTTGCTGCCAACGAAATCTCACTTACGCGCCGAGGAGAAAAACCGTGAAAATCACCGATGTTGACATCATTCCAGCGCACGTGCCGCTCGCCGCCCGCAACGCCGAGCACGTGACCAGCGCACCTTCTTCAAGGTGCAAACCGATAACGGCTTGGTGGGCTGGGGCGAGTACCGCTGCACGCCGCCGCCCACGCAGAGCGTAGAGGGCCTCATTGGGCGCAGTCCCTTCGACTTTTTGGGCAGCGAGGTCCACCTCGGCTTGGCGGGGGCCTTGTACGACGTGATGGGTCAGTATCTCGAAGTGCCGGCCTACAAGCTGATGGGTCCCAAAGTGCGCGACCGCGTGCCCGTGGCGGCGTGGACGCGGCCCGCCGACCCCGAGGAGCTGAGCCGCGAAATCGTCCGCGCCGCCGATCAAGGCTACCGGCTGTTCAAGATGCACACTTGCCCGCGCGGTAGAGGATGTGGCACCGCCGGGTTTCAAGATGCAGTACGACTTCAATTCTAACCGCACCTTGGCCACGGTACTGCCCATCGTCAAACAGCTCGAAAAATCGCCCGTAGTGGGCTATATCGAAGATCCCTTGGTGCTGAGCGATGTAGAAGGCTGGCGGCGGCTCCGCGCCCAATGCGGCGTGCCATTGGTCATGCACGTGCCGCCGCTGGGTGGGTTGCAGGAGGTCGTGCAGGGGATGGCTGATGCGTATATCGTGGCCGAGTACTGCGGCGGCTTTGGCGACGCGTTGGTGCGCGGCTTGGCCTATGGCAAAGCCAATATACAGGTGGTGGTGCAGCTAACCGGGGGCACCTTGGCCAAGGCGCTGGCGCTGCACTTGGCGGCTGTGTTGCCTACGGCCGCGCACTCAATCAATCTCGACGATCAGTACGAGGAGGACGCGGCTCGGCAGCGCATTGAGATCGTCGAAGGCTGTTCGCCCGTTCCCGAGGGGCCGGGTCTTGGAGTGGAGGTGGACGAAGCGGTCATAGCGCGCTTGGCGCAGCGCGGGCCGGCGGAGATTCCCCGGCATTTGGGCAAGCTGCGCCTGCCGGACGGGCACGTGCTCTACACGGCTAGCATCCCGCCGATAGATGCGTTGACTGGCTTTGCCGAGGGAACCATTCGGGGATTGTCTTTTGAGGTGTGGAACGACGATGGGTCTGAGGAATTCGCGCGCATGTACGGGCGGGTGGAAGAGGATGGGTCGGTGTTGGAGTGAGGGGTTGGCGCAAGCGGTTTTACTTCTCCTGTTTCGCCGTCTCCCCAAGCCGGACGGTCATGCTACTGTTCATTGTTTTACCAATTCTGATGGCCCCCTCGGTCGTCCTAGCCCAGGCCCCGTACGGCCTGCAAGAAAGGGTGCCGAACAATTCTTTGCTCATCGCCCCGGTCGAGGGACGAGTGCCCCAGACCGTCTCCGAGTCGGGCCTGTTTAGCAATGTGGCGGCCCGGACCCCGGCTGCGGGCCTCATTCCCTACGGGGTCAATTCGGTATTGTGGTCCGACGGGACGGCCAAGACCCGCTTTATCGCTCTACCCGGGCAGAGCCAGATTGAGTTTTCCGCTGCTGGTGTGTGGAAATTTCCCCCCAACGCGGTGGTGGTGAAGAATTTCTACCTAGAGTTGGAAAAGGGTAATTTGGCCAGTCGGCATATTGTCGAGACGCGCTTTTTGGTCAAGCGCGGCCCAACTGATGCTTGGGACGGTTTTAGCTATATGTGGGATCTGGAGGGCAGGGATGCGATATTGCTCGAAGAGGCGGCGACCCAGTCCTATCTCATCGCCGATCCAGAAGCCGAAGACGGCTTCCGCGAATACGTGCATTTCTATCCCGGACCCGAAGATTGCGCCTTGTGCCATACCGGACCGGCCGGCTATGTCTTGGGGCTCAATACGGCTCAGATGAATCGCTCGTACTACTACGGTGGCATTGTAGATAACCAATTGCGTACCCTAAACCACATTGGTCTGTTCACTGAGGATATTGGCGAGAATTACGACGGTTTCCCCCAGTGGGCCGACCCCACCGATGCAAGCCTGCCGCTGGCGGACCGCAGCCGCTCCTATCTGGCGGCCAATTGCGCTCACTGCCATCGCCCCAATGTGGTCAGCCGCTCTACCATCGACCTGCGGTACGACACCCCCATAGAGGATACCAACACCCTAAGCTGGGTGCCTTCCTTGGGTGCTTTGGGTACGGAAGAAGGGTTTATCATCACTCCAGGCAATCCAGATAACTCCACCCTGTACTTGCGCCTGCTCACCTTTTCCTCCAATCGCATGCCGCCGGTGGCCTCCACCTTGGTTGATTGGGAAGGCAGCGATCTGATCCGCCGCTGGATCACCAGTATGGACCAGCCTACTGCCGTACAAGGACTGGCGACTGTACCAGGAGAAGCTAGCTTAGCGCAGAACTTCCCCAATCCCTTCAATGCCCATACCACCATCGTCTATAAGGTTGGCGAGACCGGCCCAGTGGAATTGGCCCTATACGATGCGGTGGGTCAGAAAGTGCGCACCTTAGTGCAGGCCGAGCAGGCTTCGGGGTCTTATACGGTGCGCTGGGATGGTAGGACAGAAAACGGCGGCTTGGCCGCCAGCGGTACGTACCTCTATCGCTTGCGAATGGGGGACTACTCGGCAGCCCGGCAGTTGGTGCTGGTGCGCTAGAATTCAATTCATCTGCGAGGAGCGTTCACATTGCGAAAGATTATCGGAATAGTCCTAATCGGCTGGACTCTAGGCACTGCTGGTGCCGATCCCCGGTCCCTGCACGACGATGTTCAAGTCCGCCATTTGCTCGATGTGAGTCGGCGGACCATGCGCATTGCCAAGGACCCGCGCGACAACACCCTGTACACCCTCACGGCTACGGGGACTATTTACCGCATTCAGATCAAGGGCGAGGACGAGCGCATCGGCGAGACCATAGCCCGAGGGGTGCGCAACGCCGAGGGAGCGTGGACTTGGACCCAGTTCCGTCCTGCTGAGGGGATGCCCGAAGGAGTGCCCATCGACGAAATCCGCGTCGCGGCCGCGGCGGCTGCAACCCGGGCGACCGACCCGATCGAAGATAAAATCCACGTCCTCGATACGCGCAACAACCGCATCATCACCCCACCGAACACAGAGGTGGCCAATTTGGACGACTATGGCATCGCCTTCCCTCGGGCCATCTACTTCGACGCCGAGGGTGCCCTGTACGTGGTGCTCGACGTGGAGGCGGCCAATGCTTCGGGTGAAGAGCGAATTGCTACTTCCGCGGACCACAAGCTCAACGACACTCAGGGCTTTGATATTGCGGCGGACGGCACGTTCTACATTGGCGGCAACAGCGGCAACACGGTCATCAATGTGGTGCGTGGGGTGCGCGACGGAGAGAACATTGAGTGGACTACGGTGGCCCGCACTGAGCGCATTCCCCCCGGCACCAAGAACCATCCCCATCCGGCCATTGTCCTCAGCCCGGACGATCGCTTTGTGTACGTCAATTCGGGGTCTCGCACCGATCACGGCGAGCTGTCCGAGGATGGGGCTTTTGCCGGGGCGCGCGAGTTGCCCTTGTCGTCGGCCATTTTTCGGGTGCCGGCGGATGGCGAGGATCTTTTGATCCCGGCCGCTGAGGAGGCGCTGCAGGCTTCGGGCTACTTGTACGCCGACGGGTTCCGCAATGCCTTTGACATGGCCTTTGCCGCCAACGGCGATCTGTTTGCCGCGGACAATGGCCCGGACAGCGATATGGCCGACGAGGTCTGCTGGGTGCGGCAGGGGCTGCACTATGGCTTCCCTTGGCGCATGGGGGCAATGGACACAGCCCAGCGCTTCCCCAACTACGACCCGGCCGCGGACTTGCTCCTGCTGACCCGCTCTGACGCTAGGGATCGCGGCTTGTTTTACAACGATCCGACCTATCCACCCCCGCCCGTGGACCGTTTTGCCGATCCGGTTCTCAATCTAGGACCCGACGCCGACCGCTACCGCGATCCGAATACGGGCGAGGTGCGCGACGCCAGCGACGAGGGCGGAGCAGCCTATACTTTTACGCCGCATAGTTCGCCGTTGGGACTGGTCTTTGACGTAGAAGAGGCCTTGGCTCCCGAGTTTCGCGGCGACGGCTTTGTGTTGCGCATCGGTGGGGACTGCTGCAACCTGATCAACCCCTTCGACGACCCGGACGAGGACCTCATCCACATGGACTTGGAGAAGGTGGGAGATAACTATCAGGCGCGTATGACCCGGATCGTCGAGGGTTTCAGCGGCCCTATTGACGCCGAGATCATCGGCAACAAGATCTACGTGATTGAGTGGAGTGGCGGTCGCGGCTTGTGGGAGATTACCCTGCCCGGTAGTTCGGCCACTGCTGTGGAAGAAGAAAGTGGCAGTGTGCCCGACGGGTACGCGCTGGCACAGAATTATCCCAATCCCTTCAACTCTAACACGACCATCGCCTACGAGGTGGGCGGCGAAGGGCTAGTGGAACTGACCGTTTACAATGCCGCCGGACAGAAGATCCGCGATTTAGTGCAGGACTGGTTGGCAGCGGGACGCTACGAGGTGCAGTGGGACGGGCGCGATGACCGTGGCCGAGCCGTGGCCAGCGGCACCTATATATACCAGCTTACCGCGGGCAATTACCAAGAGAGTCGGTCGCTGACGCTGTTAAAATGACGTGAGTTCGGTTTAAGCAGCCTGCTAAGTACACGACAGTAATCCAATGGACGTTAGGCATGGGAGATTTGAGATGCTTCGACTCCGCTGCGCTCCGCTCAGCATGACAGGTGATAACGCCCATGTTGTCATGCTGAGCGAAGCGAAGCATCTCATACCGCTCTACTGTCGTGTACTTAGGCAGCCTGTAATCGGAGTGCTCGCTTAATTTTTTGGGCTGGTGACAATAGACAATCAATCTCCCGAGGAACTGCTCAGCTCCGCAGGCGGTCGGCGAGGGCTTGGTGCGCTTGAGCGCCAACGGCGAGCAGGAAGGTGTCGAGCGGGAGGGTCCCCATTCCAGTATCATCGGGGTGGCGGACCACCGCTTGTGGTGAGACGAGATAGCTGTGTCCGCGGAAGTGCTTGTGCCTTTCCATCAAGGCGAGGAGACCCGAACGAGAATGATGGATCGAAGTGCCGATCTCAAAGGCAAGCGGTTGGTGCGGATCCTCCAAAATTAGGTCCACCTCGCGGTTGCCGTCGCGCCAGTGGTGGAGCCGCAGGCCGGCGTGAACGCTCAAGGTGTGGAGCGACGCCGCTGTAAGGTTTTCGATGAGAGTGCCCATCTCCCCGGGATCGTCGAGCGGGGCGAGGCCGCGTTGCAGGGCGGCGTTGCGAACCGCTCCATCGACGAAGTACAGCTTGCGGCCCCGACGTTGGACACTAACCTCGTGCCCGGAGTAGTTCGACAGGGTGAAGACGAGAAAGGCTCGCTTTAGATATGAGAGATAGCGGTCGAAAGTCGGCTGGGACAGGCCGAGATCGGCACCAATGTTCGACGGCGACAGGAGACCGGCGATCTGCCCGGCTAGCACGTACAGAACGCGCTCTAGCATCATCGGGTTATTCACCCCAAATGACTGGGGGATGTCCTTGTAAATGGCTCGCTCTACGGCGTCACTGCGGAGAACCTGTTGCGACGCTAACAGCAGATTCGATTCGTCCGGCTGTTCGTCGAGTTCGTCGCGGTACTGGCGGACGAGCAGTTCGGGGAAGCCTCCGACAAACAGGAAGGCGCGACGCCACCGGCCGAGTGTCGCATCAGCAGGCTGACCGGGGGGCAAGGTGCGCAGAGTTTGGCCGAGTGTGTGCGCGACGGCGATCTCGTGTTGCTGCTCTATCAAGTGAAGGAATTCGTCGAACAAGTAGGGCATCAGGTACTGTTCCTCCCAGCGCCCTACTCCGCTCTCGACCCGGCGCTCTCTCAGGGCGGCGGTAGCACTCGACGTTGCTGCAATCCGCACCGGCCACCGTTCATCGTAGAAGGTCTTTAGCCATAGATCCCAGTCGGCCGCGTACACGAGTTCGTCGAGCATCAGGTAGGTAGGGCGGTCGGTGGTGGCAGCACTCGCGTCCAATACCGAACGTACGAGGGTGCCGAGCGGCATCTGCAGGAGGAGAGGGTGATCCATGCGCAACCACCAGACTTGCCGCGGCTCGACGCGTCTTAGAAGATGGCGGACGGTCTGATAGAGCACGGTAGTCTTACCCACTCGGCGCGGTCCGAGCACGAGTTGGTAGCGCAGCGGCTCGTCGCGCAGGAGCCGCTGCCACAGCAACTGAGCTAGTGGTCGTTCGACCGGAGGGGCCAGCGATGGCGGTACGGCTCCTTGGCTCTGCCACGGGTTTTGTTCGGCAAAGACGTGCTCAAAGTCGGAGAAGTGCGGGGTCCAAACAGCCAAACTAAACCTCTTTCTGTGATGTTTATTTAGTAAATAACATGCACGGAATATATGTTATTTGTCAAATAACATACACAAAACCTCTTCCGCGAGGCTTGTTTGGCATCTCATCAGCGACTAAAGTAAGATAGTCGTGCTGGGGTAGGCTACCGCCCCTCCCCCAGGAGCCGTTCCATGTTGCCGCCGAGGATCGCCGCCATTTCGGATTCGCCTATGAACGGACAGTAGCGCCGCACGTAGTCGAGGCTCTGGCGGTAGGTCCAGTGCAGCAGCACGATGGGGATGTCCGTTCCCCATAAGATGCGATCGGCACCGATGCGTTCGACCATTTTTTCTAGGACGGGCCGCATCTGTGGCATGGGGTAGTCCCAGCGCGACTGGAGGAACACGGCGAAGAGGATTTGGATGTGGAAGCGCGGGTGGCCGATGGGTGCCGCCTCGTACACCTCGTCGGGCACGTGGAGCCGGTCTTCGGCGGCGAACATCCGCCAGGGGAAGCCGTGGGTCATGATTACGTCGATGTCGGGGAAGCGGTCCATCCAGGCGCGCAGAGCATGCAGCTCGTCGAGGTAGGCGGCGGGCGAGTTGGCTGCGCCGAGGGTGAAGAACACGGGGATGCCCAGTTCGGCCACGGCCGCCCACAAAGGATCGAAGTCGGGCCCGGTCCACTCGGGCGAGAGGTCGTAGAGGGGCCGGTGAAAAGGCATGAATTGCAGGCCCGACAGGCCGTGGTCGCGGATTGCCCGTTGTAGCTTGGCGACGGCGTCGTCCGTCCTGCTGGGAAACCACCATTCGGGAACGTGGGCTAGGCCTTGGATCCGCCTTGGGTGGCGTCGGCAGCAGTCGGCGATGTACTCGTCGCCCAGACCCATGTACGGGGTGCGATGCAGGAGCGCGCGTCTCCGCCACTAGGCTGTCGGCGGGGAAGGCGAAGTCCACCGTCCACGGCGGCAGGGCCTGCTTCACGTAGTCCTCGCCTTCCACCGTCCACTCGACGAGGCCGTGGTCGCCGGTGCGGAAAGCGGCGTCGCGCAGGCCATCGAAGCGCCAGGGGAGATCGGGGTCGTACAGGCCCGTGGCGTCAGCCGGGGCGCGGTCGGTGCGCCGCCAGCAGGGCTGTTGCCGAGCTTGGGCCATGAATAGCTGTAGGTGCCGCCAGAACTCGGCGGGGTCGGCGAAGCCCCCGTTGCGGCCCGGCGGCGGGAAGCAATAGGCGTGTCCGTCGTAGATCATGGTGTTGTCCTCGGTTTTGGAGAGAAAGATTACGAATCGGGCCGACCATTGACAAAGGAGAAATGAATGATGAGCCAGCGTAGCGCACTTTCGCGGTTTATCGGCATTCCGTTGCACTGGCAGATCGCCATTGCCCTCGTCCTCGCCGCATTAGTAGGG
>JAGWBY010000081.1:0-18717 GCA_021295675.1 Candidatus Latescibacterota bacterium | reverse complement strand
TTGTTGGCGTCCGCAACATGGCGAGTCAGAACGCCTTTGGACGCATTGGCGGGAAGACGGTGGCCTTTTACGTGGCGACTGGATTGCTGTCGGTTTGCACTGGTCTCGTTTGCGTGAATCTCATAGCGCCCGGCGAGACGGAGTCGGCGCGGGCGCTGGGTGCTGCGTTGCCAGATCCGTCGCAAGTCATGGACAAGGTAGAGGGGCGCGGCATACGCGATCTGGTCGAGGTCCTCAAGCGCGCGATACCGTCCAACATCTTCGCGGCGGCGCTAGAGGTGCAACTGCTGGCGCTGGTATTCGTGGGGGTCGTGTTCGGGTATTTCATGTCGCGGCTGGACGGACCGGCCGGTGACGTTCTACAGCAGTTCTGGGTCGGTCTGCACGACCTCATGATCCTGATTACGATGTGGATCATGAGGTTTGCACCCATCGGCGCGTTTGCGCTAGTGGGCAAGACGTTGCTCGTCTCTGGCTTTGCCGCGCTTGAAGCGTTGGGTTTGTTCTTTTTGACCGTATTGCTGGCGCTGGCGCTGCATTTTGCCGTCTGGTTGCCGCTGTTACTGCGCTTGGTTGCTGGGATCAGTCCATACGCGTACTACGCCAAGATCGCGCCGGCGCAATTGACCGCGTTTTCGACCGCGTCGTCTTCGGCGACCTTGCCGGTGACCATCAACAGCGCCGAACAGGCCGGCATCTCCAACCGCGTGACCAGCTTCGTCCTGCCGTTGGGGGCGACGGTGAACATGGATGGCACAGCACTGTACGAGTGCGTGGTGGTGGTGTTTATCGCCCAAGTGTACGCGTTCGCGTCTGGCGTGGATTTTGGCATCGCGGAGCAGATGATCGTCGTATTGCTCGCCTTGCTCACGTCGATCGGCGTGGCGGGCATCCCCGCTGCCAGCTTGGTCGCCATTGCACTGATCCTGCCCGCGGTCGGCTTGCCGGTGGAAGCCATCGCCATCGTCTTGGCCGTCGATCGCCTGCTCGATATGTGCCGCACGGCCGTCAACGTGACCAGCGACTTAGTGGTCACGGCGCTGGTGGCGCGCACAGAAGGCGAAGATTTGCCGGATGTCCAGGCGTGATCCGCAGATGGACGCAGCATAGGATGCACAGACGATCTACCGCTCGAATCGCATTCCGATTGCTATAGCTACAAGATGCCCACGCGCTCGCTCTCGGCGTCTTCCAACATGCCCTCGGCTGCGACGAGATTGAGTTGATCCACTTCCTCGGGCGTCAGATCTGGCAATCGGTCCACTAGTTCTAGAAAGCGCTCGACCTCGGCTGGCGCTACGAGTCCCTCGGTCAATACGGCTAGCTTGTCAATGTAGTCCGGTCGGGCAAAGGGGCGGTCGCCGAGATAGTGGGCGTTGGGGTTGTCGAGGTGTTCGGCGATCTGGGTGCCGTCGGCGAGGCGGACCACGACTTGGGCGCCGAACTTTTTGTGATCGGGATCGGGATGGTGATAGGCTTGGGTCCACTCGGCGACTTCTTCGGTGCGGATCTTGTGCCACAGCGCGACGGTCGAAGGGCGGTGGGCGCGCTCCGAAGTATAGGAATGTACGTGGTGCCAAGCGCCGTCCTCCCAGGCGACGGCGAGGATGTACATGGCGCTGTGGTCGAGGGTCTCGCGCGAGGCGTCTGGATCCATTTTCTGCGGGTCGTTGGCCCCGGTGCCGATCACGTAGTGCGTGTGGTGGCTGGTACGGATTACGACGTCTTCTACTTGGTCTAGGTCTATACGGTGAGCGTGTAGTCGGAAGCCGAGGTCGATTAGGGCTTGGGCTTGGTATTCGGCGGAGTGTTCCTTGGTGTAGGAGCGGAGGATGGAGCGCATGTTTTCGCCGGGATCGGGCAGGGGGACGCGGTATTCGGCGTCCGGGCCGGATAGCATGTAGGCGATGACGGCGTCGCGGCCCTCGTAGATGGGCGACGGTGCCCGCTCGCCGAGGCGCACCCGACCCACGGCTTCGATGGCGATTTTGTTGGCTTGGGCTGGGGCGTAGGCCTTCCACGAGGTGATGTCCCCTTTGCGCGACTGGCGGGTGGCGCAAGCTAGGTGCAGGCTCTGATTGATGGCTTGGTAGATTTGCTCGGCTGGCATCTGGAGCATGGTCCCCAGCCCGGCGGCCACGGCCGGGGCGAGGTGGGCGACGTGGTCGATCTTGTGCTCGTGTAGGCAAATGCCCGTTACCAGCGCCATCTGCACCTCGTAGGCCGTGAGGATGCCCAAGGTCAGTGCATGACCGTTGGCACCCGTTTGCTGGGCAGTGGCGAGCAGGCCGGGGATATTGTCGCCGGGATGTGAGTAATCGGCGGCGAGGTAAGTGTCGTGCATGTCGAGTTCGCGCACGGCCACGCCGTTGGCGAGGGCGGCCCACTCGCAGTGGAAGCTGCGGTCGTTGGCCACGCCGAAGAGGCGAGCGCCGCTGTTGTGGGGATGGGGATAGCCGAGGGCGAGGAGGCGGGCGTTGCGCACGGGCGACCGGTTGATCGCGGCTAGGGCGACTGCGGCATTATCGATGACGCGATTGCCGATCATCTCGACGACATCCGCGTCGGCCGCTTGGTTGTGGGCGGCGAGTTGGGCCAGCTTCCAAGCCAATTGCTCTTCGCGCGGGAGGACAGTACCGTCTGGGTGGGTCTTGACGATGTGGTTTTGCATGACCTGCTTCCGTTGTTGGTGAGATTGGGAAAGACAAATAATAGGGTCTGTCGCCGAGGACGGACAATCGCAAGGGAAGGAGAGGAATATGAAAGTCTTGATGCAGATGGATTTGGCCGAGGAGTTGATCGAGGAGATTCGGCAGGTGGCCGAGGAAGTGGAAGTGGTGTGCGTAGATTCGGCTGCGGCGGCCTTGGAAGTTATGCCGGAGATCGAGGTCGTCTGCGGGCATATCAGCCGGGAGATGTTTGCGCGGCGGAAGAAGCTCAAGTGGATGCAGAGTTGGGGGGCGGGGGTAGATGGAGTGCTGCATCCCGAATTGGTCGAGAGCGATGTGGTGCTGTGCAGCGCCAAGGGATGGGTGGGAGTGCATCTGGCCGAACATGCGATGGCGTTGTTGCTCGGGCTGACGCGGGGGATTCACACGGCGGTGCGCTATCCGGCCTGGGATCGGCGCTGGGCGATTCGCGCTGCGTCGTGGGAATTGGTTGAGCAGACGATGGGCATTGTGGGATTGGGAGGGACGGGGAGGGAGTTGGCAAAGCGGGCGAGCGCGTTTGGGATGCGAATTATCGCGGTGGATCCAGAGGAGGTGCCCGTGCCGGAAGAAGTGGAAGCCTGCTGGGGGATGGATCAGTTCCACGCGCTGTTGGAACAGTCCGATGTGGTGGCGATTTGCGCGCCGCTGACTGCGGAGACTGAGGGGCTGTTCGATCAAGAGGCGTTTGTGCGGATGCGACCCCACGCGCTGTTGATCAATGTCACGCGGGGGCGGATCGTCGATGAGCAGGCTTTGCTGACGGCGCTTGCCGATGGGCAGATCGGCGGGGCGGGATTGGATGTGGTGCCGCAGGAGCCTCTGCCGGCAGATCACCCGCTGTGGCGGATGGACAACGTGGTGATCACGCCGCATACGGCCGGGGGGTCGCCCAACCGCGACCGTCGGTGCGTGGCGTTGTTTTGCGATAATTTGCGGCGCTACTTGGCAGGGGAGGAGTTGGTGAGTGTGATTGACAAGCGCAAGGGGTACTGAAGCTATAGCAATCCGCAGATGGACGCAGAATAGTGCAAACAAGACGAGCTGCATCTTGAATACCATAATGCGCCGAAAATGGCGATAGCGGTAAGGTTGTAAAAAAGACAGGTCTTGGCGAATATTGTGTCATGCCTGCTTGGAGTGACATGACTTGCTTGGGATACTGTGGTGTATGGGCCGTGATGCTGTGGGCCACACTCGCTGTGGTCGATGCCGACGATACCAGCGAGGTGGTGGGTGCTGCCGCACCTCATTTCGTCGAGGTCACTGTGGAGGCAGGCATCGACTTCCGCTATATCAATGGGGCCAGTGGGGCCAAATACATGCCGGAAGCGGTGGGGTCTGGGGCGGCTTTTTTCGACGGCGACGGCGACGGGTTCCTCGACTTGTATATCGTCAATGGTACAGCTCTGCCCGGCTATGTGGGGCCAACCGGCTCCAATGCCTATTATCGCAATCGGGCAGATGGCACGTTCGTCGATGCCACCTTAGAGTCGGGGACGGGAGACGAGGCTTTTGGCATGGGGGCAGCCGTCGGCGATATCGACGGCGATGGCGACTCCGACCTCTATGTCACTAACTATGGCCCTAACCGGCTCTACGAAAACGATGGGCGTGCGGTTTTTGCCGATATCGCGTCCAAACTTGGTACAGCAGACCCAGGTTGGGGCACGCACGCGGCTTTTACCGACTACGATGGCGATGGCGATCTCGACCTCTACGTCGCCAACTATATGGATTTTGACCCAGCGCAGAATGTGGAGTGTTTCGCTGGCAAGGTGCGGTCGTATTGCGGGCCAACGACCTATCCGGGGCAGACAGGCGTCCTCTATCGCAACGACGGGGGAAAGTCGTTTGCCGATGTGACGACAGCAGCCGGTCTGCGCGACGATTCTGGTCGCCAGTTGGCGGCGGTCTTTGGCGATATCGACGGCGATGGCGACCCCGACCTCTTCGTCGCCAACGACAAGAAGCCCAATTTCCTCTTTGTCAACGAAGGCGACGGCACCTTCTCAGAAAGCGGTGCAGTGGCGGGGGTCGCCTACAACGAAGAAGGCTTAGCCGAATCGGCGATGGGGGCCGATCTGGGCGACTACGACAACGACGGACGGCTCGACATCATCGTCGCTACGTACCAATGGCTGGCCAATACCCTCTACCACAACGACGGCGACGGCTTCTTCACCGACTTGACGTTCGCCGCTGGACTAGGCGTGGCGAGTGTGCCGTATCTCGGCATGACCGCTGCCTTCGTCGATTACGACAACGATGGTTTCCTCGATGTCTTCGTTGCTAACGGCCATCTCGACGAGAATGTCGCCGAATACGACCCCTCCACCACCTATCCGCAGCAAAACCAGTTGTTTCGCAACAGCGGCGATGGCTCCTTTGTTGAGGTCAGCGACCAGAGCGGGCCGGGGATGCACGTCGCAAGGGTAAGCCACGGAGCGATATTCGGCGATTACGACAACGATGGCGATGTTGACTTTTTTATCTCCGACTCCGATACGCCCCATTGCACCCTGCTGCGCAACGACGGCGGCAACGCCAACCACTGGCTTAGGGTCCGCACCGAGGGCCGTCAGAGCAACCGGGAGGGTATTGGTGCTAGGGTGCGGGCGGTGGCTGGCGACTTGGTGCAGGTGCGGGAGGTCCGCGCTGGTTATGGCTATATGGGCAGCAACGACGTGCGATTGACCTTGGGATTGGGCCAGTATGCGACCATTGATACGCTGCAGGTCTTTTGGCCTAGCGGCGCGGTGCAGACGCTAGTGGGGCTGGCCGCCGACCGGGAAATCGTCGTGGTGGAGGGGGCCGACCCATGAGCGCACTAAAAAAAGTTTGGCCGACCACCAATAAAGCAGAGGCCTACTGGCGAGATATTGCCGCTGGTTTTATGCATGCGCCCGACGAGTCCTATCTCAATACTGGCTCTTGGGGCGTGTTGCATCGTTCGGTTTTCGACTCCTTGGTCAAGGGGTTGGAAGAGTTGGAGGGCAATCCGACGCGCAACCGCGGCCGGCAGATTGCCCGCCTAAACCAAGCGCGGCGCGATTTAGGTGCCTTTCTCAACGCCGCTCCCGCCGACTTGGCTCTCACGACTAATGTCACCATTGCCATCAACCAAGTCGTCCACGGCCTCGACTGGCAGCCCGGCGACGAGATCCTAACTTCCGACCAAGAGTACGGTGCCATCGACAACTGTCTGCACCACGCTGAGCGCCGCTATGGCGTGGTGGTGCAGCGAGCGCCGATCTCTATCCCGCCCGCAGAGCCCGAGCAAATCGTGGACTCATTCCGCCGGGCGCTGACCGCGCGGACGCGGCTGTTATTGGTCAGCCATGTGACGTCGCCTTCTGGGCTTATCACTCCGATCAAAGAGCTGGCCGAGTTGGCACACGCTCACGGCGCAATGATTGTCGTTGACGGGGCACATGCCCCTGGACAGATTCCGCTGGATTTGACCTACTACGGCTGTGATTTTTACGGTGGCAATTGTCACAAGTGGCTCTGCGCGCCCAAGGGCACGGGATTTTTGCACGCCCAGCCGCAAGTACAGGATAAGCTGCACCCCATCGCCGTCAGTCATGGCTACGACAAAGACGGACCCAAGCGCAATGATGCGGGGGCGCTCTGTATCAATGGGCAGCCTTTTATGTGGCAGCTAACGAGTATTGGCACGCGCGAGATGTCCTGTTTTGGCGCAGTGGCCGAGGCAGTGGCTCTGCAAAACGAGATCGGCAAGGAGCAAATCGCCGCCCGCGGGCGGCAGTTAGCCGGTTATTTGCGCCAGCGCATGGCCGAAACCGGCTGGGTCGAACCGCTTTCCTCGCCGCACCCAGATCTGGCCAATTCTATTTCCACGTTTCGGCTCAAAGGCTTTGGTGCGGCCAATCTCGGACAGCTCCTCTATGATAAATACCGGATCACAACCCCGATTTGGGGCGAAGCCGAGCCGGGCTATACCCAGCGAGTTTCCACCCATATCTACAACAATTTTGGCGAAATCGACCGCATGATCGCGGCGCTGGACGAGATCAGAACGGGCAGGGATTAGAGGTTCGACAAATAGGACAACTTGAGCAGCAGTACCCGAATAAACGATGTGGAATTCACGCCGGCGAAACCTGTCGTTTTCAAGTGGTTAGGACAACGCCGTTTCCAAGCGATGTTTTCGTTTTGTCCATAAAACTCTGGTCCGTGATTGAGATGGAACAAGTGGCATAGCTCGTGGATAACGACGTATTCAATACATTCTCTGGGTGTTTTTATAAGTTCCAGATTCAATGTTATGCCGCGTTTAACGCTGAAACTGCCCCAGAGCGTTTTCATCTTGCGGATTTTAAGGATAGGCTTGTCCACTCCCTTTTCTTGAAAGAGCTGCCAACATTCTGCAAATACTTGAGCAAAGTAAACCTCTGCCTTGCTCCAGTACCATGCTTCAAGCAGCATCTCTATATGCTCCGGCTTATCGTCAACCGCTTGTATGTGGAAGAAGCCGCGCTTTAACAAAACCTCGTCTATTGCAGACGGCCTTATCTTCAGCCGATACTGTTTGCCGAGGTAAAGGTGGCTTTCGCCGCCGACAAATTGCCGCTCGGGAGTGCGCGGTTCAAACTGTGCGAAATAGCTAATCTGTCGTTTTATCCAGCGCGCGCGCTGGTGAATGAAATTTTCGACGAGGGTTTCATCTTCTCCCAGTGGGGCTTTTACAACTACCGAGCAGTCGGGGTGAACGGCGATCTCAAGAGTCTTTCTTTTGGAGTAACTCAGGTGAAAGGGAATGGACTCGCCGGCATACGCGAGGGTGCGGTTTGCCTCCGGCATTAAGAGTGTCTCCGGGATTTGGCGATTTGCATTGTTTGGCTGATCATGGCGTCCATCTGTGCCGACGATAAATCAATGCCGTGCCCATCTTTTACCACGTCGTAAAAGAAATCGTCCATCTCGTTTTTTGCGGCATTTTGCGCGTCGCTATCGTGCCAAAAATCGACCTTCCAATTTTTTTCTAGCGCGGTTTTGATGGCCAGCGCCGTTTCTGCGGCGACATAGTCAACACGGCTTTCACCCACCTCAGTCAGACAAGATTTGATCACCCCAAAATACGCGCTGGCCTCCTCGTTATCGCGGATAGAGTCGGGGACATCGTCGCGTTGGGTGTTGGCGACCTCATCGCGGATAGCACTCACTTTTTGCAAATACTCAAGGTCTGATATCCGCTGATTTTTGAAACCGTCAATTGCGTCTTGAATGAGCTTTGAGAACTTCTCGTAGAAAGCCGGGTCTTTGTCCATGTTTTCAGTAATTGTGCGCTTGGTCGAATGGGCGATAATATCGGCCCTTGCCGCTGTAGTCTTGGCTTTATAGACGCCGCGCTGCTCTTTGACCATAGAGAAGGTCTTATCGTCAAACATATTCACGGGATCGTTTAAGCGAGTGACCTCGTTGGCCTGGATGTGCGTATCCAGTAGTTTTTTGATCCGGGGTTCGTAGTCGCGGTAATTGCTGATCTCAGTTTCTGGAAACGCTTGAGATCGTTTTTGTAGCGATTTAGTTGCGCCTCGTCGGTCTGCATAATGAACTGCTCGGCTGAAAGGGCCATGGCAAGGGTTTTGCTGTATTCCGTGAGGCGTTCGTAAAACTCATTCCGCACGGCGTCGTCAGCGAGCAGCACTTCGTAGCGTTCTTCATCGCGGGAGTTTTTGATTTCCTTGAAGATGCTCCACAGGTCTGAGTAGCGCTGCGGCAGCTTGGACACTTCTTCGTGGATGGAGGTTAGGAAATCCGCGAGGTCGTCGCCGTCAAAACCCGCAAGCGCGTCGTACGTGTGTAGCGCCTTGTCCAGTTCACCTAACACATTGGCATAGTCGATGATATAGCCGAACTCCTTGCCCTCGTGCAGGCGGTTTACGCGGGCAATCGCCTGGAGTAGCGTGTGTTCGCGCAATTTGCGGCACAGGTAGAGCACGGTATTGCGCGGCGCGTCAAACCCTGTGATGAGTTTATCTACTACGATTAGAATTTCCGGTTTGTCCGAGTGCTTGAACTGAGCGATGATTTGCTTGGTGTATTGATCTTCGGACCCGTAACGGGCCATCATTTTTCCCCAGAACTGGATTACCTCGTTTGTCGGATCCGCGCCTACTTCCTCATGTCCCTCTCGCATATCCGGCGGGGAGATGACGACCTCGGATGAGACTGCGCCTAGCTCGTTGAGCGATTCGCGATACTTGACCGCGGTTGCCTTGTTGTCCGTCACGAGTTGCGCCTTAAATCCCGTGTTCTGCCAATTGGTCTGGAAATGCCGGCTAATATCAAACGCGCACATATAGACGACCTTATCGGTCTTACTCAACTCTTGGGCGCGCGCATATTTTCGCTTCAGATCCGCTTTTTGTTCGTCTGCTAAATCCTCGGTGTGGCGAGCGAACCAGAGGTCAATGGCGGCCTGATTCTGCTCCATCTCTACGTGCCGCCCTTCATACAGCAGGGGGACCACGGCCTTGTCCGCGATCGCTCGCCGGACGGAATAATGCGGTTCAATCAAACTGCCGAATCTGGCAAAGCGCGTCCCCGTGAAGCCGATAAAGCAGGCATTGGGCAGCATTTGTCTCATGCGCGCCGCTAGGGAGCCGAAGTTGGTGCGATGGCTTTCGTCAACGAGGACGATGATATCGGCGGAATCATCTACATATTTCTCAGCCGAAAGTGCCTTGTCGAACTTATTGATGAGCGTGGTGATGATGCCGACTCTGTTCTTGATGTGTCTGATCAGATTGCGCCCGGATGTCGCTCGCTCCTTGTCCAGATTGCAGGCCGTGAAGGTATTGCCTAGTTGTTTGTCCAAGTCTTTGCGGTCTGTAACCAGAATCATGCGCGGGCTGGTCAGCTCTGGGTCCAAAGATAGGGCGCGGACCAGCATGACCATGGTGATGGATTTCCCGGAACCCTGCGTGTGCCAGACGATACCGCCCATGCGGCGACCTTCGCTGTCTTTTTGCTTGATGCGCTTCATGGCCGCACGGACCAGAAAGAACTGCTGGTAACGAGCAATTTTTTTCTGGCCAGATTCAAAGACTATAAAACCGAAGATTAGCTCCAACAGGCGCTCGGGTCGGCACAGACTGTAGAGACAGCGATCCTGTTCCGTGACTAGTCGGTCGTCGCTGCGCTCAAGTGCGTCAAAGTGCGACCGCGCTGAGGCGAACTCACCGGAGAACAGGGCGTCTTTGTCTCTATTGGAAATCGCTTTATTGATGCAGGCGTTCACGTCGCGCTCGGCATCCTCCAACTCGTCCCAGACGCTCCAGAACTCTTTTGAAGTGCCCACTGTTGCGTATTTGGCCTCGTTTTTGTTCACGGCCAATAGGACTTGGGCGTATGTGAAAAGCCGAGGGATGTATTCGTCTCCTTGGTTGCGGATCGTTTGGGATACTGCTTGTACTACATCCGTATCGGGGGCTTTGCACTCGATTACGACTAGGGGTATGCCGTTTACGAACAGGACGATGTCGGGTCTTGCGGTCTCTGTGCTGCGGGCGCGTTCGACGGAGAATTCCGCTACGGCGTGAAATGCGTTGTTGGCGGGGTTTTTCCAGTCGATGTAGTTCAGCGTAAAACTTTTGGAATCGCCTTCGATGGTTTGTTCAAGCGCCGTGCCGAGGGTGAGCAGGTCGTAGATTGCTTCGTTTGTTTTTTGCAGGCCGTCGTATTGGACGGTCTTGAATTTCTGGATGGCGGACTGAATGTTCTCCTCGCTGAACAGGTATTCACCGCCTTTGTAGCGGATGCGGTTTATTTTTTTGAGCTGGTCGCGTAGGATGTTTTCCAAGAGGATGTTGGAGGCGCGACTGCCGCGCTCTGTCATTGCTTGGGTGGGGGGGAGATACTGGTAGCCTAGGTTGATTAGCTGTTGTAGGGCGGGGATCTGGGAGAGGTGTTTTTCGCTGAAGGGGAAGGTGGACATGGTTTTGTTCCTAATTTATCCGCAGATGGACGCAGATGGGACAGATGGGTTATCGTTCTGAGCTATCTATCCAATAGCCTACAGGCTTCGAGAGAAACCGCTCAAGGGAAATGCCGCCTGTCCCGACTATTAGCAGGCGATCTGGTTTGAAGGAGTTGGCGAACGCTTCCATGCCGGGAAGTGAAGTGGTGGTGCGTCCGCTTTTTACTTCTATGGCCAGCAGCTTCCTTCCCCTTTTCACGACGAAATCCACTTCGCGGTTGCGCTCCCGCCAATAAAAGAGTTCGCACTCCCCGCCGACGGATGCGTTGAGCAGGTGGGCACCCACGGCGGATTCGGTCAAGCGTCCCCAAAACTCGCGGTCGGCAAACGCTTCCGCCTGAGTCATGCCGGACTGGGCGGTTATCAGCGCAGTGTTGAAGACTTGAAATTTGGGGCTTGATCTCTGCCGCCGTGCGGTGTCGCCGGCGTATTTAGGCAAGCCGGTGAGGACGTAGTGGGCAAGCGTCGTCGTGTTCCCGGCATCCTGAAGCTGGCCCGTCATTTTTGTGTAGGAGAGGATTTGCCCCGAATAGGCACAGCCCAGCTCAAACAGCCGCCGTAGCAAGGCCGGTTTGTCAATGCGGGAGAGCAGGAGCACGTCGCGGGCGACGGTTGTTTCGATGAGAGAGTCTATTATGTAGCGCGACCAGCGGAACGGCTGTTTTATCAAAGGCGCAGCACCCGGATAGGCACCGTAAAAAAGATATTGTTGCAGATCCCAGCCAAAGGCCGTCCGCATCTCGGGGAAGCTCCAGTGCGGCATGTGCAGGATTTCAAAACGGCCGGCAAGGCTTTCGGTCAGTCCCCTGCCGATTAAGAGCGGGGCGGAGCCGAGCAATACGGTTTTTACCGATTGTTTTTTGCGGGTGTCTTCGTCCCAGAGATGCTTGACCGTTTCAGCCCAATGCGGAACTTTGTGCACCTCATCCAATACGAGCAAGGCCCCTTTTCTTTTGGCGCTGTCGGCCAGCAGCCGGGCCTCTTCCCATTGCGATTCAATCCATCCGGTGCCGCGCAGGGTCGGCTCGTCGGCGCTGGCGACGTGATAGGGCAGTTTGCTCCGCTCGGCGACTTGCAAGGCCAGGGTCGTTTTGCCGACCTGCCTTGCTCCCGAGACGACTTGAATGAATCGCCGGGGTTCTTTTAAGCGCCGGGCTAGCTCGGACGCTTGGGGTCTGATGAAGGTCATTTCTGCTTGGTTCTATGAGTAATTTTACTCAGTGTATTGAGTGAATCGTCAAATATCATTTAGCGTTAAATGCCAGCAAGGCGGCGTCGGCTCTGCCGCAGGAGACCCATAGCTCAGGAACGACGTGACAAAGCCAATTCAAACTCAAGTAGAACTCTTGTGCTTCATCGTCTTTCAAATCGCCGAATGCAAGTTCCGTCAGCCAATCACCGACAAATTCTGTCCATTCGCTCAGTTCTGAACGGCTTGCAGCGGCTACTAGGCAAATCTTTATAGCCTCTTGGATAAACAACTTATACGTAGCATCGCGTCCGTATTTACGGACAAGAATCTGCAATTCGTCTGCAAGCGCTGGACTCCTCGTAACAGCGGCAACCGTAGATAATCCACCCAATATGGCGACAAGCTGCGATTTGTCCTTTATGTCCCGAAGATGATGGTTAGACCGCTTTAGTGCCGTTGTCGCTAATTCAGCCTGATCGGTGCCAATGCGGTAAATCAAGGAGAAATTCACAAGAGCAGGAAACGATGATGGTCCTACTTTCTCTGCTCCAAGTTGTGTCTCAATCACCTCAGCGAATTCGGGAGGCAAAGTATGCTGCGCGTCTTCAGTTCCCTCTAATGGTCCAGGCAAATATGAGTAGAAGGGATGACTGAGAGATTGAAGGCTTCCGGCACTATCTCCGAATATCAAGTCATATATCTGGCTATCCGTTATATTCTGCTCATATTTCTTTGCTGCGATCAGGATGCGGCCGAAGAAATCCGCTTTCATTTGTGCAGCCGTTGCAAAATCGGGATCCCAGCGAGGCTCCAAACGCATATCGGCGAGGGATTGCAGATAATGTTGTCCTCCATGATTACGGAACGTCTCTTCACTGAATAGATCAATATCAATATCTATATTCACAAGCTGACGTTGAATCAAAGCAGCCTGTGATAAGGCAGCCAATCTTCTGTAGAAAGGCGGTTCCGCCGATAATAGTCGTGTCCTCGATAACGTTCCATCTACAAAGCAAAACAATGCCGAGAGAAACTTAAAACCGCTCGTTTGGCCATTAACGTCGTCACCTCTAATCTGTTCAATGAGACGGATAAGAGCCTGTTCTATCTCAGGTTTCGACGGAAGAATGCGTAAGCCAATTTCGATGGCACCCAACTGCGAGATTCTATCCCCATGCTTGTCCAAGAAGTCAAAAGCGTGTACAAGATCCCGGCTATTCAACTGATCGATATTGATTTCTTCTGTTAGCGAAGCATGTGATGACAGAAAGAGACTATACAAAAAGCCATCATAGGGTCGCCATGCAGATAATTGGTTAAAGAACTTTCTGCCGCTACCAGAGGCATAAGAGTGAATAGAAGCACTTCCGTCGTATTCACCCACAAGTCTTTCAAAATATCTACGTGAAGTGGGAACCAGCGAGGATATGCTCCCTTGTCTGGTCTTGACATCTCTGTTTATGGAACGTGCCTTTACAACTGGCGTATCAAGAAACTCACTTTGAAACGCATCAAGCTCGTCATCTTCGAGAGCGTGTTCAGAAAGAATATTGCGCCATGGATCTGATGCATTATTGGGCAGATTGACGTCGGAAACGACTTTATCAAGGAAACGCAGGCGTGTATCCTTATCTGGGGAAAGTGTCGCAAAAGCAGGCAGAGGAAAACTCTTTTCACCACGAAAAAGTGAGAGATTCGGTAACTCTCCATTCTTGTTGATTTTCTTGAGCCGCCACTTCTGTCCCTTTGTATTGGTCACTTTCTTTTCTTTTGTACCTGAAAGAACCTTTCGGATAGCATCGTACAAACTGGAACGTTGAAATGAAACACCCGAATTGGGAAAGGAAAGAATAGGATCCGGTATAAAACCGTACTCTTCTCGAAAGCCCGATTCTTCAAGCAAAGTATCACGTATAAGCGGTGGAGCGAGATCCAAAGCCATCTTTGCCAATGCAGACCTAGCATAAGGACTATTCATCATACCACTTCCTCTTCGGTTATATCCATATTAGCTGCGCTTGCAATAAGTCTTCGTTGCTGTTCAACAATCCAAGAATACAAATCGGAATCTTCTTCTTTTATCGGATTCAAAATTCTCCCTTGGACCCAACTCCAATACTCGTCTTGAACTTCTCGTGCCACATCAACCGGAGGCGTAAGCAACAATAGGAGATAGCCGCTGCGTCCAGTCTTGGCAATATTATCACCGTTTTCTTTACCAAAGCTGTGCGCCCAGCCCCGAATATCAATCTGATTTATAAGCCAGTCAGAACGAGCCTTTATAGTCAAAAAATCAGCATCGGCTTTCCACAGCCCCTTTATTACTCGGATAAACTCCATTAGCAAATTATTTAGCCAAGGGAATTCTTTTGGAATCTGAAGCCAGGTTCTCATTCGAATACAAAGAAGGTTTTCTCGGATAGCCCTCAGTTCAAGAGGCTTCAAGGTAATGCACTAGTTCATCCTCGCTTACGGGTACAAAGATGTATCCGGCCTGACGAAGCCGAGTTCTGTACTCTCGTCGTTCTCCGATTTTCTTAGTATCTATAGAAACTAGCCAATCTATAATATCCAACGTTGAGAATATAGGTTTAGATGCGTCGCCATCATTAAAATTATTATGTTGATTGAAGAACCTGTCATCTATAATGATTGCATCACAATACTTTAACAAATGGAAGAGAGTAGCAGTTGGATGTTCAGATATTGATCTATCTACTGATGGATTCGCATTGGTTAGCCTACCTATCTTTATTTTTTTTGATTCTATCCCCGAACTGACGACAGACCGTATGCGTTCTATGGCATCCTTGGCTTCGCCAGAAATACTTTCATAAGAAATTAGTTGATTTGTTTCAGACTGCTTTGTTGGCGAAATAATAGCTTTAAAGCCCGCAGCTTGTAGTTTTTCCAGCATCCCAAGATGAAGAAAATAGTTTACAGCCAAGTCGTCAAGATACAATATTGCCCTATCAGCTATCTCTGGCTGATAGGGCCACGGCTTCTCATGAAGTTTCAAATAGGCTCGTGCCTTTTGTGCTTCATTCACCGTGATCCGACCCTTTTGCTGCAACTTATCCACGACAGATTGACAACTACTCAGTACAGTTGCGTGTGCTGTTAAGTCAGCTTCTTCTTCCATCAGAGAGCCGATTCGGTGAACCGGAGACGGCTGAACAACAATTTGCTGTGATTTGTCTTCGGTTCTCTCTTTTTCTGCCTCCGCGATAAACAGTGCGAGTTCTTCTCCAACCTGTTCGGATAGGTCGCTATCTGATACAGTACTTGGTGAGAGCTTTTCTAAAGCGCCAGTGGCCAGCAAATCACGTATCTTATGTGCATCCTTGATCCGACTTGGCTGATGGAATGCAATCCTCTGTTTTTCGTCAAAAAGCCAACCGAGAGTTGAATGCGGTATGTGAACTGTATCAAAAGCGTCCAATACTTCATCAAGCAGGCCCAGAAAGCTCAAGGTAAGCAGCGCGGTTGCATCCATTCCAATCTGTCTGCTAGTATCGGGAGATAGCGGTTGCCGCTGACCGCTATATGCGGAGATATTACCTCTCCTCCGTGGATCCCTCTCTCTCGGATTCGCCAAAGTCGGAAAAAGCATCAAATCGCTAAGAGATTTATTGAGAGAATGTGCTGCGAGAAACATCGGAAGCTCGCTACGGCTTAACTTATCCCATATTTCAGATTCTCGGCGTTCCCATTCCTGTTTCTGACCCCAGATTTCTTTTAGGGGCATCTGCCAGATTGGACCATCGTCCCCAGAGAGTGCGACAGCTTTGTACATCCACTGAATAGTTTCTTGATCCTCGCAACCGGCTTTTGTTGCAAGAAAGTAGGCTATTCCTAGTACATTAGCATCGTCTTTTCCTTTCTCTGCCGCTGCAAATATCAATTCTTTCGCATAGGGGATAGAGTCCAAATGAAGGGCCAGTTGAGCAGCACGTATCAGCTCTTTGGTACTCCTTTTATTTTTTTCGTTGCACTCTCTAGCAACAAACTCAGAAAGAGAGTTCCAAGCACCCAAAGAGACTGCAAGATTAACCTGTAATGTGCGGTAGGTTTCATCATCCCAATCATTACTTAGCTTGGCCAATTCGGAGCGGGTCTTCAGTAACTCGCCTTCGAGGTACAGAGTCCAGCAATAGATCATTTTCAGCTCATCAGATTGTCCCACAATCATCTTGTTTGAATCCAGAAATTCTATAAGTCGTTTATTTTTCTGTGCTTTGTGCAGAGCACTAGCGAACTTCTCTGCATTAGGCTTAGTACGGGCTCTTCCAAACAGAATCTCGCTATACTCGCAAAGACTTTCCCAATCATCTCTGGTTTCGAGTTCGTTAACAAGGTTTCCCAAATCAATCAGGGAATCTGTTTTCTTGAACTGTTCTTTAAGACTCTCGACTGGATCAATCCCTTCTGTTTCGGCAATTCTTCTCCGAAGTCGGCTCTCTTCTACTTCAGAAAGTCCTTCTTCTAAAAGAATGTCCAAGTGCTTATTTGCTTTATCAAGCTGTCCTATCTGCGAAAAAAGTTCGATTTGAAGAGACAGTATCATTTTCTTATCAATATGACCGACAAGCTCGTTGTGATACCGGATGATATAGTTCACAGCATCCTCTGGGGTCTTCTGTTTGAAGGCAAGAGCAAAGCGAGCAAGTGCAGAGTCAAAAGTGATTTCGCCGTTGAGAGCAACTTGTCGTTCGATCTCCTGTTCGACTAGCTTATTATCTAATTCTATTCCGAATTGAAGACCAAAACGAACAAGACATAGATCAATCTTGGGATAGCGAAGTTTGGATTCCAGTCGCATTCTTCCTTCGGCACATTTATTGGGATCTGGATCCGTGAGCTCAAGCCAAAGTGTATACTCATCGTCTATTCTCTCTGCAAGAGGACAACCTAGTTGACGTGCAGCCTCCGCAGCGTCGATAAAGCTACGGTGCGCTAACCGACGGGCTTTAATCCCAGCAGAACCCGAGTCAAGGGGAAATTCTGCCGCCTCAAACGGTGGTTGGTCACGCACAATGGCTCGCAATTCAGCAGGCACTGCCTTAAGAAGGTGTGTAATTGCTACCATGTGATGGAGAACAGGAGCGTCGCGAAGATCGTCATCAGTCAACGCATCGAGACTTTTCTGGGCTGTTTCCCAATCGGCGAGTTACCATCAGGGTCCAGATCAGTGGTGTCTATACTGACTGTCTTTAACCAGTCAATAGCTGCCTGTGGGCCATCGTGGTTTGCAACGATCATAAGCGCCGCGGACCGAGACATCGGTAAGTCGATATTAGCCAGAGAACTTAGAGCAGCTTTTCTATCGCCTTTCTGTGACGATATAAAGGCGTCTGCTATATCTATCTCCTGACAAGTCCCTAATTTCTTCGCGTACTCGAGATACTTTTCTGCTTTGTCTAATTCTTCAGTACGTGACAGAGTTCGCACACACCAAGCTAATGCTTGACTTCTTACTGAATTCGTTCCACTCGAAAGTTCCCCTTCTGTCAGTTTTCCTGCGAGTGTTAATGAAAAGTCAATCCTATCAAAATCTGCGAAAAAACGGGATTTACGGAGTTTATCGGTCTTATCCTTAATTTTCTGGTCAACGAGCTCCGTTGGGAAATCAGGACGAGAAAACATGTTCGGCCAAATATTATCTAAATCTGCGGAGAGCCGAGCTTTATTATTGTGAGCCGCTGCTTCATCGCTCAGAGCTTTTGCTATTTCCAAGAATGCGTCGTCGCGTGAAGGATATTGTACGACCGGCTTTCCATCCTTTGGAAGAGCTTTAAGCCTACCAAACGGTGCTCTCTGCCAGTCACATGGCCGTAAGATTGCTCTAATGCTTTAACTGTTTCCACCTCTCGGCAGTATGTTGACGCTAGAAAGTCTGGGCTAACCAAAAGAAGGATAATATCTGCTCGTTCCAGTTCCTCTTCGATGGCATTATCTAATTCTTCTCCTGGCCGTATTTGTTCATCAGACCATGTAGTGACAATTTTTTGCCGTTCAAGTTCTGCGAGGTGTTTTTCTAGTTCCTGTCGCAGTTCTTCATCTTTATGAGCATAAGAAATAAAAATTCTTGTCATGGATTTTACCTTCAGTTAATACGTTGATCTTGCCAGTCAGTCTTCAGCCTCCACTTTCCCATCAACAACTTCTGCATCAAGCCGCGTTTTTGAGTCCGGTATTGTTCATTGAGTTTTTTGAGGACTTCGACTTCTTTCCTAGTAGTATCAAGTAGATTTACAATTCGTTTTTGTTCGGGAAGCAGAGGGAGAGAGATTTTAATTTTTTGATAGGATTCCATTGTCAGACCAAAGCGTGTAATTCCGTTAGCAAATCTATAAAAATCATATTTCACTCTCGGAGAAATCAAGGCATAACAAACATATTCTCCTATCGTATGCTTCTTTGGACGAAGAATTGCTAAATGGTAACCGCATAATAGATTGCAGATAGATTCTCTGACATAGGCAGGAACACCAATATCATCAGGTGTTTCAGAATCTTTGGTAATAATTACATCACCTTCAATGAGTGAAAATTTTTCTATCTCTAAAGGTTTAGCTGTAGCAGCCATAAAGTTAATTTTAGAATCAATGGTATTATTGTAATAGACATCTGTATAATTGCACAATTTGACAGGTAACTCTCCATCGACGGTCTTTTTGTCGACAGGGCTAACGATAATCTCGCAAGTATCATCCAACGTCACCTTTCGCCATTCAGGATTATCCTGTTGGTCGATGATGAGAGTTTTCAGCATCCACTTAAATTGCTTCTCCTTCGCCGCGATCAGT
>JAGWBY010000005.1:79808-83406 GCA_021295675.1 Candidatus Latescibacterota bacterium | reverse complement strand
ATCTCGGCCAGCGTCGTGGTGGCAATGCGCTTGCTTTTCGCTGTGCTTGGCTCGCTTTTGGCCGGGGTGGGTGGTTCTTCCGGTGCGGGCGCTGGTTCGGCAGCTTCCTCCTCTTCGATCTCCTGCAAGAGGCGGAGCAGTTCGCGGTCGTCGGTGTCGCCGTACAGGTCGTCGCGGTCGTCGGGCGACTGGTTTGGCGGCAGCGCTTGAGGCTGAGTGACTTCGACCGGAGCCGCGCTAACGACGGCCGCGACCTCTTCGGGTTCGGGTTCGGGTGCTTCTTGGTGGGTTTGGCTGGCGAAGCGGTCGATCTGCTCGGCTAGAGAGGTGTCGAAAGGGTCGAAATACGCGGCTTGGCGCAGGCTTTGCAAGACCAATGGCGCGACGTCGAGTTGCTCAAAAAGGTAGGCGAGGCGCTTGTACCCGCTGGGATTCTCTGGGTCGATCCGCAGAGCTTGTCCCATGGCCTCGCGCGCTTCTTCTAAGTCCCCCCGTTTTTCATAGCACTTGCTGAGGACGATAAAGCCAGTGGCGTAATCGGGAAAATTCGCACAGCCCTTTTGGCACAGTTCGATGGCGCGCTCGATGCGCCCGCGTTTGAGATAGAGGTCAGCGAGGCGAGCGAAGCGCGGGGAATCTGGGTCGCGGCGGAGTGCCTTTTCTAGTTTGGCTATGGAGTTGGCCATGGCGCTAGGGATGGGAGGTGCTAAGGCGACTAAAACGCGAGGCTATTTTAGGCTTTGAACCGAGAAATGTCAAGGATGGGGCAAGGCACTGGGAAGGCGCGACTTGGCAGCCGAAGGGAGTGCGGAAACGGCGTCCGCAACCCCTTTGGCAAAGATGGTGCGCCCGCAGGGATTCGAACCCTGGACCCGCTGATTAAGAGTCAGCTGCTCTGCCAACTGAGCTACGGGCGCAGAGAAAATATCTGCACGAGCGGGCTGATCGTCAATGCCGCGCCAGGTCTGGGAAGAGTTCGTCGTGGACTTCGGCGCATTGGCGCAGGTGAATCATGCGCTCCGGGCTGGCGGTGTCGATCATGGTGGGATAGAACATGCCGCCGCCGGTTACTACTTGGTAGCCGCCGGGAGAGTGCCGGCTGAGATAGTCCCTGAGGGTAGCTAGGTCGGCGTCGTTGGTGCAGGGGCGGGTGAGGTTCATGGTAAACATGCGCCGCCGCTGGTCGCCGCCAAAGGAGGCGTGATAGAGGTCGTGGTTGAAGATGACGAGGTCGCCGGGGGTGGTTTCGAGCGCGAGGTGGCCGGGAAAGTCGCGCGGCTCGATGCCGAATAACTCCACGGCGTTGTTGAGATCAATGCTCTCGGCGCGGACGAAGTGGTTGGGGTGGTGGCTGCCGGGAATTATGCGCAGACAGCCGGTGTCGCGGGTCAGGTCGTCTAAGTAGAAGGCGATTTTGACCGAGAAAAGCTGGCCCCAATTGCCATCGGGATGCCAGCCGGTATCGCCGCTGTAGTAGTTGCCATCGCCGCTGGCGTAGTTGAAGTTTTCGCCGAGGACGCTGTTGCAGATTCCAACGATGCGATCATCATCTACGAGGGTGCACAGTCGCTCGCGGTGTTCGATGGGGCCGCCGAACATGGTGCGCTTGCTGCCGTCGTGTTGCGCGCCATTGCCGTGGGCTTGGATGGAGTGCTCAAACTCCTCGGTGATCCAGGCGATCTCGTCGGCGGTAAAAAGCTGCGGGAAGTAGAGGTAGCCGAAGGTCTTAAAGAAGCGAATCTGCGCGGGCGAAAGTTCCATGCGGGATCGTCTCCGGGTTAGATGCACCAAGGAAAATATCGCTTCTGCGCAGGTCAGCCAAGAGGTTCGATCGAAGCGATCTCCATGGTGCGCAGGTACTCGCAGAGGGCGCGGCCGTCTAAGGGCAGGTCGAGCACGTCGGAAAAGGGCCACATGTCTCCTGCAAGGAAGTCGATAGCCGTCTGCCGCTCTTGGTTGCAATCTGCGGTCTGCATGTCTTTAACGGCTTGGATGATGACGGCGGCAGCGAGCCGCCGGTGGCCGTCAAACCGGGCGCGATAGGTCGTCTTTTTTCTCTTCATCTGTTTTTCGCTTTAGCTAGGCTAGAGATAGTATATAACGCCCGAAGTGCCGCGAAGTTTCACAGGGGTAGAGCACGCGCGAAAGCGAGGCCACAAAGATGAGGATCGCCGCGATTTCAAGGGCGACCACCGGTCCGTGCTGGCGGACGAACGATTCCGCGCTCATACCGCTAAACAGCAGCGACTCATTGGCGGTAAGCGCGGTTTTTTTGAGCAGGGTCGTCGAGTCGCTAGCGAGGCCAAAGACCAACGAGCGAATGGCTGGTTGCAGCAGGATGGCGGCCAACAGAAGTTGGATCACCGTGGCTACGCCAATGGTTTTCCAGGGAATGGAGCGAGTGTGGTGGCCGCTGAGATAGGCTATGACAAGGAGAACGCAGTAGCCTAAGGCACTGTGGACGATTAACATAACATCTTAAGAAATAAAGGGTAAAACCAAAAAAAGTCAACCGCCCGCACGCCTTCAGGCGAGGGCGTTGAGGGCGCGTTGGACGACCGAGTGTAGGGGGCCGTCGGTCGGGATGCGGACGGCCCCGGCCCAGACGGGAAGGTTGCCGAGGGCCTGCGCGAGATGGGCAAAGTACGAAGCGTCGGCGCGGGAGCCGCGACTGGCCATGCGGGTGCGCCAAATGTCTAGGGGCGGCGGATCGAGGTGGAGGACGGAAAGGGTGGCTGGGGCGATGTTTGCGGCTAGATCTTCCCAGAGGGCGTCCACGCCTAGTTCGGGGCCAAAGCCGCCGACGAGGAGGACGTGGCGGGTGCCGACGAGGTTAGTGCAAGCTGCGGCGAGGGTGCTGGCGTATTCGAGGGGACGGAGCTTTTGCCAGTAGTGTGGAGCACCGTAGGCCGCGTCGGGCGCGTCGCCCCGCAGTGCGGCCGCTTCGAGGATAAAACCCGCGGCTGTTTGGTCTTTGTCGAGGAGGAAGGTGTTTGGGCAGAGCGTGAGAAAGGCTTGGGCGACCGCGGTTTTGCCGACGCCGGGCGGCCCGCCCAAGATTACGAGGCGGGAAGACGGACTGCCGGGGCGGGCCGCTTGTAGGAGGGCTGTTACGGTGGGGCCGGGGTCGGGTGCGGACTCTGCGTAGCCACCGCCCAAGTGGGCCACATCCGTCACGGCGAGGGCGCGCCGCGGTCTTGGGGCTCCCAGCCGACGAGTTCTTTGGCGTTGGCGAGGTCCCACTTTTTGTCCGCGCCTAGTGAAACCCCGTAGATGATGCCGAATTGGGGCCGGGGGGCCTCGATGCAGCAGGCGGTCAGCTCGGAGACATCGCGGGCGCTGAGCCAGCGGTTTTCGCCGGGAGGATAACTGCTGTTGACTTCCTCGGTGTCTGGGTAGTTGGCGATGCGGAGGCAGTAGGAGGAGATGCCGTACTCGTCGTAGTAAAAGCGGCCGAGGGCCTCGCCAAATGCCTTGCTGACGCCGTACATGCTGTCGGGGCGGATCGGCATCTCGGGGGTGGTGTAGATGCCTTCTTGCTCGTAGAAGCCCGTTACGTGGTTGGTGCTGGCAAAGACGACGACTGGGACCTTGTTGA
>JAGWBY010000005.1:71930-79791 GCA_021295675.1 Candidatus Latescibacterota bacterium | reverse complement strand
CCATGATCATCTGGTTGTAGCGCGTGCGCGGATAGCCCCGCTGGACGATGGCGATGCCGAGGTGGACGATGGTGTCGATACCTTCGCAGGCCTCGACCATGTTCTCGAAGTTGGCGAGGTCGGAGACTACGATTTCGTCGTTTGGTTCGACCTCGGGGATGTTGCGATGGAAGAGCAGGCGAAAGTCGTAGCGGTCTTTGAGGTGACGGCGCAGGCCGGATCCGACTTTGCCGGCGGCACCGGTGATGAAAAGTTTTTTCTTCATGTCTCTTCCCTGTGTTTGGCGGCGTCTGCTGGGTCGCGGTCTATACTATTTGCTTGGGCTACGGGGCGCAAGTCATTTGGGGCCGGGTTGGAACTGCGGCGATACCAGATGCTGGGTCTCGGGCGTGGGGCACTGTCGGCACTTTCAGCGCAGGGCACGCGCGGTCCAGATACAAGCAGTTAGACGGCATCTGATAAAAAAGAGTCGATCTGAATATCGAACTCCGCTACGAGACGAAGCGGTAACGCCGTCTAAAATGGAAAAGTGGGCTTATTGGACCGTCGCATCACGGACAGCGCGCGAGAGGCACGCGGGGCAGTGGCAATTTTCGTCCTTGGGACCAAAATGAACAAGCCCGTGCAAAACGCCTCCTTCAGAATCGAACCTAGAGACGATTTTGTCAAAGTATCTGGTATCCTGAAATTCGTATCTACGCCAAACAGCCCAAGCAACAAGATCGGCAATCTGGATAATTCGCGAAGCCTGCGAATCGACGAACAATGGGACTTCCGCTAAATTGCGGAGATTCCCCCACCGCGTCCCCTGAACGCGAAATATACGGGCAAGGCTTTGAAGTGCGCTCTCATAGCTCGACTTATCCATGATGACAAGGCCACGATGCTTTCCTTCTTCCTTTTTTCTTGCTCGATAATAGATGCGCTGTAGCTGAAGATTAAAACGATTGCATATCTCTTCAAAAGCGTATTCAACCGGGTCATTGGGTGCGCGTTGTGCCTTGTGAACCGCAATAGCAAACAGACTAACGCTCTGGTGGCTTTCTTGGATAATTTCCAGAGCATTTTCGATAATTTGTAGGCGCACTCTCCGTGGAACCCCCTTCCAAGGCTTCTCCCTACCGTTTGCCATAACACTGGCATGAAGTTCTATCTCTTCAGGAGGTCCAAGGTTCAAAGACTCAATGAATTCATCGATGCGTTTAATCAAATGAAATATTTGGCGCTCAAATACGGAAATACCACCGAGAATGAAATACTTCTCGTTCGGATTTTTGACCGAGCCAGACCCGTCAACATAAGCGAGATACATACTTTTCCTAGGATGCGGGGTGTCATTCGTTGCAAAAAAAACGCAGCCGAGTGTGGAACCTGTCCACAACGGACCGTGAATATCACAGCCCTCTCGACCGCATACCATAAAATGTATTACACATTGTAATTTGCAATGCTAATTTTGTCAACTAGGCGTACGATTCTCGTCCCTTCGCGCTTCGCTTAAAAAGAAACGGTCGCGGTCATTGAAACCGTCCGCGGCGCGCCGAGCTAGGCCGCGTTCTCGGTGATAGCGGACAGATAGGCCCTGTCGAGCAGATTGTTGGCCACGAGCGAAAACTCCGTCGATCGGAGCAAAGGACCCAGCGCCTCGCCGGAGAAACTGACATACGCGTCCGCCAGCCAATAGGCGTCCGTGTACCAGTCTGCCGTCAGGCTGACGCGCCGCGACGATGTGTACTTGGCCGTCAGTCCCGTGCGGAAAGGCCCGGTCCGATCGAGTGAGACGACCCACAGCTTGTCTGGTACGCCGGTGACGTCGGTCCCCGCAACGATGTTCTGGCTTTCGTCAACGAGGGGATCACCGCTTCCGATATACTCCGAGTTGTTGAGTGTGGCGGCCGTGTAGAAGGATATCTGCTGCGGCATCCGCACCGTTGCCGAAAACTCCAAGCCGTTCGTTTGGAGGCCGCCGGCGTTGAAATAGGCACCGCCGCCCGGGATGAGGTAGTTGGGACCGGCGGCCGTCGTTGGGCCGAGGTAGAAGATGCGGTTCTCGAAGTCGATGGTGTACCACGTGGCGCTCAGGGCCAGCCGTTCTCCCGCGTACTGCAGTCCGACGTCGATGTTCGAGGCGGTCTCGGGCTCAAGCAGATCTAGGCTCCGGCCCGGCACCTCGAGGAGCGTAGCGCTGATCGCCCTGAAGTTCTCCGAATAGCCGGCGAACAGGTCGAGGCCCTCGACCGGCGTCTCGTATGTAATGCCGCCGGAGAAGAGCAGATCCGAATCCGAATCGACCTCGAGGTCCGGGTCGACGTTGAACTGGTCTTCGCGCGACACGCCGACTAGGAACTGCTTGACGCCGCCGCTCAGGGACAACGGGCCGGCGAAGATCGTCTCCTCGGCGTACCACTTGAAGATATGTTGCGGGCAATCCCACTCATACTGGTGCCAGTAGGCCTGCTCGTTCCAGTCGAAGCTGAGCGTCGGATCCAGCATCTGATGCCAGTCCCGGCCTAGGTACCGCCGCGAGTCCTCGTACCAGATGCCGGCGCGCAGTGTGCTGCCGGCGGTGCCGATGGTGGTGAACCACTCTTCGTCGAGCGTGATGCCGACGCGGTCCTTCCCATAGTGGCTGTGGCGGTACGACTGCACCGCAGTAGCATCCGGGTGGCACGCAGGATCGACCTCTGGGCCGCCCGCTCCGTAGTAGTTGAAGATGTAGGACGACGTGCACCCGGCGACCGGCCCGACGGCGACGCCGTCCCGGTTCACGAAGCGGATCAGCCCGAGTTGGGTGCCGCCTTGCACTGGTGGCCGGCCCATCAGCTCCGATTCTGGGCCACCGCCGTCGTCGGTGACGTCGACGATGTAGGGGGGCAGCCAATCGCCGCGGCCCCGATTGCGATGGAAATAGAGTCCGCCGCTCATGGATATGGCGTCGAGCGACCAGTCCGCCTTCAGGTAGGCCAAGGTGTTGTTCCGCCGGGTCTGCCAGCCGGGCCGGTAGAACTGATTCAGGTACGGGACACCCGGCCAGTCGCCCACCAGGCGGTCCCAGCGCGGGTTCGCCCTGAAGTCGCCCTCGCTGTAGAGCCGCTGGTAGGCGTCCTCGTGGATGCTGTCATACGAGATATGGCCGGTGAGATCGAGGTGCCTGTGCGACGAGACCAGCTTGGCGGCCACGTGCTCCCGTTCGTTCCGCGCCGAACCCTGCACCCAGTCGGTCGCCTCCTGTCGGACCGCGGCGATCCACGCGTGGGCCTCACGGCCGAACAGCGGCCCGGTGTCGAGGCGCATGTAGAACCGCTGGCCTTCGTTCTCGCCGATGGTAGTCGATGTAGTGTAGGTCCGCTCAGCCGCCGGATCGTCTGTCAGGTAGTTGAAGGTGCCGCCCAGCGCCTCGACCGACCGGGAGGCAATGTCGGCCGTCCCCTGGGACACCTCGACGCCGCCGAGGTTCATCGGGTCGATGAACCGGTTGGCCTTGGCACCGCTGAAGTAGTCGGATGTACCGTTGGGGAACCCGTCGATGGTCGTGCCGATCTGCGCCTCGCTGATGGTCACCTGAAAGCCGCGCACGGCGACGTTGCTCGACCAGTCGTCAAAGCCGTACGCATCACCCTCTTGGATGGATACCCCGGGCAGGTTGTCGACCACCGACGTCACGCTGGTGATGTTCGACTGCTGCAGGATCATCGGCTCGGCGACGACGTTGCTCGCGAAGATTCGAGGTTCCTCGGCAACGACGCTGATTCCCTCGAGGCCGACGACGCTCGGTTCCAAACGAACATCAAGCGTGGTGACGCCTAGACTTATCGCCAGTCGCTTTGGCCGGAATCCCACAAAGGAAAAAATTAGAATGTCCTCCGGCGACCGAAGGTCAATCGAATAGGCTCCGTCTTGGTCGGTCATCGTCCCGATGGATGTGCCCTCAATGACGACCGTTGTGCCCGGTAAGGTATCGCCGGTTTCAGCCGAAACCACGGTGCCTGAGACCGCAATCTGCCCATGAGCATCTTGAGCTAGTTGTACAGCCAGTATGGCGACAATGGTGCGGACGAATTTCATGGGACCTCCTGCGATTGGGTGACAATACCTATATCTATAACAAATTTGGCAGGACGCGTGAAGGGTTCAAACTAGCAAGCGCCAATCTCTCATTTGGCCGAGTGCTGGCCCGTCAGCGACGCGAGGCTGCCCAAGTTTCTCAGCGAGGGAAAAAGGCCCGTCCAAGCGGCGACGACCAGCAACGTGCCGATGCCGCCGCTGACGACGGAGAAGACCGGATTGAAAAGCTGGGCCACCAGCCCGGACTCAAAGCCGCCGATCTCGTTGGATGCACCGACGAAGATGGCGGAGACGGCCTGGACCCGGCCTCGCATCTCGTTGGGCGTGCCCATCTGCGAGATGACGCGGCGGATGACCATGCTGACGTTGTCGAAGGCACCAGTCAGCGCCAGCATCAGCAGCGAAAACCAAAAGTTTTGCGACAGGCCAAAGAGAATGGTCGCCGCCCCAAAGCCAGCCACGCACCAGAGGAGGGTCTTGCCAGAGCGGCGAATAGGCGGCAAATGAGCGATGGCCAAGGCGGTGATGGTGGCACCGATGGCGGGGGCCGCGACCAGCCAGCCAAGTGCGGCTTCGGGTGCGAGGCCGACGGAGCTGAGGTCGATGATCTCGCGGGCGAAGATGGGCAGGAGGTACACTGCGCCGCCTAAGAGGACGGCGAACAGATCGAGCGAGATCGCGCCGAGGAGGAGTGGCTGGTCGCGGACGAAGCGCAGCCCAACGGCGATTTGAGCGAACATATTGCCCCCTTGGATGCGCGGGGCGGGCGGCAAGATCATGGTGCTGAGGAAGAGGATGAAGGCCGCGGAGGAAATGGCGCTGAGGACATAGGCGGCTTGGAGATTGAAGGCGATGACAAAACCACCGATGGCTGGTCCGGCAATGCCGATGATCTGCTGCAAGCTGGTTGCCCACTTGGCGGCGTTTTCAAAGAGCGCGTCTGGCACCAGCAAGGGCGCAATGGCTCGTTGTGCGGGCCAGCCTAGGCGGAGGAAGGACGAGTCCAAAAAGAGCAGCACGTACATCCAGAGGATAGGCATCTGGTACCAGCTAAAGACGGCCAAGGCCAGCGAGGCGAGCGTCGCTCCGGCTAGACTAAGCATCATCAGTTTGCGGCGGTCGAAGACGTCGGCTAGATACCCGGCGGGCAGGGTCAACAGCAGCATGGGGATGGCTTGGACGAGGCCGACCATGCCGAGGGAGAGCGCTTGGCCAGTGCGGTCGTACACCTCCCAACCGATGGCCAAACCTTGGGCGGCCGTACCCATCCGCACCAGTGAGGAGGCGATGAGATAACGCCGGAAGAGCGGGACGCGCAGGCTGGAGTAGGGGTCGTGTCTTTTGTGCAAATCAGTAGTGGTGTACTATTATGGGCGGCGAGTGGTGCGATCTCGCTAAATTACCGGCGTGTCTCTGACTAGCGCCAGTGGCATACCGTCGAGAAAGGTCGAAAAAGGAAATTTATAATGTTGGCAATAGATGGGGGACCCAAGGTCCGAGAGACTCCATTTCCCAAACGGTATCTTTTTGGGGATGAGGAGCGTCAGGTCGCGCTGCGGCTGTTCTCTGAAGCGCAGGAGAGCGGTAATGCAATCGGCTACAGTGGTCCAGAGGAATTGTCCTATGAGCGGGAGTTCGCCGCATTCATGGGAGGTGGCTACGCCGATTTGGTCAACTCGGGGACCTCGGCGCTTTACGCGGCATTGGGAGCTCTAAAGCTAGAAGCGGCTGGCGAGGTGGTGATTCCGCCGATTACCGATCCGGGTGGGGCGATGCCCGCGGCGTTGTTGTGCCAAGTGCCAGTGGTTGCCGATGCCGCACCGGGATCGTTCAACGCCGGGGCGGAGCAGATCGCGGCGGTGCTGACGCCCCACACACATTGCCGGCGAACCAGCGGATATGACGCCGATTTTGGCGCTGGCCGAGGAGCGCGGCATACCGGTCATCGAGGATTGCGCCCAGGCCCACGGGGCGCGCTATAAGGGGCAGTTAGCGGGATCGTTGGGCACGGCGGCGGCTTTTTCGACCATGAGTGGCAAGCACCACGCAACGGGTCCGCAGGGTGGGGTGGTTTTTACCCGCGACGAAGAACTCTGCTGGGAGGCCAAGCGCTTTGCCGACCGAGGCAAGCCCTTTAATACGGAGGCGACCTCTAACCTGCGCGCTGGGCTCAATCTCAACGGCAACGACTTGGCTGCTGCCATCGGGCGGGTGCAGCTAAGAAAGCTCGATGCGATGATCGCTAGACGACGGCAGGTAGCGGCGCAAATCGAAGAGGCCATTGCCGAGTGCAAGTCGGTGCGGTTGGGATGGCAGGTGGCCGAGTCGGAGGGGGTGTACTGGTTTATGCGCTTCCACGTAGATGCTGACAAGCTCAAGCTGCGGGTGGACAAAGACGGCTTTGCCCGGGCCGTGGCCGCCGAGGGCATTCCGCTGACGGCCACGTACCGCTATATCCCCTCTGAGATGATATGGTTTAAGGAGCGGCAGGTCTTTCCAGGTAGCGACTATCCGTGGGGATTGCCGGCGTATCGGGGAAACCGCAATGCAGAGTTCCCCTGTCCCAATGCCGTTGCTGCGGTTGTTCACGAGAATTTTGCCGCGCGGGAGGTGGCGAATATTGCCGAGGCGTTTGCGAAGGTGGAGCAGGCGTATTTGCGGTAATATACTATTGGCACAACGCAACCCTCTATCAAAGCGGGGAATATGAGAAAGAGCAAAGTCTTGGACAAAATGCGCACGGGGCAGTGTGCCCGCATTTGTGGCCTCGGGCATTATCTGCCGTTCTTCGTGCGCTATGCCGCCCACAACGGCTATGACGGCATCTGGCTCGACTTGGAACACCGGGCGATGGATCAACGCGAGGTTCAGGGCCTGTTGGCCTTGTGTCGCGCCTGCGATATTGATTGCATGTTGCGGGCCCCGACGCTTGAGCGCACCCGTCTCTACCGCTATCTCGAAGACGGGGCGACCGGTCTGATGATGCCGCTGGTTTCCGATGCGGACTTGGCGCGTCAGATCGTCGCGGCGGTGAAGTACCCACCATTGGGCAATCGCGGTTTGGATGGGGCGGGTTTGGATGCCGATTTTGGTCTCGACGTATGGCACGAGGGCAGTACCTATATCGACGACGCCAATCGCGAGACCTTCGTCGTCTTGCAGATCGAAACCCCGCAAGCGCTGGCCAATGTCGAGGAAATCGCCGCGGTCGAGGGGGTGGACGGGCTGTTCGTCGGCCCGGCGGATTTGGGGTTGCGGCTCGGGTTGGCCGGGGGGGATGTCGATCTCGATCAGGCCGTCGCCAACGTCGCGGCGGCGGCGCAAAAACACGGCAAAGCTTGGGGGATACCCGCCGGCACTCCCGAGTTGCTGGCCAAATACCGCGCCCAAGGAGCGCAGATGCTGGCGTATGGCGGCGATTTTGCCTTGGCGCAGGTTTTGGCCGATTGCCGCCGGGATTTCGACCAAGCGCTCGGTGAATAAGATGACCATGAGATTGCCTTCCGGCCGCATTTGGCCGCATACAGTATGCGATATGCTGGGGTTAAATCTGACCCATCCCCGCTTCGTGATCGACGATATTGACTTGGGCAAAAAAGACGCGAGCACTTGTCGCGGTGACTTTCCCAAGTTTGCCGAATGGGGGGTGGAGGTGGTGATGTGCAAGGGGGGAGCGGCCTACTACGACGACAACTACAAACCGCTGTGGCGGCAGGCGTCGGAATGGCGTCCGGGCCGCGGCGGCGAGGATATGTTCCTGAGTCTGGCGATCAAGAATCCGACCCAACTGGTGCTG